>JAGQPY010000001.1:0-42838 GCA_020426485.1 Planctomycetaceae bacterium
TTGCCTATACAGAACGTGCGGTCTCGAGTCACTAAAAACACTCGGCCATCGGAAATCGCCGGGGACCCGTAGATTTCATCCAACCCGTTTCCGTCGGCAGCCACGACGGTAACTTTGCTGAGCGACTCGCACTTCTCACGGGACGGTTTCAGGATGTGAATATTCCCGTTCACTTCCATCACGTACAGCTTGCCGTCCGCGATCAGAGGTGACCCCTTACCAACCGTACCCAGAGTATAGTCCCAGAGTTCTTCACCCGACTTGCTGTCAAACGCATGCAGTTTCCCGGTGTCAGCGACGACATACAAAATGCCGTCGTTGACAACCAGAGCGGTGTAGCCGGCCTTGATTCCGTCTTTCCTCCACACACTGTTGGTGGCCGTGATATTCCCCTGCCCTCGCCCATCGATGCACTGAACTCGACCGAAATCAATCGTGTCGACGTTGTCTTCCCCGTGAGAGATGTAAACAAGATGGCCGTCAACAACCGGAGTCGCGTTCAGACCGCGTTTCGAAAGATCAAAAGACCAGACCGGCTTCCCGGACCGAGCGTTGATGGCGTGAACGCCTCCGTCCGCTCCACCGCAGATCAACAGCCGCTGTCCGTCAATGACGGCGACCACCGGGTTGGAGTACGTGGTGTCCAGAGGTTTGCCACCGACCGGTGAAATCCACAACAGATCGCCGTTCGTCTTGTCGAACGCATAGAACGTCATCTTTGGCGGAGGAGTCGCGTTGCGTCCCCAGTTCAACCCAAAGAACGCCACAATAATTCGATCTTCATCAATGATGGGTGTGATCGTGCGACCGCCGTATCCGGAGATCTTTGCGTACTCTTCGGCAAGTGAATGCTCCCACAGCACTTTGCCATCGCGGTCGTAGCATCGAAACAACCCACTGACCGAATGCAGATAAACGTTTTTGGTCTCCGGATCACCGACCATTGATGCCCAACCCACTCGAGGAGCCGGAATGTCCGTCTGGAACACATTAAACTTGTCTTCCCAAATCACTTCACCCGTCGCGGCGTCTCGACAGACGACCTGCTCCTGAGCGTGAATCAGTTCCGGATTACCGGCAGCCACGTTGTGATGCGTTCGACAGTCCAGATAGACTCGACCATCGATCACAATCGGAGCCGCACGGCCTCCAATAGGAGACTCCCACAGCAGGTTCTTCTTCGACTCCAGATCCCAGGACTCGACAAGCCCGGTCTCCGGACTGACACCGTTATGAAGAGGCCCTCTCCATGAAGCCCAGTCGTCAGCCACGCAGTGTGCGCCGACAGTACTCAGAATCACGGTCAACAAACAGACGGAACGCATATTCTTATATTCCCCGTACTACAGGAATGAGGCAACAAAGCTGATTGCGACCAGCCATGCCTCGGAAACGACTGATGATCTGAATTCCAGTGTATTGACCGCGCTGGCGATTGCAAACCACCGAAACTGATGACGTCACAGTCTCCACCCTGCGAAAGTTCCTGCGCGTGGACGCACACCCCGGCGACCCGGAAAGTCAGTTTTCAATCACAAACCCGTGCATTTGCCGAAATCGGGACCTTAAAACCTGAGCCGCAGCGAAAAACCAAACCGTAAAAACGGACCGACTCCACGACGAATTGAGCGTTTCGCGTGGTCGTCGAATAGCCGACAGAACAGAGCCGGCACCTCCTGCAAACAGGACAGCAATCCCCGGATTCCGTCCTTCGCAAAGACGCATTTCACTTCGGCCATTCGAAGGAACGTCAAATGCGATCCACGGCCGCTGAATTGTCGGCTCGTTCGAAAGAAAAATCCGTCGTCTGAAAATCCACAATGCGCCACCGATTTTCAATCGACTGTAGGGAAACCCTTCCGCTGAACTGCATTTGTCGAGGATGAACGTGACCCCAGTGGAAAACTGCCCCTGACAACTGCCATTCAACGTCGGCCACGATTCTGTCTCTCGCAGTTTGCTCAGCGACCTCGGAAACATGCCGGACATGCAGCTGATCAACGTCCACCAGCAGACCGTTGTCCGCATCTGCTGAATACAGTTCAAGTGTGGCCAGATAAGTGCGCTCGGCAAGATCGTCACTGAGTACTGAGGAAAGGTCCAGCAGGGCCGACATCTGATCATTGTGAGCCGTCGCCCGATAAACCTTCGTCAACAGCTTCTGAAACATCGGAACGGCAGTGTCTTCGCGCAGATGAAAGTTCCGATCCGGAAACACGCACAGCGCTGCCAGGCCCAGACAGGAAATCGCGGCCTGCACCGGCCATGCTGTCCCTTTCACCAGGAGAAAGCGTTTTCCGAACCAGGCAACACCAATTGCCAGCCCAAACCCAATGATCCCCCACCGTCCCGGATATCGATTGTTGATCCGAACCGGATCGGGCACCTGCCCTGCGAACTCGGACTCTTCCACCTGAGCGGGCTCGAACCGTGAGACCACTGAATGCAGTTCAATTTGCGTCCACGGTATGTCAATGCGCCCCGCGTCGACGGGCTCCAGCGGAAACATAGTCCTGCCAATACTGCTGTCGCGCCCAACCAATTCCACCTGCATCTCATCGAACGAACCAGGAAGATTTTTCAAACGAACTTCCGCCCCGGAAATCCTGTCTGCGGGCACGAAGAAGCGGGCCTGAACACCCACGAGTGTCCCGTAGACCGGAATCGACTCTGAACTTCCATCAACGAGCACCTGAGCTTCACTGTCCAGCAAACTGACGCGTTCGCCGATCGGTGTGGCCACCTTGTGATTGATGAAAAGGCCAATGTTGTCCGCAGCCCACTTCACCAGAGCGGCCTTGAAACTCCTGAGCTGCTCGTGTGACAATCGAGCCGTCGCCGAATCGTCTCCGGAATCAGACGAAGTCGCCCGAAACTTCCGGAGACCAGGCCACACGTGATCACACAGAGCCAATGGAGCCAGAATTTCAATGCATGGACCGGAGGGGGATAAAACCAATCGCGTTTTCAAAATGTTCGGCGTCGCTGATTCAACAACACCACCTGTCGTCGGAGACGGATTTACAATCAGTGTGAATGGTCTTCCGGGGGCGACCACGGCATCAGACCGACGGCCGGTTTCGCCATTCTGCAGATGCAGCCGCAGTTCACCGACTGTCGGCAGGGAAGGATGTGTGTAGCCATGCAGAAAGGTCAGCGCGCTGAGATCAGACTGACCTTTGTCGTCATTTCCAATCAGAAGTGTCCAGGAAATCTTCAGAGAGGCATCGCTGTTCAGATCTGTTGTCTCTGACCGAGGTCGCCACTTCGGAAGCTCCCTGATTTCAATGGAAAGTGGCCGCCCGGCACGGTCAAAGACCCTCAGTTCCTTCGTCAGCAGGTCGGTGTGATTCTCAATCGCGTTTAAAACAACATCACGGTCGACAAGATGCTGGCCTTCAGTCAGACAGTCGCTGAAACGCAGAACATCATCCAGAAAGACGTTCAGTTTCAAATCGATAACGTCACTGACTTTACCCCACCCGTCCGTAAACGATACAGGATGAGCGTCAGAAACCGCTGCAGACAGCGTCCAAACGGCAATGAACACGAACGAATCTGCCCGCAGCCAGGCAAAACACCTTTCGCACTCCGTCCCAAATGACACGCACCCTCTCCAAACCGGTGGAACTCCCGATGGCTGACAGCCTGATTGCATCGCTTCTTCCCGCATGGGTTTCATAATACCACGGCAAGAGTCAGGAAGCTGTTTGAAGCGTACTCGGGACCTCACATTTCTGGTGATGAAACCTGATCTGCCGACAAACTTGAATCGACATCGACAGTGAAAACGACTTCCGTCTTCAGCGATGTCCCGCAAACAGAACGAATGGAGGCAGCGGGCTCAGCATCGCCATTGCGCATGAAAAAAGGCGACATCCCTGCCGCCTGTTGCTTTCAATCAGCATTGTGAGGTTGCTGAAGTGATTAAGCCTTTGGAGCCGTTTCAGCTGGAGGAGCTGGTGCATTCTCAGCCGGAGGCGCTGGTGCGTTTTCAGCTGGAGGAGCTGGTGCGTCAACTGGAGCTGGTGCTTCAGCTGCTGCAGCAGCCGGAGCTTCTGCTGACACTGCACATCCACCAGGACCGCATCCGCCACCAGCGACACCGCAAGAGCTGCAACCTGCAGATCCGCAGCTGCTGCATGATGAACCACAAGAGCTGCATGAAGATCCACAGCTGCTGCAAGAGCTGCAAGATGATCCGCAGCTGTCGCATGATGAACCACAAGAGCTGCATGAAGATCCACAGCTGCTCACGTAGCTACCACAGGAAGAACCACAGCTGCTGCAGGATGAGCCGCAAGAGCTGTAGCTGCAGGAATCACAGCTGTTGCAGCTGCTGTAACAGCTGCCGCAGGAGCTGTATCCACAGCAGGAAACCTGCACCGGCTGGCAACAGCTCTGGCTTCGGAAGCAGCAACGTCGCTTCGCTTCAGCAGCCGGAGTTGTCATCAGCACCGCACCAAGGGCGAGCAATACAAAATGTCGCATCAATTTGTCCTCTTCGTTCAATGAACCGTTAAACAGAGACCAGGCCTTGGAAAACCGGACCTTAAGTCCCCCCACAAATCCGCAACGTTCGCGGATTCATGAATTCTCGAGAAGCTGAAAAACTACCGCCAGCAGGCTCCCTGTGTCAAACACTTTACCCATTTTAACAAAATTTACAGATCTGATGTCATTTGAACCAAATTGTTGGGAATTCGCTGCACTTGTCCTGTGGAATCAACACAGGCGAGGACGGAATCAGCCAGGCAAATCAGATCCGTCCCACGTAACAATTCGTAGTGATGCTCCAGTTTTGCAGGAGTTATTCGTGAAATTGACGTATTCAGGGTCAGCAGGTCGTCGTAGCGAGCTGGCTTCCTGAACCGCACCGTGAACTGTGCAACCACGAAAAACAGCCCCAGTTCTTCCATTCGCCGGTAGTTCCCTCCCTGAGCACGAAAGAGTTCGGTTCTTCCAACTTCAAAATAGGACAGAAAGTTGGAATGGTGCAGGAAACCCATCGCATCAGTCTCGCTGTACCGGACACGAATTTGAATGGAATGGCTTGTCAGTTCTGAACTCACGATGTTATCTCCGAAATACTGCTTTATTCAGGCAGGCTTGAACGTCCCTGCCTCAAACCGGTTTTGTCTCAGCAGGACATGGCTACTCAATCACGACAATTCATTTCTGATCCACGGCCCAGCCAACGCCACGATCATCTGTCAGGGTATCGCAGTTCCGTCATCAGAGACTTAACAAGGCCATGCTTCAGTCTATTCGGGCTGCCGGCCGAATGCGTTGCAGACTCCGAAAACCTGATGCAACAGAGACAAGGTTCCGGGCATCAGAAGTCTAACAGAACGGAAATCGATAATTGAAACCGCCTTCGATACCGCGACGTCAGCATTGCTTTTGCAACCGTATGGAACGTCCGGAATAGAGACTGCGTTTTCAAAGACTGCAGAGCCCGGTCCGTTTTGCGTCCCCGTCAAACTTTGCAACCTTGGTTTTTCAACGACGTTCCCAATCACGTTACCACGGACTATGCTGAAGTCGACAGCGAACCGTGACACGACCACAGCCATCCGAAGCTCAGGATTTTTACGGGGCGCTCGGAATTGCCTTCTCAAAGCGACTCCACATCAGGATCAGTGTCCATGGGATCTTCTGAGTCAACGAAGCTGCGTGAAGAGTTGCTGTTCGTCTACGGTTCGTTGAAGCGCGGATTCAATCTGCATCATCTGCTCGCCGGAGCAGAATTTGTTCAGGATGCTCTGACCCTGCCACGCTACCGACTGTTTGACTGCGGCGAATACCCGGCGCTGGTCCCGAGTCCGGATCACGGTTACTCCATAGCGGGCGAAGTGTACCGAGTGACATTGGAGCAACTCAGGATTCTCGATGAGGCCGAAGGCGTTGAAGAAGGCCTCTATACTCGCAGTCAGGTCCAACTGCTGGGGCGCCTTTCGGAAAGATACGTCCACGGTTATGAATATCTCAAATCTATTCACGGATTGAAGGAATGCCGGGGCCGATGGCCCTCCTGATCGCCCCCTGAAACACAGAATCACAACCTGACTGCAACAGCGCGTGATCGACATTTGGAGATGCACAAGGAACCTTGTCCCCGGCTGAGGCGTCACGGTTCCCTTTCACAGCGATCTTGATCAGGCGGTGATGCGGTTTTTCCGGCGGAACGGCACACAGCGAACGTTTTCGCAGAGAATCAGGGGAAATCTGTCGAGCCCGAGACGCTGCAAGTCGCAGATTTGCAGCTTTCAGCGGGGAACTGGCGAGAATTTTTTCCGGAAGAGATTTCCCCAGGTCGTTCTCTGCAGCGAAAACTGCGAACAAAAGCGGCAACGTAATCGGCGTTAATCACACGCCGGAATTCAGAGTTCGGCAGTGGTTGCCGAACTAGCACCCTGGAATTTGAATCCGAAAAAAAAGACGGTTCAGGGCGGTTTGCACCGTATTGACGGCTTCGAAGACATCGGGCTATCAACCATCAGGTCGGCAGGATCTCGCGCTTGTCATCATGAGCGGAGAGAGTCGCTGACTTTCGAAATCGGGTGATCCGAATCGGCGGCAACGCAGAACGGAATCATCAGACTGATATCAAAGAACAAGCCGCAGAGTCGTTCACTCGATTCGGCGGAAATACGAAGTGCAGACATCCGGACGATTCTGCCGTGCCTGTTTCAAGGAGGATGCCCAAGTGCAAAAGGCCATCGGATTCATCGCGTGCGTCTCGGTGATGGCCATGTCGCTGTACCTGTTCAGCGGCGGTGACCCATCTCGAATGCTGTCGGCCCAGACGGAAACGGAAGTACCGGACAGCTACGGTTCAGTGGCCCGGCGGTTCATGAATGACGCTCGCCAGCTGGCAAAGCAGGGAGACGTAAAGGGTGCTCGGCGTCTTGCCGAAACCGCCGCGTCGCTCTCCGCTGTCTGGAAGCCTGGTGAACAGACTCCGGAGCAGTTCCTGAAGGAGCTCGACGGCAACTCCGCCGAACAGCGGAATCCGTGGAGCCTCGGGGAAGCCGCTGACTGGCCATCTCTGACAGCCAATGCTGAATCGGATTCGAAGCAGGAAGACTTCGCATTCGAAGAGACTCCGGCCAGCAAAGACGTCCTCAACAAACGCAAGGCTCAAAAGCTGATGCAGGAGGCCCGCAAGGCTCTTGACGAAGGCGATATCGCCCTTGCGAGAACTCGTGTTATGCAGGCTCGGGGCATGAAAGTGTCCTGGGGACTGTGGGACGAACGTCCGGAACATCTGCTGGCCGAAATCGACCGAGCGGACGGAGCGACAACATTCTTCGCTGACGCCAAAGCAGGCACGGAAGCGTCAGTGTCCGGTGGCAGCCAAAACGCAGAACAGACTTATCAGCAGGCTCAATCCCTGATTCAGCAGGCTCGCGCGGCCATCGACGCGGGCAGGTTTCAGCAGGCAGAATCCCTCGCTGCTCAGGCAGATTCGCTCAACGCAACGTATGGTCTGTTTGAAGACAGTCCTGCAATGATTCGTCGCGATCTGCAGAGACTGAGTCAGGCAGGTCAGGTTCCTGCGAATGCTTTTGTGAGTGCCACGGAAGCCGACGAACAGTCTCCGGAAACTCGCCAAGCGAAACAGCTGCTGGCCGAAGCCCGAACGGAATTTCGTCAGGGCAACGTGGCCTCAGCCAGAGAGAAGGCACTGAAGGCACAGTCCCTGAGTGCCACTTATTCACTGCTGGAAGACACGCCGGAAAGACTGCTTTCCGAAATCGATTCCGCCGTCGCCGGCCAGGGACAGCAGAATCCGTTTGAGACACGAAATGAAAATCCGTTCGGACAGCTGAATGCCGGGTTCGCTCAGTCGACTCACTCCGGGCCGATTGATATGACACCGAACCGAACCACTCCGTCGCCCAAAAAGGACGTGAACGGTTTCACCGGTTTCGACAATCTGCCCGCTCGTGATGGCGTGGCTGTCGTCAATCCGGAAGGCGTTTCCGCTGAAGCATCACTTCAATCAGGGATCGCACTGCTGGAACAGGGAGACCGTCAGGGAGCCCTGCGAGCTCTGACCTTGGCATGGCAGCACGCCGGACAGCTTGACGCAGGCCGACGAGAAACACTGCACGTACTGCTGGAACAGGTGGAAGGCAATCAGAATGAGATTGCACTGACGTCCGGTTCTTCCAACACACGCGTGGCCTTCGATGAAAGACGTGGCGATCCCATGGATCCCATGACCGAATCGGACCCCCTCCGGAAAGCTGCCAACGAACTGGAAGTACGAATCACTCGCCTGCGGACGGAAGTTCTCAACTCCGTCTTCCGAGCCGAGAAGGTGAAGGAACAAAACCCCGAAGAAGCTCTGCAGATACTGGATCGAACTCTGGCGACGGTCGAAGCGGCTGATCTGCCGGAAGAATCAGCAAAGGTTCTGGCCGGACACCTGCAGCGAACTCAGAAAAGCATTCAGACTTACATGGAGCAGCGAGCACCGATTCTGGCCAATGAAGAACGGAATCGAAATGTTCGCGAACGGATTCAGAATGAAATCGAAAACCAGATTCGCATCGAACAGGAATTCGCTGACCTGACTCAGCAGTTCAACGACCTGATGAGACAGCGACGCTACGCCGAAGCGGAACTGATTGCGAACAAGGCCAAGGACCTGAATCCGAATCTGCCGCAGGCCGTCATCATGGTGGAAAAGGCCAAGCTGCAGCGACAAATCAACTTCATCGAAGAAGTGAAAACCAACAAAGCAGACAATGCTTTGCAGATGCTGAATGAAGTTGACATCGCATTCGGTAATCCCATCGGTGACTACGTTCTTCCGGATGCCAAGTCATGGGCCGACATGTCCAGTCGTCGAGCCCGCTTTGGTTCGGCCGACGCCAGAACTCGTACCGAAAGCGAACTTCGCATCGAGAAGAGTCTGGGAGAAACCATCTCTCTGCACTTCCACGACGTTCCCCTGACAGACATCATCCGACACATCGCTACCACGCACGGAATCAACATTACGCTTGATACACGTGCGATGGAAACCGAAGGGCTGATGCCAAATCAGGTGGTCAGCATCGACGTTGATGGAATCACGCTGCGAAGTGCACTGAACCTGTTGCTGGATCAGGCCGGGGGACTGGTTTATGACATCGAAAACGAAGTGTTGAAAATCACCAACCGTCTGGAACAGGACACAACCTTCAAGACTCGAGCCTACAACGTGGCCGACCTGGTTGTTCCGCTGGGACAGACGTCGGCAGCAAATCCATACAACTCGTCTGCACTCACAGGAGCGACGGCTTACGGAAACGGATTGTTCCAGATCGATGACGACCTGACCGTCGGCATCGGTGGAAACGGCATGCCTCGAACGGCCGGCGGAATGAATACACCACAGGCTCGTGGTGTTGACTTCTCCGGACTTGTAGACCTGATTACCACAACGGTGGAACCGGGAACGTGGGATCTGGATGGTGGTGCCGGACGTCTGGAGGGCAACGAAAACACGTTGAGTCTTGTTATTCGCCAGACTCCTGCCGTTCACGATCAGATTGTTGACCTGCTGGGACAGCTTCGAAAGCTGCAGGACCTTCAGGTAACCGTCGAAGTTCGCTTCATCAGCGTAACAGACCGCTTCTTCGAACGAATCGGTGTGGACTTTGACTTCAACGTTCAGGATACACTGGGCGATCCACCGGGTGTCCCGGCATTCGGTTCACGCCAGCTGACCTTCCCCGGAGCAACCGGTGGTGGCAACAACAACAATTCCGGCCTTCGCGGTGGAAACCAACAGGGCAACAATCAGAATCAGCAGGGAGCCGCGCAGGGACTGTTTGACTCCGTTCCTCGTGTCAACTCACCAAGAGATGATTTCAGTTCAACTGTTGTCGGTCTGGCCAGTCCGGATTCGTTCACTCAGGACTATGACATTCAGTTCCGACAGGGTTCCTTCGAACTGGGTGTCCCTGACTTCGGCAACTTCAATCCTGATGCCGGTATTCAGGTGGGAATGGCCATCCTGAGCGATCTGGAAGCCTTCTTCTTTATTCAGGCGGCTCAGGCCGATGAGCGAGCCAACATTCTGTTTGCACCAAAGGTGACGCTCTTCAACGGTCAGCTGGCGACCATCTCTGACGTGACAACACGACCATTTGTCATCGGGCTGCTGCCTGTCGTGGGTACCGGAGCCGTCGGCTTCCAACCTATCATTCAGCCGCTGACAGACGGCATTGTGCTGACAGTCGTGGCCGTGATTTCCGCAGACCGACGTTTTGTTCGTCTCTCTCTGTCTCCACAGTTCAACAACGTGGTTGACGTCTTCACCTTCTCCTTCGCCAGTGGCGGTGCCGGTGGCGGTGCCATCGGCGGTGGCTTCGGTCAGGGCGGCGGTGGCGGCGGCTTCGGCGGTGGTGGAGGCGGCTTCGGCGGCGGCGGCTTCGGTGGAGGCGGCGGTGGTCTTGGCTTTGGAGGTATCGGCGGTGCCGGTGGTGGCTTCGGTGGTGGAGGCGGTGGTATCGGTGGCGGTCAAAACCAGCAGGGACAAGGTGGTGCAGCTGGTGGAACACTCACCGTCCAGCAGCCGGTTCAGGAAAGTATCAACGTTTCCACAACGGTCAGTGTCCCCGATGGCGGTACCGTCCTGCTCGGAGGCATCAAACGCCTGCGAGAAGGCCGCAACATGGCGGGAGTCCCGATTCTGAACAAGATTCCTTACATCAGCCGACTGTTCAAGAACAGCGGTGTCGGTCGAGAAACGGAAAGTGTGATGCTGATGGTGACTCCGCGTATCATCATCCACGAAGAGGAGGAGGAGTTGATCCTCGGAAATTCTGGTCCAAACTAATGGATGGATGTAGCCGCGGTTTGTGTGGTGTGCGGCCACACAAACTGCCCGATCAAGCTGAGGGTGCGGTCCACAGCATGATCGAGTCAGACATCCTGACCAGAGTCGTCGTTCCTTGCTGCTCTTTAGGATTCTAAAGTGGCAGTGATGGGGTCCGGTCGTCACGAAATGCGGGTTTCGTGACGACCTTTTTTATGCGCGACGCGAAATCCTTCAACAACACGAACAACTTCCGGAAGAGCACACACAGTCGACGGCCAGCCCATCGAAACGTACCAACCACACTCCGCATTCCGGTCCATGGACAGCTCAGGCCGAAGATATTGACGCGGTTCAACGAAACCGTTGCCTGCAACACGCCTCCGCAGTCTGCGACAGTCAGCCGGCACGGAACGGATCAGATCCCGCGACGTTTCAGCACCAGAAACACTCCGTTGAACTGGTCAGGCAACAGCTCCCAGCTACCCGAGCCGTCATTAAGTTCCGGTACCTCGGACGGTGTCCTGATTTTGCTGTACCGATGGCCGGTATCAATCACGATATAGTCGGTATCAGGTGGTACACCCGGTTTGTAGTTGTTCACGGCTCGCGGATAGTCGCTGTAGTCGTACGACCGCTCACAATGCGTGAGTCGTGTATGTATAAAATCCGTCGAAGCAACATGAGCTGACTTCGGGATCATTGCCACAACCTTCTGTGCCAGGCGACTGCGTTCCTGCTGCTGAACGTCCGTGGGAATGTACAACGAATGGACGCCAAACGGCGATTCGTCCGACCAGAATGAAGCTCCGCACGGCATTGCAGATCCCGTGACCGCTGTGAGCGCACAGGAAAGAAAGATCAGCGTGGACAGACCAGTCGATGACTCAGTTTCCAACGCCTTTCCCTGAGGAATCATTCTTCGCAAAGCGTCACCACCGGAACGAAGACCGACGGAGGCTGCCCAAAACAAAACGGGCAGCATCGGTGCATGAAAGTGATGATACGGAACCGGAGGCAGGTCGCCACCATCTGCAACATTCAGCTGCAGGAGAGCCAGCATCACAAACGTGAATACAGCAGACAACAGCCGAAGAGGGCTGAACAAAGGAGTCAGACCGAGCGGCAGAAGAAATACACACACGTAAAGCGCAGTCCGAACGCTCAGGACGTGTGCAAGAACTCGTGCGGGATCTGTGAATGCCGTTTTCAACAGTTCCCCGGGGCTGCGACCAAGATCTCCGAAATACTGGCTGTAATGAACATCACCACCCGATCGAAACGCGGGGATCAAAATCAAAACCGCAATCATCAGATAGGCCAGCGACAGCACAGACAACACTGCGAACACTTTCCCGCAGCTGGCCTTGGTCGACGTGTCACTGGCGTCACTGAACACAGCACTTCGCCCCTGCCTGAATTCCAGAACTGCCAGAACCATCAGCAGAGGACACGTGATCAAGGCGACATCTTCTTTGGCTGACAATGCCAGAATCAGAAAGATGATGGTCCCCCTCACCGAGCGGCGTTCGGCAAATTCGATCATCCAGAAGAGAGCGGGAACCGCCAGCGCGATTGGGCGGAATGTCTTCTGGTCGATGGCGATATCCAGGTAGTGCATTGGAAAAAACAACAGCCACGCCATCGCAAGCCAGAACGCCGCTTTCTCACTGCCCGAGTGTCGGCGACCGATCAGAAAGACGGGGACCGTGCAGAACCCGAGAGCAACCGATTCTGTCAGCTCCAGCAGAAGGTGAGACGGCCAGAGAATATGCAGCGGCAAAAGAAGGAGATGGATCACCTGAATGTGTTCACCCAGAAACAGTCCCTGATCCAGATAACTTCGAAATCCCTTTCCGTGCCAGACGTTCCACAGATGTTCCTCGTACATCGCAGAATCACCGTGAGGGATAAACAACTGTTCGTAAAGACATTTGTTCATCCAGAACGAAACTCCGGTCCACGCAAGCGTCAGCAGAAGAAGAGGTATCCGGACACCTGACAGTCTGCCGGCGGAACCAGCACTTGTCGGTCGAATTTCCCGAGACCGGTGGCGGAATGGCAACAGGAGCGAGTCAATCAGACACGCAAAAATAAACGGCGCCCAGAGAGGCAGGACTCCCACAGCGAAGATTCGCACGGAGCCGGCAGCCTCCGCATTGAAGAAAAACGGCAGCCACCATGTGACGCCGACGAATGCGAAAAGCACGATGCGTCTCAGCGAATGCCTGATGACGTTCCAGAGAACCAGCCGATCGCCTGATCCTGTTTGCCGCAGACGAATGGCCCAACCAAACGCACAGACAACGGAAACAAGCATCAGTCTGCTCAATACGCTCAGAATCGGCAGATCCGAACGCATTTTTCCGACAGCGTCTGTGGATATCGTTCCGCCGAGCGCCGCGATGACCTCCTGATGAATGTCGCCGGGCCATAGTTGAGAAGAAAACTCCGGTGTTGTCATCCAACCGCTGACCGACACGGATAGACAGCATAACCCCGCAATCGCGAGGAACGCGTCTGGCAGAACCTTCTGCTTTGCGGACTTTAATGCTGCCATTTCACCAGACTGCTGACCGAGAAACGAGCTGACTTCACGCTGATACGGGGGATCGACATGCTCCGATGACGAGCAAAAATCAAAATGCTCGCCCAGTCAATCCGGAATGAAGAACCCTGCCCCGGCAAGGCTCCACCGACACGCTTCGCTGTTCGACATTTCTGCCATGGGCCGCACTTGCGCCCTGACACACCACCAACATTCCCCCCGGTGCCGTGACCTTTACCAAACCGACCAAGCAGGTTGTCCGTGGAATCGAGTCCGACTCCTTCGTTAAGTGGATCGGAGAGAAATCAAAAACATTTTTGTCAACGGTCTCCGAGAGTCGTGGATCCGCGGCCCCCACTCAACACAGCCCCCAACCCTCCAGACACACCAAACCACCAATCCTTCCCATCCACATAATACCCCGATCTGACTTCGGTGTGTTCGCGCAACCGAGCGGAAACCGGACCAACAAACGTCGCTACGTTCGCCCGCCCTACTCTGTTTGCCAAATCAAGTAGACCTATCCCGGTTGACTCGAACCGAAAGATTTCGGTCACTGCCGCCCATCGATTCCAGCACGAAACACTGGGATTGACGGATTTTTTGATTCCCAGGACGCTTCCCCCACAGCTCAACGACTTCCGCCGTTTGTCCGCCCGGGACGGCCATTCCCTTCAGTACGCCCTGAATGCCGCATTCTGAAGCCGACTGGGCATCCACCGAGCGGTTCGTCTTTCATACCGCCCCTTGAATCATCGCGCCGTGGCAACCTCTGGAAACCAGTCAGGCACAGCACGCATCGTCCATCTCTTGGCGTGCGCTTATCTGACCGTGCTTGCCGGCTGCACGACGACCACATTCGTTCAGTTGAGGGAAATTCCTCACAACCCGATTCTTGAACGACTGAAGCACTCTCCACTGGGAGGACGAGGCCCTTCCGCCAGGTCGGAGGCGTTTCTGGCCGCGACGGCCTACACCGGGGAAAACAACCCGGTTCAGCTGATACATCATTGTCGTCTGTGCTCAACTGGACAACACCGCCGGGAAGCGCTGCACACGGCCTCGGAAATCAGCTATCTGACGGCAGAGCGGTCGCGCACCAGCGATCCGGCCTTGTCGATGGAGCTGATGCTCGACGCAGCTCACTACGCGTGGCTGGGGCTGACAGATCTGGCTCCTTCCGAAGCCAACACGGAACTGAATCCAGCTGATCTGGAGACACTGCAACTTTACAACGTCAGCGTTCAGGAGTTGATGCGACTGGTCAAACGATCGGGAAAATACCAGACGGGCCAGCCTGTACGACTGCCGATTTCTCGAAGGCTGATCGGCGTCACAATTCCACACCCATCAGAGTGGCTGACAGGAGACCAGCTTGGCGACTTTGAGTTCGTCGCCGACTACGAGCTGAAAAATCTTCGCAATCGACACACGACGGAAGGAATCGGCGTACCGATCATTGTTCAACGCAAACGACAACCGGATAACGTCCTTCTGGAGGAATACTATCAGGACGGACTGAGTTTTCCTGTTTCCGTCATCATCCGTTTTCCGTCGGGTTCGCTTCCACAACAGACTGCGTCTTCAGAATCCGGGCGTTTCGAACTCTATGACCCTCGTGACACAACCGAGGTGACAATTGAAGACGTATCCCTGTCGCTGGAATCAGACCTCAGTACACCCCTTGCCTACTTTCTGACCAATCCGGACCTTTCACTGCTGGATACGTTCGCTTTCTTTCGGTCCGACAAAGCGCAGCACCTGGAAGGTCTGTACATGGTGCAGCCCTTTGACCCGAATCGAATTCCGGTCCTGATGGTTCATGGAATCTGGTCCAGTCCCGTCACATGGATGGAGATGTTCAACGATCTTCAGAGCGACCCCGTACTGCGAGAAAAGTACCAGTTCTGGTTTTACATGTACCCAACAGGTTCGCCGCTTTCCTTTGCCGCAGCAGACCTGCGCGACTGTCTGAAAGAACTTCGCCTGAAGCTGGATCCGGGAGGACAAAACGCCAAACTGGACCAGATGGTGGTGGTTGGACACAGCATGGGAGGCCTGATGTCTTATCTGCTGACCATCGACAGTGAAGATCGTTTGTGGAATGCCATGAGTCGCGTCCCCGTGGAGGAAATTCGAGCCGATGAAGAAACGCGACAGGATATTCAGCGAGTCTTCTTTTTTCACCCGGAAAGCTCTGTCGATCGAATCGTCACCATTGCCAGCCCCTTCAACGGCAGCGGTTATGCCAACCGATTTACGCAATGGCTGAGCGGCGGACTGGTATCGCTGCCAACTCGCACATCGTATCTCAGCAAAGTGATCTATCGCCAGAATCATCACGACTTCTGGGATCGCGTCTTTGCTCCCCGCACCAGCCTCGACTCACTAAATCGGCACTCAGCCATCCTTCGACTCGTGAACGAGACCACCGTTCCCGATCAGGTCAGACACCACAACGTCATCGGTGCCAGAAAAGGGCGAAGCCTGTCTGACTGGACCGACGGCGTTGTCAAAGCCACCAGTGCACATCGAGACGACGCGGATTCCGAAATTCAGGTACGTGCTTCACACAGTGACATTCATCGACACCCGCAAACTATTGCCGAAGTCCGTCGCGTTCTTCTGGAACACCTCGCTCAGGTCAACCAGATCCGATACCCGATTCGAACCGTCGGTGAAACGCAGGCCCAACCGACCGCCGGTGACCCCGGCGCCGTTCTGCGACTTTAAGCAAGTCACACCGGGCAGCGCAGACAGCACGGAGCTGATCGGCAGCTCCCGTGAAACGAAGTGCTCACATTGGACTCGCATAGCGCAAAGCACGCGCGGTGCTCCCATCCTGCCGGGCAGTCAGCGGAAGCGGCAATGCATTTCCGAGCGGCCGCTCGAATGACGTGTGGGCACTGTGCACGCCGGAAACGCATCAAGCTGGCCGTACTCGCATTTCTTTGAATTCGGCGAAGCCTTCAAAGACGTATTCCACCATCGTTGTCGTTTTATGATCCTTACTCAGCTAATGGTGCGGCTGTCTGAGAATACATGCCAGAGGTCGTGGCATCGAGAAGCCCGACGGCGTTCCAGGGCTGAATCATCGCTTTCAGTTCGGATTCGAACGCCGAAGCACCACTTTCCTGACGAACCTCACCTCGCCGAATCAAATCGGAATACCATCCCAGTCGCTCCCGCGCGCGGCTGACTGTTTCTCGAAAGTCTCGATCGTCAGCCTTCAGAAACGACGTCCAGCCATTGGTCTGAATTCGTTCAGCAGATGTTGCGGCGGCAAAATAAACCATGCACCAGGCGCACCAGAGTCGGAAGACCGGAAGCGACGCGTAACACCCTTCCACCAATGCGTCAACAAGTCGCAACTCGTCTATGAGCGTTTCGGAATAACGGTACAGCTGAGACCGCCTCGTAACATCAGACGCTGAATCCAACAGCACTCCCGCAAGTCGTTCAATCCCCATCAGTGTGTGAGCAATTCCGGTGCTGTGCAGAGGATCAATGAATCCGGCGGTATTAGGCAGAGCAGCCCAGTCATCTCCTGCCGCTTTCGTCGTCAGTCGTTGAAGTCGTCCCGAAAACCGCAGACCCGTCGACGGTCGAATCACTTTGGACTCCTGAAACTGCGAGCGAACAAAGGAACTCTGTTGCAGATACTTCCGCCAGAGTCCTTCCGGTGGCATTGGATTGAAATCTGTCTGTCGCTGGTCCATGACGAACCCCGCACTCACAGAATCATCATCGAAGCGCAGCTGCCACATCCACCCAGCATCCAGTACATGGTGTACCGCCGCCGCATCACACAAAAATGGGTGTCGCGAACGACAAACATTCATCTCATCAAGAACCTCTGCCACCGTCCTCACGTCAGAAAAATGTGCATAGACCGCTGACGAATGTGTTCGCAGCGTATCGGTCTGATCCGGAATCCCGAGAAATTCCGGCAGCACCCGGGAAGCCCCCGAAGCGTCGACAGCAAAGTCTGATTCAACGCAGAAGTCACCGGTACCGGAACTCCCGCTGAAATTCCAACCCGGATTCTGGTGGCAAATCGAATAACGTGCCTGCTCAATCTGCTGAACGCCATATCCTGCGGACAGTCCGAACAGGAGCTGGTCCACATCACTTCGCAGCCAGTGTGTGTCCGCAACAAGATCATTGGCGCTCGCGGCAACCAGCAACTGCCCGTCGCCGATTGGTGTCAATGAATCCTCGGTGACCGAGACACCGGATGTCGCCCCGAGCCCCAGCGTTGACCGCGTTGTCTGATCAAAATAACTGAACCCGCGTTTCAGACCGCAGACAACATCCGGATAACCCTGACACCACGCGCCGTAAGAACACAGCGGACGGAGTTCAGGAATCTCATAACGATCCGCCAGTCGGCGCAGAGTCTGATCAGCCAGTGGCGTGGAAGATTCGCCGATCGCAAACCGAGGATGAGTGGCTCGGTCGATCACGGCAACGGAACGTCCGGATCGCGCAAGAATTAAGCTGAGCAGACTGCCTCCAAAACCGGAACCCAGAATGACGACATCAACCCGTCGCTGGTTCACCGATGATTCTCCGTTCGTTCACGACATGGAAGGCAACATGCACCAGACATGATTTCAGACTCTTCCGCTATCAGGAGCGAAGCAGTAAACCAGGGCACTTCCGACGACGACTAACCGCAGACCGGGCACGTCACTTGCCTCGATACCCTCTGAGTCAGATTGGTCTGTTCCAGTCGCCGAATCCGCTTGTCCACACACGCGGCACACGTTGAAAACTGAGCCAAATCCCACAGGTCTGCGAAGACACGGCCTCGATGCAGGGCCAGCGTTTCGTCAACGACGGTTTCCAGTGAACTGAGTTTCGGAGGAGAAAATCGGCCAGTGACCTGAAGATGGTCCATGATACCATTCCCCGCTCGAACCGGAATGACGACGCAGCACTGAACCCCGCAGTCGAATGCAAACCTAACAGATTCAATGGCACGTTCAATGCCCTGTTGCTCGGTGGTCTGTGGGGGACGAAGCAGAATGAAAGCCCGAAGGTCGATTGACTCCTGCAGCAGTTCTTCGCACGCTCGAGCAAAGTCTGCAGTTGTCATTTGCTTATTGAGCAACTGCAGAGTCTCAGCGTGTGACGTCTCCAGCCCCATGGCAACTTCCAGCTGCGTTCCGACGAGCTGCTGGAACTTCGCGCAGTGGATTCCAGTCAACTTTGGGTGACATTCGACGATGACTCGCTGAAAGTGGGCAACTTGCGCTGCAATTCTCGGGAAGTCTTCTGAAGGAATCGCCTGACGGTCGAAAAAGTTACCGCTGTTATACAACTTGATCTGATCGCCCGGCGGAAGCTCGGCCAAAGCAAACCGGATTTGCTCCGGGATTGCCCCGGAGGGGACACGACTGGTCGTCGTATTCTTCCACAGGTCGCACATCAAACATCGGAACGGGCATTCCCGGTTTGAAAGCAGTATGGTTGTCGTTTGCAGGACGGCCCCATCCGCCGCACGCTCCGGCTCAACGAAAAAGCCGTACGGGCGAAAAGGATCAACCTCATTTCGTCGCCCACGAAAACCCAGCACATCCGAATCAGTCAACACAACATCAGCGTCCTGCGACAGAAAATGCACTCCTCAGAACGTCGCGATAGGATTCCTCGTCCTTGGGGAACAACGATTCAAATACCGAGTCGACGGTCGCTCCGTGCTGAAAACGACGCTTTTCAAAAACGGGCATCTTCAGACCAGTCACCTGTTCGACTCCGCGCCGAACGATTTCGCCTTTCAGTGAGTAGAGCTTCTCATTGTCCCAGCTCGTCAGATCAACAAACGGAATGCCCTCGGAAACCTCGATCACGTTCGGTAAGGCAAACGGGCTGAACCCCCGAAAGCCGAAGTGTCGTGCCGGTGCCCAGCTTCGAACATGGCCTCGACTTTGCCCACCTGAATACGTCAGCGAATGTTTGACGGCGTTAATTCCCCACCCTTCGTGGTACAACATCAGATTGTTCAATACGCTGCGAATCGTCAGTTCGCTGTTCTCCTCGATCGGATAATCCTTCAGATTTTCATCGCCACCATCACCATCCAGCAGATAAACCCAGTCAGGATATCGAGCCCTGATCTCTCGACACAGAGCCAGCCCCATGGCCGCAGCCTGAACGTCCAGCGGTTTGTAATCCTCCATGACTCGAACGGCCTCGCGGTAGTCGATTTCTGATGCGGAAACGTCAACAACTTCCAGAAACAGGCTCAGTCCCAGCTCCCGGAGGAACTGATGAGCCTGTTCTGCATCGCGGCCGTGGTCGTCAATTGACAGCGTGAATGCCTTCAGGCGAGCAGGTGATTCGCCGCGTTTCAACAAACAGTCATATGCGGCACAGAACACCGCTCCGCTGTCGACACCACCGCTGAACAGCACCCCCAAAGGTGCGTCGGAAGGAGTCTGATCCAGCCACTTCGCAATCTCAGTTTCCAGAGCAGCGATGTAGGCATAGCCGATTTCGTCCAGACTCGTCGACAATCGATTTCGCTCCGGAGTAAAGTATCGAGTGTACGTTGGATTGGGATCCGGACATCCCAGCAGAGCGATTTCGACGATGTGATGAGCCGGCACCATTCGGGTATACGACGGGTGGAACTGTGCATCGAGCCCTTCATGTTTCAACCAGTCAAGAATCTGATCCATGCGTTCAGCCACAATCAGACACGGGCCGTCAACCTGCTTCGCAAGGAAATATCGCAGAGGACGACCGATCGACCTTGCCATACGGATGATGTTTCCATTGCGGTGAACAAGTGCAAACTGCCCATCGAGTGCCCGTACCCTCGCCGGATCACCCGAACCAACACATTCAATGGCCTCTTCGACAGTCGCGTTGAACAGAAAGTTGGCTTCGCTGTCCAGAAGGTTGACGAACCGTTCAACATATTGATGTGAGTGCATGACAAAACTCCAATCCCTCCGACCTCACCGGGTCGACTTGTTTTCACTGGACGACTGAGCGAACAACATCCATGGCTCGACGACACAACTGCTTTGCATCGTCTGTCTCAGGAGCTTCGGCAATAACGCGAAGAATGGGCTCCGTGTTACTTGCACGAACCTGTACCCATCGATCGGGCCAGTCCAACCGCAGACCGTCGCCATCCGTCGCTTTGGCATCCGAAAACATGTCTCGCAGAGCAACACAGGCGTCAGAAACGGCCTCCCGAGGACACTCCAGTTTGTCCTTCACAATGGTATAGAACGGAAGCTCATCAGCCCATTGCTCCAGCGAAGTACCACGTTTCACAAGCCCGTCAAGAACATAGGCCATTGACACAAGGCTGTCCCGCACATAGCCAACGCGCGGCTCAATGACCCCGCCGTTACCTTCGCCGCCCAGAACGGCCTGAACCGATCGCATCTTTGCACACACGTGAGCTTCACCCACAAACGATCGATGAAAGTGGCAGCCATGTTTGGCAGCAATGTCGGCGGTCACGCGACTGGTGGAACCGTTCACAACGAAAGGACCTTTCCGCGTTGCCAGAACATGATCCGCCGCCAGCGCCAGAGTCAGTTCCTCGCCGATGTATCGCCCGGTGTTATCCACAACGGCAAGGCGATCCGCATCGGGATCCTGAGCGAAACCTGCGTCTGCTTTGTTGACGACGACCGACTGACAGAGTTCTGTCAGATTCTTTTCCACTGGCTCCGGAATATGTTCGAATCGTCCATCCGGCTCACCTCCCAGAACAACGACGTCACACCCCAACTCTTTCAGAAGCCGGGGACCACATGTAGCACCACTGCCGTGATTGCAGTCAAGAACAACGCGAAACCGGCGCTTGCGAATGGCGTCCGTATCAACGAGTGACAGAACTCGCTCGATATGAGGGCCAGCCGGATCTTCGATCGGAGTAACACGCCCCAGACCGATCCAGTCTTTCCAGGCGGGATTCCGTTCCTCCAGAAGCTGCAGCAGTTGCTGACCGAGATCACGATTAAAAACGGAACCATCAGGAGCAAACGGTTTCAAACCATTCCACTCAATCGGATTGTGGCTGGCGGTAATCTGCAGCCCCCCGGCGGCTTCCAGATGTCTTACAAGCACGCCACAGGTTGGCGTCGTCGCAATGCCCGCATCCAGTACTTCACATCCCGTTGCCAGCAAACCCGAAACGACAGCGTGGTAAACCATTGGGCCAGTGCTCCGGCCGTCCCGAGCGACGACAACACGACCTCCGGCAAACATGGTCCCCAAAGCCGCTGCAAACTCAGCCGCGTACAGTGGGTCAAGACCATCGCCGATGATGCCTCTCAACCCGGAAATGCTCAGAATCCTTGTACTCACATCCTGCTCCCATGTGCAAACGGTTCGAGTGTATGGCCCGGCGGAAGGCTACCACATCCACAGACACCTCACTAACGGTTTGACCGACTTCCCATCAGTGAATCGTTCGCGTCTGACGAAGTCGTGAGCGAATACGGTGCGCGGGTTGCCTGCGTCAGCAGCCCGGCCTGATCATTCTCAGTGCCGGCCTCACCAATCCGCAAAATGCGCCAGCGTCAGACCGCCGGACGACCGAGCCACCACCACACACGGAAAATGGTTCACACATTCGAGAACAACCGCAGCCGTCAGCCTCAATCCAGCGAATCTGCAGACTGAAACAAGCGGAGCACTTTCTCCTGAACAAATGCCGCGACTTGGTCTTCATCATCAGGTGCCTGAACCTCTCCGCCCGGCACCCGAATACCCGTTTTGAGGTAATCCATTTCGGAATCGGTCAAAGGTTCTCCATAGACAACCCGAACCTCACCCGGCCTGACAAACCACGCCCCCTTCGGGAAAACCCTGTCAGCGCCCCAAATGGCCACCGGATAGACAGGGACATTGGAACGACGAACAAGTGACAGAAATCCCGCTCGAAAACGGCTGGGGGGCCCACTGGACCTTGTTCCTTCGGGGAAGATTCCAACCAGATATCCCTGATCCAGCCGCTCCATGGCCGCTCGAATACTTCCTCCGCGAAACGCCGTCCGACTGATTGGAATGACAAACGTCTTGCGAAGAATCCAGCCCAGGCAGGGAACACGAAACAACGAGTCTCTGGCAAGATACGAAACAGCTCGTGAGAGACGCACGCCGACAAGCAACGGATCCAGATAACTCTGGTGATTCACAAGCAGGATGCCACCACAATCAGCTCGAAGGTTCTCTCGCCCAATGACCCTCGTCCGACACCATACTCGACACGGAATGTAGACGATCGCGTGAATCAGCAACCAGACAAGACTCCGGAAGTGTCGTGTCCGCGTGAACGCTTGAGATGCTTCGGAACTGCTTTCTGAAATTTCCTGAACACCGCCACCTGGCGAAGCGGAGCTCGGCTGACCTGCAGCGGTCGAACTGGATTCTTCGGAAACGGACATAGAAATCGAAGCTAACAGCAGATCAAAGACGAAACGAACTGAGTGTCCTGAAAATCTTCCAGCAGAAAATCGGGTCTGCATTCCGCCAGCTCATCGACAGAATAAGCCCCGGTTGCAACCGCAACCGCAGTTGCCCCCACTGCTCTCGCACATTGAACATCGGCGGGAGTGTCTCCAATAATCACGGCATCTCGCCCGGTCACCACCCGCATTGAGTACGACGCTGCCGCTGTCAATGCGAGGCGAGCGACATCATTTCGATCCGGAGTGTCGTCCCCGAATCCACCGCAGCGAAAAAAATGATCAATGCGAAAGTGTCGCAGCTTGGCCCAAGCACCGTCAGTATAGTTACCGGTCAACAAAGAAAGCAGCAGTCCGGAATCTGCCGACAGATGATGCAGCAGTTCCTGCACGCCGGGCAGAAGTGTGCCCGCGAAATCAGGCAGCACTTTCATCAGGTTGCTGAGGTATGTCTGACGAAAAACCTCGCGATTCTCGGGAGAATTCTCGATACCAAATCGCTGAAAAAGCTCGTCTGTGATTCCTCGATCCGTGCGTCCCGCCGTCAGAACTCCATCAAACGGAACCTGAAGGCCAAAATGAGAAATCAGGGTCTGCTCCATTGCTTTCTGACCAGCCCCTCCGGTACTGAGCAGTGTTCCATCAATGTCAAAAAAGACGAATCGAACGGGCATTTGTGGTCGTTGAAACTGGCTGAGAATTGATGAATCAGGGCAACTTGACCCTTTTCCCGGAAACTAAAGATGGGTATCTTACCGATCTACTTCGCATGAGATCGACCCACTTTGCTGAAACACGCAAAGTGCAGGAAACTTCAGGAAAATCGTAATGGCCAAGACTCAAAGAAAACTCCACAAGGCGAATCACGGCCGTCGTCCGGCCAGCTCCAAGGCAAGAAGACTGAAGCGACGACACGTCCGCTTGTCTCGCTAAAGTTGGATTGCAGGAACAAAAGAAACGGACCCACACTCCATTGAGTGTGGGTTTTTTCATTGGTGACAACAAACGACTTCCAGCGCGCTTGGGACGCTCGCGAAAGCCGGACTTCCGATTTTTTCAGGCAGTTTTCGTTTTACCGATTAAAAAATCGGCCCTCATCCGTACTGAAAGGCCCCCGCGCTGCCACTCGGGGGCAACTGGATATCCGGAGTTTTGTACAATCACCGTACGTTCGCTCGTTACCACCAAATTCATTGACTTCCGTAGGAATCCTTGTCGACGGCCGTCTGTTGTTGTGGTTTAGAGTTCAACCTCCGACAAGACGCGATTCCGGGGCCGAATGTTGGACTAAACGGGTCATAGGCGACTTTTCAGACTCTGGCTCAGCAGTTTCTGCAGATTGACACTCAGTGAGAATCCCCTTAACGTAGTTGCAGCTGAATCGTCGACTGAAGCAGTGTGCAGTTCTGATGTGGAGTAAAACTTCCCGTAATCGACGGGAAAACAAATTCGTCGGGTTCTGGTTGTTGAAACCATCATTCAGCCGGACGATTCTATTTAACCCCTTGCTGACAAAGTATTTCAGGCGAAAATGGCTCGCAGGCCCCTGCGTACGACCGCGATCGCCTTCGGGCCAACCAACCTTCACAACGAATCACTCTGAGTGTGGATCATTTCAATGCGACACCTCTTATCCATTCTTCCAGCAGCCTCACTTTTTATCCTCGTTGCCCCGTCACCAGCCTCGGCGGATCAGTGGTCAGACGCAATGATCTCCACAAAGCTGGTGGACTTTGAGGTCATTGCAACCGGGTCCGAGGCGAAAAAGCAGATCGAGGTGAAGAATGTGTACGACCAGCCTGTCCACATCGCCAGCGTTGGTACCACGTGCGGCTGTTCAGCGGCTGCGCTTGGGCAAAATACGATCGGCCCGGGCGAATCCGTTTTCGTTGAAGTTCAGATGAATACATCGAAATTCCGTCAACGCAAAGACTCAAACCTGGTCATCAAATTTGACAGTCCTCGATTTGTCGAACACCGCATTCCTATCACAGCTTATATTCGAACAGACGTTGTTTTCAGCCCTGGCCTTGCCCAGTTCGGTGAAGTGGAACTTGGCAGGGAAGGCACAGCAACCGTCAACATTGCTTACGCTGGCCGAACAGACTGGGACATCGTAGATATTCGAATTTCAAACCCTGATTTGAAGGCCACACTGGCCCCGGTGAGTCGTCAGGGAGGCAACGTCAACTACAAGCTGACCGTCGCGCTGAGTCCCGATGCACGTCAGGGACGACTGAGAGACTTGATCACGATCGTCACCAACGATCGCACAAACCCCTATGTTCCATTGATGGTCGAAGGCGTCATTGTTCCCGATATTGTTGTGACGCCACCCACGATCGCCGTACGTCCACTCGCACCCGGTCAGTCGACACAGGTCCGCGTCATCGTGAAGGGGAAGGCCCCGTTTCAGATTGAAGACATCGACTGCGAGGGTATGTCGGACTGCTTTAAAGCGACTCTCGACCCGGTGGCAAAGAACCTTCACGTGGTACCGATCGAATTCAGTGCTCCGAATCGCCCCGGGAAATTTGCCGAAGAGATGTTCGTGAAGATTACCGGTCGACCGGAACCGCTTAGGTTTCAGGTAACAGGTGTCATCAATAACTGATCACCAACCAAATCGTTACGGCCTCGCGTTCTGCGAAAGATGGACGCGGGTTGAGCCGCTGCCGACGCGCGAGTGCAGGACAAACGAATTACGTCCGTCTTCAACTCGAACGCTGATTCTTTCCGGCGGCTGGACCACGGAGGCCGCCCCGACCGGGACGATCTCCAGCGTATGAGTGCCGACCGGCAGCTCCAGCTGAGCCACATCAATCCTTTCCGGCAGCAGAGAGATGTGCCGTGTATCAGGCTTCTCCAGGGCTTCCCAAAGGACGCCTCCGACGTTAAGCAGCAGGTCGATCCCGCCGCCGCTGTTCACAGACAGCTGATCCTTTGCTGCGTAGACCGTCCCCTTCTTCACGACACGACGACAGACGGCCCGAGCAATCTGGTCATCGCGTCCGGCGAGGTATGAGTCCCAGGCAGCTTTGTTGAGATCGACCAGCGTGCGACTCGACACAGCCACAGCAGGCTCTCCATCAGTCAGCCGAACCACCGTCGGCGAGGCTGCTGAGCTGCAGCAGGCCGTCGGTCGAGCAATCAGCACGGGTGCAATCGTCGGTGGCAACGAATATTTGCCCGCAGCACTCAGAATTCTGTCAGCAATCAACAAGGCTGCCGAAGTTGGCTCTGCGCGTTCCGCAGCCCAGTCAGCCACCCGTCCAACAAACGTGACCACATGAACTACGCCATGTCCTTTGGCCGTGTGAGTCCCGAACGGAATTCGCAGATCGTCAGAATGTTCGCCGGCATCCTCTCGCTGAGCCACCTGATTTGCCGGGTTCCAGAAACCAACCTGACGAATAGCGCCCAAAGTTACGTCGGAATCCATCGGCTTTTCTGAATGGACGGCGGCGTGAAGGTAGGCAGAAAATGCGTTGGGCGAATAGCGATCCGGAACAACCGGCCCAAGTGACGGTTCGCTGCTGGAAGTTTCCTGATACGCGACAGGCTTCACCTGAACACCGTCACCTGCCACCTCCAGACGATCAGAATAAACGTTGTCCATCACCTGTGACGAGTAAGCGTAGGCGTCCTGCTGGTCGGCCATCAGACTGGAGAAGATCAGCAGATTGTCGATCATGCGCCGTTCATATTCTCGCCCCTTCCACGCGACCGCCTTGTCGTCTGTCAGGACGGACTCAGCCTGTTCTTTCAGGTCTTTTTGAGCCAGGTATTCCAACTGCCGACGAGTCTCACGAAGGATGGCCTCACAACTGGCAGGTTGACCATCCAGCAAAGCGGCGACCGCTCGGTCTGTGGCGATCAGCTCTTTCTCTGCGCGAAGCTTTCCCTCTGCTTCGTCCAGAAGACTCAACGCCGCCACGGAGTTTCCTCGATCAAACTCACTGATTGCCGACGAATGCAGGCGCTCTGAGCTTTGACATCCGGTGAAGAACAGCAGCTGCATTGCCAACAACATTCTTCGACACGCTGATGACTCGCTGAACGACCACATGGGAAGTCAGTCCCGACCATACTGACGAAATGCCGCCAGTCGAGACTTGTGGTACCCTTTCCGCAGCGTCGCCGATTCCTTCAGAGACACCCCGGAATGAATGTCAAGCAGTTCGAGAGTCAGCAGGTAGTCTCGCTGATAATCTTTGTTGCTGCGTGTGGTCCCCGACGTAATCTGAGCGAACAGCAGAAAGTCAAAGGGCTGGTCCACACGCTCCAGAGCGGCCTGAAGTTCACGCTGTTTCTCAGGAAGCACCAGCAGGTCAGGACGGCAGCGGCACTCCTGCATCGCCGCTTCCACATATCGTCGGCTGATCATCTGAATATGGGGTGCCTGCCCAACCTGCGAATCAATGTGCTCGTAGATCTGCTCGCGGAAGTCACCAATCTCCTCACTGCTGCGGTTTTCAACCCCGACGAAGCAGACAGTTCGAACAGCATCTCCACCTGGTCCAACATAGGAGACCGTCTGCACATCCGAACAGGCTCGACCGAGAAGTTTGGCGACAGATTCGTCGATCAACGGCTTCCAGGTTTCGGCACCTGCTTCATGGCTTCCGACCATGTCGGCGTCATCACGGTCGAGGACGTGAGCGTACTGCTTACCTCGACAGCCGCAACAGATTGCCAGCAGCAGCAAAAGACCGCACGAGAGAGCCTGGAGGCGTTTCATGGCTTCGTTCCATCCTGGAATATCAAATGATCAATCCGTGATCATTTCAGCATCGGTATCCTGCACTCGAAATTGCTGAACGCCGGGCAAAAGCCAGATCTGAATCCAGAGGATTCAGACCCGGGCCGGCAGCCGTCCTTCAGGAGCCCAGCCATTCACGGTGCTCACGTCCAATCTTCGATGGCAGAATGAGTAGAGTATTGGTCCATGTCAGATCAGCCAATACTTACTTCGGCCAGAATCGAGCGCTGAAATCAGCGCATGAAAAAGGTCTCCAAACGTGATTTCGGAGACCTTGAAGGGAGAGGCAGACGCTGAAGTGTTACCCTGTCAGCACTTACGTCAAATTGTTTCCGTTGCTTCTTCTGTCGACGTGATGCGAAGTTCTGCTTCGGGCAGTGCAATTCTCAATTCATAGCCCTGAGTTCCGCCGAGGTTTTCGGCAAGATCGGCCAGTTCTTCGCTGCCAACATGACGGTAACAGGCCGCGAGTTCGCTCCACACGAATCTGCGAACGGCAGACGGCATCAACCGAGCTGCCTGCTCAAAGTGAGGAATCGCGGTTTCCAGCGATCCGCTGCGTTTCATGGCAAGCCCCATCAGAAGGCGTCGCGGGCCTTCCAAAGGCCCAGCCTCACCGGCCTTTTCGAGTTCCAGAATCGCCTGCTGGGGCATTCCAAGTTCAAGGTAGCCGTCAGCGGCAACAATTCGTCGGATTGATTTGGGGGTCAGTTGCGTTCTCATGACGGCCTCTTTCTCATTTTGATTGCATAAGAATGATGACTGTGTCGATCTGACGACTCATCATTCGCAACTGCCGCGCCAATGAACACCACCGTTTCTGAATTTAGCCACAAGTCCTTTCCAGAACAGATGATACAAAAATGCAATTATCACGTTCGCTTCGAGCAGGTGACTGCCAAAAGTACAATCGAGCCTCAGAATCGCGGAGTGAATTGCAATTGTGACATTGAATGGCCAGCTTCACGTCGTCGACGACAACTGTCCTGCTGACGCTCACAGCAAGTGAAATCCCAGCTCTGCCGCGGATCTCAGCGGGATTTCCTTAACATAATTCTGGGTTTTGCGTACTTCCGGTTAGCCCACAAATGTGTCCCGTATTTTCAAACGCCTGACCTTATCCGCCGCGGGCGTTCGTTCAGACCAAGGAATCCAGTCGAGTGACCAACACCAACCGTGCTCGAAGTCCGCATTCTGACAGGCACGCCCCTCTATGATCATTTTCATCGTCGGGACCTACATGAGTGCGTTTCTTGTCAGTGTCGTGGGAACCCCCATCATTCGACGTCTGGCTCCCGCGCTGGGTTTGGTTGACCAGCCCGGACACCGAAAAGTTCATTCGAACCCCACCCCGATGGGCGGAGGGATTGCCGTGTTTCTCGGACTGCTGATCCCGGGCATCGTGCTGACCTGTTCCGCAAATTTCACGGGGGCGTGGGAGATCGTTCAGCGGATGCTGGATGATCTTCAATCGGCGACAGGCCTGAAGAAGCAAATCATGGCTATTTCGGCAGGTGCCACTGTTCTTTTTCTGACGGGTTTGGCCGACGACCGCTGGAATCTGTCCTGGAAGCCTCGACTTGGCATTCAGTTCCTCACAGCACTGTTCGTCGTCTTTTCAGGCGTTCAGGCAACGCTGTTCGTGAATCAACCCTGGATTGGAATCGCTCTGACCGTCCTGTGGATCATGGTGCTGACGAATGCCATGAATTTCCTGGACAACATGGATGGACTGTCGGCTGGAATCGGGGTGATCGCCTCCCTGATGTCGGCGGCCATTCTGCTGCTGATGGTGCGCGAACCACATTGGGCTGTCGCATTTTTGCTGTTGCTGTTGAGCGGATCGCTCAGCGGATTCCTGTGCTGGAATCGACCTCCCGCCAGCATCTTCATGGGGGACAGTGGCAGCAATCTGATCGGCTTCCTGCTGGCAACTCTGACTGTCAGCGGGACTTTCTACGAGCGAACAGGAAGTCGGCATGTGATCCTGGCTCCCCTGTGTATTCTTGCGATTCCGCTTTATGACTTTGTCACCGTCATACTGATTCGATTGAAAGCCGGCCGCAGCCCCTTTCACGGCGACAAGAGCCATTTCTCTCATCGACTGGTCGAACTTGGACTTCGACCAGCGCGAGCTGTTCTGACCATTCATCTGGCCACACTCATGACCGGTCTTGGGGCATTGCTGCTCTACAAGGTTCAGGACTGGACGGGGGCACTGCTGATCATTGCCTTGATTCTGTGCATTCTTTCGCTGGTTTCCATTTTGGAAACGGTTGGCCGAAAATCGCTGGCCAGGCACGTGAACCCTGCGGCACCTCCCAACATCTCCGAAACAAACCATGAGGCACCTGTTTCACCGGCTTGTCAATCATGAAGCCTCCGAACACCAACGCGTGGATCGGCATGCTGGTCATCGCCAGCGCGATGTGGCCGTCCGAAGGAGCAATGCAGGGTGATGGACTGCACCTGTCTCTGCTCTGGCTGCTGACCGCGAGTATTGCCGCCTGGAATCAGTTTCGAGACCGCAGCAGCCTGCGATTACCTCCCAACAATTCAACCAATCGTCTGGCCGAGTGCAGCGTCATTCTGATCGCCGCCGGCTTCTGGGCCGGCCTGCTCTTTGTGTTCTTCGATCGCGGAAATCGGCGATCAGCAATGAACCTGACGCTTGAATGGTCGGCCATCTGCGCGGCGTGGTGGCTGGTAAGAAGCCGTCTTTCGCAGGGCGAACTGCGCAGGTTGCTTGCAATCATTCTGGTTGGGACAGGCCTTGGGACCGCCGCATTGGGGATTTGCCAGTATCATGTTCGCAATCCGCAGCTCCGCGCGTGGTATCAACAGAGACGAATGGAACTCGACGACGCGATCGCCACCCCCGGCGCTGCGGGCTCACTTCGCAGGTCAGCCATCGAGGCGGAGTTCGTCAAGCGAAGCATCCCTCTGATCGGCAGCGCCCGCGTGCTGTTCGAAAACCGCCTCCTTTCCAGCACGGAACCAACGGGCCCGTTTGCTCTCGCCAATACTCTCGGTGGCGTGCTGGCGGCGACAATGACTTTAATCGTCTGCATCTGGAGCGAAGCACGCAGCAGTTGGCATCAAAGCCGCGTGAGGTCGGCAGGAATCATCCTGGCGTCAATGGTTGTGACATACGCTCTTGTGTTGACGAAAAGCCGAACGGCATGGATCGGTGCCGCCTGCGGAATCGGCTGGTATTTCCTCGTTCAGCGCGGAAATCGATTCCCCTCACGAAAACTGTTCGCGACGATCTCTGCGGCAGTGCTGACCATCGCAGCCGCAGCCGGAGCAGGCATTGCATTCGGAGCAATTGATCGCGAAGTGATCCTGGAGTCGCCGAGGTCACTGCAGTTTCGCCTGCTGTACTGGTCGGGCGCTGCCGGTGTCATTGGCGAATCACCAATCTGGGGATCCGGACCAGGCAATTTTCGCCAGCACTACCTGGCACATAAACCGGTCGAATCCAGCGAAGACATTCTTGATCCGCACAACGTAATTCTGGATGCATGGTGCACGAGCGGCATCATTGGATTGACGGGATTCATTCTGCTGATACTGAGCGCCTGTTCTGTGAAAGCGCGTGAAGAACCTGCGGAGAAGCTGAATTCTGTCTCATCACGAAGGCCCAACGTTGCATTAATCATGAAAGCAGCCACAGGAGCCATCGTTGTCGTGTTGCTTTGGAAATGGATGACGGGGCAGGATCTGTCTTTTTCAGATGAGGTTGGCCAAACGACAACAGACCTGCTCCTGATACCAGCGATGGTGATCGCAATGGCGATGGTTTGGCCGACGAGCATTGACTTGACAATGAATGCAGCGTCCGCCGCCTTTGTCGCACTGCTGGTTCATCTGATGGGAGCCGGCGGTCTGCAGATCACTTTCCCCTGCTTATTACTGTTGTTGTTTCATGCAGCTGCATCGACCATCGCCGAACAACAAAACAGGCAGCCGCTGGAACACTCAGAGAAAAATATGGTGGCCCCCTCCGTTTCAAGCCTCTTGATGACAGGGGGATTTCTGGTCGTCGCGGGAATCTGCGTCGTGATGGGCATCTATCCGGTTGCACAGAGCCAACACTGGAAAAACATTTCATCCGCAATGCTTGCCCGAAATGATCCCTCCGCTGCTGCAAGCGCCATAGAACGAGCCGTCTCTGCTGACCCGTGGGATCCGGAATTGCGCCAACAGCAGCTTCAACAAAAAACGTATGAGTTTTTGACGTATTTAAACAGAAATCAGGGTTCGCTTCGCGCGCAGGTGGATTTCCCGAAGGTTCAGTCTGATCTCACAGAACTTCAGCGGCTCAGCGAAGAGTTGTTGAGAGCAGATCAGCGAAATATCGGTGCCCTGTATTTGCCGGCGAAGGCGTTTGAACGGGCCGCCGAGCTGGAAAAGGGAACGGAATTCGCTGAAATCGCCGTAGAATGCCTGAAATCAGCCACTGAGCGAGATCCGACAAATGTAAGATTCCGGGTCGAACTGGCCGACCTTCAGAACCGAGAGAACATGGTGTCGGAAGCGAAGAATTCCGCTGAAATGGCACTGGAAATTGATTCAGTAAATCGTGCCTGGGGACATATTGACCAATTCATCTCGGACGATGAACGACAGAGAATGGAGTCTATTCGACACAGCGCCAACAGCAAAATGAATGCTGAACCGTTGGTGCCTCGCGAATAGCTTCAGAGAAGAGACGTTTCACCAAATTAAAGGCTGTCTGAGAACGAGGTCTGAACCACTCTGTGTGATCGACTGGTGCCGTTCGATTGATTGCCGCGCCACTGTGTTAAGGGCTTTGTAGCGTTAAGGGCTTTGTAGCTGTTTGGGGTGAGAAAGATGAAGAATCTCGTATTCGGAATGATTGCGGTTGCCGCAGCCTTCGGCGGTGCTGCCTACATTTTCATGGGCGACGACCTTCTCGAAGATTCATCAGCAGCGGCGACAGAAACTTCGGAGGGCGATACGTCGAGCACATCGGCCTCCACTGAAACCAGTCCGGAAGATGAACGCCCGAAGCCTTCAGAGCAAGGCCCATGGCCAAAAGCCATCTTCGATGAAACCGAATACAGCTTCGGCAGCATGCAGGTTGGCACAGAGAAGGAACACGAATTTATCATCCGGAACGAAGGCGATGCAGAACTGAAACTTCAGGCTGGTCAGCCCACATGCAAATGCACGGCATTCGAGCTTTCGGATACGGTTGTCGGCCCGGGAGACCAAACGAAGCTCCTTGTCCGATGGATCGGCAAGTTCAAGGACCAGAACTTCAGCCATGGCGGACCCGTCTACACCAACGACCCCGCCAATCCGGAGATACGATTCTCCGTCGGAGGCCTCGTTGACGCAGCCGTGGACCTGCTGCCGGAAGAAACATGGCACATGGGAGGTATGAGCGGGGAAACATCACTGAAGACCGACGGTTACATCATTTCTCGAGTCTTCGAAGACCTGAAAGTCGACAACATCGAATGTGACTCCCCGTTCATTCAGACAACCGTCGAGAAAATCAGCTCTGACGAACTGACCGAGTTTAAGGCTGTCGCGGGATTCAAAGTTCTGGTCACAGCAACATCCGATTTGCCTCCCGGTCTGCTGGAAACCAAACTGCGATTCAAATTAAACAGAGTTGAAGAACTGGTGTCAGTAGATCTGCGAGCAAGCAAGCCGGGCCCAATTCGACTGCTGCCGATGCCCGGAGTGACGTTCAGTGAGGCATCCAATGGCCTGATGATGGGGCAGTTTCCCGCTTCAGAAGGCCAGAAAGTATCTCTACTGATGCTGGTCAACGCTGAGGGGATGACTGAGGACCTGCAGCTGAAAACCGTCGACTGTAACCCATCGTTCGCCTCGGTCAGCATGGAACCGATGGGAAGTGGCAGCGGCGAAACAAAACGCTACAAACTGACTCTGGAGATACCACCGGGCATCCCGCGCACGAACAGAGACGCATCAAACCCGGGACGGATCAACATCGAAACGAATCACCCTTCCGGTCAGTCACTTCAGATTCGATTCGCATTCAAAGCCTTCTGATCAGAATGTCATGTCACTCCACCTCGCCGCGAACCGGCAATTTGAGTAGATTTCGGGTAGAGACTGCCTGAAAAAGGGGACAGGCACCTTCCATATGGTGCATAAGCGGGCTGACAGCCACGACATCGAGGAGTCCGGTCGCCTTCTTCAGACAGCCTTGGCGGAGGACGTGAAGATGTCATGGCCACAATGATTCTCGGTCGACTGCAACAGGTTTCAGAACAGTTTTCAGATTCCGAGGCCCGCACAAAGCCGGGACGGGCTCCCGAAACGGGGCATCCACCCCGTGAAATGCCTGTCGGGAAGGATGCCTGCCGTGTTTTGGAAGCCGCTTGAGTGGCAAAAGTGGCCAGACTGAGTCTGCCGGAAAACATTCCCCCGGTACCGTTCGCCACCGCAGAAGAGCATTCGTCGCATCTCACGTGCCCCCCTGTATTGTGTGGCTGTGCCCATGTATGATTCCGCCGAGTATGTTTTCTTTACGACATAAATCGATGTCATTGAAGATGATGGAGTGCCAATGCCCCGCCTGAACCGCCATGGAAATGCGTCCGGCCCGCTGTTAGTGATATTTGGCCTCGTTTGTCTCGGACTGCTGTTTTACCTGTCACTGAATCGAAACGAGAGTGCTCCTCAAACATCGAACAGTCCACAGGAGATCTCCGAAGTATCCGAAACGACCTCCAGTCATGGTGATGTTCCGCCATCGGCGACATCTGTGATGCCTGATGTTGCCAATACTCCGGCGGCCTCCGCGAAGGGGCCGATATGGGAAACGTGGGATAAACCGGTATTGGCTCTGATGCTGACTGGTGAGCAGCATGGCTATTTTGAACCGTGCGGCTGCACGTCCAACCAGCTCGGTGGAATGTCGCGCAGAGCTGACCTTTTTCAGAAACTCAAGGATGCCGGATGGGCGGTACGCGGCCTTGACGCCGGAGGCCTGGCACGCCGCAGTGTTCGACAGTCGCAGATTAAGTTCGAAACCACACTGACAGCTCTGCGTGATCTTAACTATGCCGCCATCGGACTCGGTCCGGAGGAGCTTCGCCTGCAACCGGATTTCCTTCTCAGTCAGCATCTGACGACCGGCGAGTCTCCACTCTTTTTTCTGTCAGCCAATCTGACCTTCTTCGGAACTCCGGAGCTCGGCACCCCCGTCCCCAGCGCTGTGTTCGAAGAAGGAGGACTGAAGATTGGCGTCACGAGCGTCATGTCGGAAGAAATGCAGAAGGAGGTTCTGCCGCACCCTGACGTCAATTGGAAAGAACCCTCCAGTGCCCTGGAGGCTGTTCTGGCTTCTTTCGACGAACAGAATGTCGATGTCCGAATTCTGCTTTGTCAGGGAAGAGTCGGTGAGGACTTTGAAAATGAAACGCTTCAACTTGCCCGACAGTTCCCCCAGTTTCAGATTGTTCTTACCGCCAACGGAATCGGTGACCCGGATCCCAATGCAGCTCCCAGGAAGGTAGGTGATACCCTGATCATTGAATCGGGCAGAAAAGGGAAGTACGTCGGGGTGCTCGGGGTTTACAAGTCACAGAATGGCGAACCATCATTTCGATACAAGCTCGTTGCCCTCGAACGTGACGACTTTAACGACACGCCTTCCATGGTTGAATTAATGCAGGCCTACCAGACGCGGCTGAAAGATGAACAGATCGTTCTGGCAGATGCTGTGTCCGCCCCACATCCGTCGGGTTCGACGTTTGTTGGAGCGGATAAATGCGGCGAATGCCACAGCAAGGCCTTCGATGTCTGGAAAAATTCCGCCCACGCTCATGCTCTGGAAAGTCTGGACCCATCGAATCAGCGTGAGGGATTCGAACGTCTCAATGGAGTGGTGCGGGAATACGATCCGGAATGCCTGGCGTGTCACGTGAACGGCTGGGACCCGCAGGAATATATTCGTTTTCGTTCCGGATTTTTGAACGAAGAGTTTGCTTCGACACAGACGGAGAAGTCACTGCACACTCTGATGGCAGGCAACCAGTGTGAAAACTGCCATGGTCCGGGAAGCCGACACGTAGAGCTTATCGAAGCGGATAATGTGGAAGAAGCCAGGAAACTTGTTCGAGTCACGCTTGAACAGGCCAGGCAGGGGATGTGCGAAAAATGCCACGATTCTGACAACAGCCCGAAGTTTCAGTTTGATGAATACTGGGAATTGATCAAGCACCCTGGACTGGACTGAACCTGTGGTGAACAGTCATGCAATCGCCGAACTGTCGTCGATCGTCGGGAAAGAAATACCAGCGGAGTATGTCCGGCTGCTCACCAACTACCCGCCTTCACTGCAGCATCAGACACGAAGCCAGGACGACCCCGATTTACAGGCGACGGTTTCAGACGTCGAACTTCTGAACAATCAGGAAATGCTTGTCGCGATCAACCTGGAAGTTCGACGGGAAGCCCTTGTTGATCCCGCAGGACAGGAACTGGAATGGCCAAATCAGTTCCTCGTCATCGGAGAAACCGGGACCGGTGATTACTTCTGCATTGATGTGGAAGGTGATGTCACGGGTGTCATTCAGTTCAATCATCAGGCGGTCGAGTTTGAGGTCATCGCAGAGTCTCTGACAGAGTTCATCGAAATTCTGGAGGAGACATTCGATGAGAATTCATCCCTGACGGACGACGATCTTGATGATGATGAAGACGACCTGTTCTGAAACCCAGTCTTTTCAGGCAGCGATTCGTTCAACAACAGCAACACCAACGACATATCGGGTTGAATCATATCCCCGTGAAACACGGATCAGTCATGAGAACGCCTCAGAACATCAGAGTCCACAAAGAACGTAGTGTCCTGGAAATCGTTTGGAGTCACGAAGAGGTCTCCATGCTTCCGTTTCAAACATTGCGACAGAATTGCCGGTGTGCGGCCTGCGTTGACGAATTCACTGGTCGCCAGCTTCTCGATCAGAGTTCTGTCCCATCAACGATCCAGCCGGAGGACGTCAGCCTGGTTGGCAACTACGCAATCAAATTTCGGTGGTCGGATGGCCACGACAGTGGGCTGTTTACGTTCTCTCATCTCGGCGATATTGCTGGCCTTCAGAGTCAACAAGCCGACTGACGACCCGCTTCAAAGTGTTTTTCATCAGCGTCCTCAATGGCCCGACTCTGCAAACCGCTCCTCCGCAGACGGGACATCGCTGAGCCCCGTTTTCCACTTGGTCCGGGACCGAAAAACAGCGACGGCTCGGGGCATCAGGTCCCGCCTTTTTCGCTGGATCGCTCAACAGCCCTGCCGGATCACAGACGGTTTCTGCTGCGACCGTAAAGATCCGACACAGGATAGATTCCCCGCGGGAGGGAGATTCGCTACGCTCCCCGCTAAACTGCCACAACACCACAAACCTCGCAATCTCCCAGCCACCATCTTTGTGGGATAACAAGGTGGCGAAAAGTGGGCATGTGCAACGCGGGGGGTTTTATTCAGGAAGGATGTGACAATGGCAAAAGGACGCGGAAAATCAACGCCGGCTCGGCATGAATCAACTTCGGGCGACCGTGCTCTACTGGACAACGCCGTGGGGCAGATTGAGAAGCTCTTCGGCCAGGGCTCGATCATGAAGCTGAACACAGCTTCTGACATCGGCGGGTTCCCCGGAATTTCAACAGGGGCGCTGTCGCTGGACTTGGCACTGGGTGGCCGCGGTTTCCCTCGTGGCCGAATCATTGAACTGTACGGCCCTGAATCCAGTGGAAAGACGACGCTGGCCCTGCACGCGATTGCCAGCGCGCAGAAGGAAGGCGGGGTTGCCGCATTCATTGATGCGGAACACGCGTTGGACCCGTCATGGGCCCGGCGTATTGGAGTCAACCTGGACGAACTGCTCGTTAGTCAGCCTTCCTACGGCGAAGAAGGACTGCGCATCGCGGAGATGCTGGTTGTTTCGAATGCCGTGGACATCATCGTGATCGATTCGGTTGCCGCCCTGGTGCCGAAAGCTGAACTGGATGGGGAAATCGGTGATACTCATGTCGGCCTTCAGGCACGAATGATGAGTCAGGCGATGCGAAAGCTGACGGGAGCGATCGCCAAAGCGAAAACAACCGTGATCTTCATCAACCAGATTCGCGAGAAGATCGGAGTGATGTTCGGAAGCCCCGAAACAACACCGGGGGGACGGGCACTGAAGTTTTACAGTTCGGCTCGCGTCGAAGTTCGCCGCGCCAGTTCCATCAAAGACGGCGACAACCAGATTGGCATTCGAATGAAGGCCAAGATCGTCAAGAACAAAGTTGCACCGCCGTTTCAGGTCGCAGAGTTTGATATGTACAACAGCGGTGGAATCAGTATGGAAGCTGATTTGCTGGATCTGGCAGTGGAAGACAAGATTATCGATCGCAGTGGAAGCTGGTTTAGTTACGGCAAAGAAAAACTTGGACAGGGTCGAGATCGAGCCCGTGTTTTTCTGGAAGAAAACCCGGAAATCACTGCGGAAATTCGACAAAAAGTGCTCGAAGCCCGCGGATTTTCAGCTGCAGAACCCGCCGCTGCGGAAGAAACAACAGCGCCCGAATAGCCTCTGCGGTCCGCAATTCAAATGTTCGTTCCCGGAACGCTCGATTTTCCGTCGGCGTTCCGTTTTTGCTCGACAGCCCGCACAGACCTTGCCTGGAGGGCAATCGGCGTATGTCCGGCATGCCTTTCCGGAAAGCGAGAACGAAATCTGGAAATGGTGTTCGATGCCGTTCAGATATCTCCCGGCGTTCCCGTGTGATATCGTTCGGCGCGTCGGGTTTTTCGGGTGTGGCGGGAAGTGGAGTTGATCGATAGAAAATCTCCCTTTGAACGATCATTTCACCCGATAAACATCCGGCACAAGGCCACAAGACAGCTCAGTCGCCGGTCACAAGTGGCTTGCCTGCCCCGGCGTCAGGCTGCCGCAACGAGTCCATGAGGGCGGCAGCTGAATCATGCCGGGCGTTTGGAGCCTGAAACCTTCTTCGAGCAACGGATCAGCTGGTGGGCTTCGATTTTTTCGAAGAGCAACCGCACCATTCTGGTGACCACTTCAGGGAAACAAGCCACCAACAGGTATCCTCCACTGTTGAGTCATCCATCCTGACTTCAGCTCAGCTTCTGATTTCAGACACAACACCGTCCTCACGTCAGATACCGAAATTTCGACATCTACAAATGAAAACAAACGAACTTCGCGAAAAGTATCTTTCGTTCTTCGAATCCAGGGGCTGTGTTCGCCGCCCGAGTGACGTGTTGGTTCCCAAAGACGATCCAACCGTTCTGTTCACGCCGGCGGGCATGAATCAGTTCAAAAATGAGTTCATGGGAATCGGCAAGCTGGAATTCACCGCCGCCACGACCTGCCAAAAATGTCTGCGTACCGGAGACATCAGCAACGTAGGCGTCACAGCCTATCACCACACGTTTTTTGAGATGCTGGGGAATTTCTCGTTTGGGGGCTACTTCAAGCGGGAGGCGATTCACTGGGCCTGGGAATTCCTGACAGATCCTCAATGGCTGGGGCTGGACAGGAATCGACTGACCGTCAGCGTGTACAAAGGGAAATGGGGATTCGACGAAGAGGCATTCAACATCTGGAAGGACGAAATCGGGCTTTCCCCGGATCGAATCGCCTGCCTGGAAGAAGATGAGAACTACTGGCCGGCCAGTTCGCCATCCGAAGGTCCGGACGGCGTCTGTGGGCCATGCAGCGAGATCTTCTTTCATCCTCCCGGAATGGACGGCGACGTCGAAATCTGGAATCTGGTGTTCACGCAGTTCAATCGTGTCGGTCCGCCGCCCAATAATCTGCGTCCTTTGCCGTCAAAGAATATTGACACCGGAATGGGACTGGAACGCACTGCTGCAGTGCTGCAGGGAGTATTGAGCAACTTCGAAAACGACGTCCTGAAGCCACTCTGTCTGGCGGCAGCCGATGTGGTGGGGGTGAAGTACGATTTCAATGCACCATCAGGTCGACCGATTCGACGCATTGCCGACCATGTCCGTGCCGCTACGTTTGCGATGCACGAAGGAGTCGTTCCGGACCGGGATAAGGAAAGCTACGTCATTCGACAGTTACTGCGGCGAGCTCTGCTGGAAGGCTTTCTGCTGGGGCGTCAGGAGCCATTCCTGTACCGAATCGTGCCCGCTGTCATTGATGTCATGAAGGATGCATACCCGGAACTGACAGAAACCGTTGACAGTGTCCAGAATTCCATGAAGGAGGAAGAAAGTCAGTTTCTGGGAACCATCGAACGCGGACTCAGTCGTTTCAACAAATGCGCGGAAGCCGCAAAGGCTGCGGGCGGAAAAACGATCAGCGGAGCGGACGCATTTTCCCTGCATACCGAAGACGGTTTTCTGATTGAGCTGACAGAAGCCATCGCCGCTGACCGTGGTCTGTCCGTGGATATGAAGGACTTCCATGTTCGGATGACTGAACACGAAGATGTCAGTCGAGGCGGAAAAACCATTTCCGTGATGGCTGCAGGCCCTCTGGATCTGATCCGAAAGGAACATGGAGACACAGAGTTCGTCGGATATGACTCGCTCAGCTGTGACGCCAAAGTTCTGGGCCTGATTGTCGACAAGCAGGCCGTCAACGCTGTGCCATCGGGCTTCACCGGACCGATTGGCATCATCCTTGATCGAACGCCGTTCTATGGCGAATCCGGTGGCCAGGTCGGTGACTCAGGTCGGCTGACTTCCGCGACGGTCGAAGTCGAAGTCAGTGACTGTCAAAAGCATCAACAGACCCTGTTCGTCCTGGAAGGCCGCATCAGAAGGGGCCAGATGAGCGTCGGGGATCAAGTCACGGCTGAAGTCAATGCCGAGAGACGAGCAGGCATCCGCAGGGCCCATTCTGCAACACATATCCTGCACCATGCTCTGCACCAGACGATTGGTGACAAGGCAACACAGCGAGGCTCAAAAGTCGAAGACGATACTCTGCGGTTCGACTTTGCTCACAAGCAGGCACTGACTCCGGATGAACTATGTCGAGTGGAAGACATCATCAATGAATGTGTCGCCACCGGATCGCCTGTTCGCACGGAACTCCTGCCGATCAAAGAGGCTAAAGAACGCGGCGCAATGGCACTGTTCGGTGAAAAGTACCCGGACCATGTCAGAGTTGTCACGATGGGTGACTTCAGCGTCGAACTGTGCGGGGGCACTCACCTGAGTAATACCGGGCAGGTGGGACTTTGTCGAATCGTTTCCGAAGAACCGGTCGCCAAAGGCGTTCGAAGAATCACGGCGGTCACCGGCCCACGAGCCCTGAGAAAAGGACGCGATGCCGATGAATTGATCCTGAACCTGCAGAAGATGCTCAAGGCAACTCGGCCGTCTGACCTGCCCGGACGCATCGAGTCGATACAGAACCAGCTTCGCGATCTCAGCAAACAACTGGCAGAACACCAGAAAGCATCCGTCTCGGACGCAGTCGGAGAAATCGTGGAATCAGCGGAATCAATCGGTGGAGTGAAGCTGATTGCTCGCCGGCTGGAAAACGCCACACGAGAATCGCTGCGAGACTTTGTTGACCAGCTGCGTGATAAACATGGCCCCGTTGCCGTCGTTCTGGCCGCGAATGTTGATGGCAAGGTCGCATTGATCTGCGGTGTGACGAAATCGCTGGTCAAAGAGCGGGGACTCAATGCAGGGCTGGCCGTCAAAGCGGCCGCCGAAGCAGCCGGCGGCGGTGGCGGTGGTCGCCCCGATATGGCCGAAGCGGGGGCTCGCCTTGTGGAGAACATTGGTCAGGCCATTGAAGCCGGTGCCGAAGTTCTTCGAAAGCAACTCAGTGGATCCTGATCTTCGCCTGCGCTGCAGGAAAACGACGACAGGAAGATCGCATCTGCCTGCAACAGGATATTGCTGATTTGAATGGACTTCCACTGCGGAGATCCATCAGCTTTGGCAGTTTCGGCAACCATGTGCCATGACGACCAGCAAAAGTTTGCGTGACGGAGGCTCACTTCGCCCCTTCGTCCTGTGGCTCGCCTTCTTCTATACGGCGTGGCTGACCCTTGTCGTTGCCGGTGGGTTCTGGCACGTCGTCAGGGCGCACTGGCCCATTGCTCTGTCCATGGCGTTCGGCTCTTACATCGCCGGTTCCACGCCGATGGGCGGAGGCACCGTGGGATTTCCGGTGCTTGTTCTGCTGTTCGACCTGCCAGGAACTCTGGGAAGGAATTTCGGACTGGCAGTACAGTCCATCGGCATGGTCTCAGCCAGCATCTATATCCTGTCCGTCAGGCAGCCGATTGATAAAACGCTCTTGCGTCCTGCCATGTGGGGCGCAGTCATCGGTACGCCGCTGGGAGCCGCATTCATTGCTCCCATCCTTCCCGATTTGTGGATCAAACTGACATTTGCCGTCGTCTGGGCAAGTTTTGGAATGATGCACCTGGTCAAGCTGTCGGAACTGGTTTCGGCTTCAGGAATCGGTGAAACGATCAAGGCCCCCAGATGGCTGACCGGATTTCTCACAGGCATCATCGGCGGCATCGTCTCGTCAATCACGGGCGTTGGAATCGATATGATGATCTACGCAGTCATGGTCCTGCGATATCGAGCAGACCTGAAGATCGCCATTCCAACATCGGTCGTGCTGATGGCCTTCACATCCGTCATCGGAATCTCAACAAATCTTCTGCTGTCGAAGCTTGCCCCTGACGTTTACCATGTCGATGTGGAGGTGTTCTACAACTGGCTTGCGGCGGCCCCGGTGGTTGCTGTCGGAGCTCCGTTTGGTGCTGTCGTTGTGAGTCTCATCTCAAGAACACCAACACTGATCATCGTCTCCGTTCTTTGCATCGTTCAGTACGTCTGGACAATCGTTCATGAGCGTATCGGCGGCAGCGTACTAATCATATCCATCCTTGCCATCGGTTTGATTAACGCCGCATTCATGGCCCTGTACGATCGCGGACATCCGGGCAATGTTCCACCGGAAGGCAATCATTGATGCCAATGACCTGCGTCAGGGACGGAGATCATTGGCCAGCAGATCCGTCGATCTGCGAAACTCGACGGTCAGCGTTGAAGCATTCGGGCCGGCCGACTGCAGAGTTCGGGTGGTCCCAAAGTAATCCAGTTGAACGTGAACACCGGCTGGGAAGTCCAGAGCCTGACGACACACATAATCGGCCTCCATCGCAGGATCATCAATCATCCGCAGCAGCCGATCCAGAGACATGGCGGCTCTGGCATGTCGAGGTTTCATTGTGTC
>JAGQPY010000001.1:42937-68541 GCA_020426485.1 Planctomycetaceae bacterium
GAAATAATGACGAAGAATCTTTGAACCATACGGATCTTCCGGACTGACATGTTCGGCAACGGTAAAGATCCCGTCGACCACCTGCGTCAGCCGGAAGTCCTCGTCAGGGCAGTCTCGTCGCCAAAGCCGAATGGCATCGCACGCCGTCGACCGTTCACATTGACCAAAATAGCCTCCACACAGGCAAACATGCCGAACATTGCGGAAGTTGAAATCAATATTTCCAACGTCTGATGCCACTAACTGACCTGCCGTGCGATCTCTGCACAGAATCCCCTCCGGAGAATTTGAAGGATTGTATCGGTCGTGCAGAAAAATGACCGCCCCGCCGTGAGCCCTAACTGCTGCGACAGACTGATTAATCCCCGGCTCGGTCTCCCGAAACGGATCAAAATGAAGCGAGCTGTGCGTCAGAATCACGACCCGAGGATGAGTCAGATGGACACTTGCCGGTTCGCTGTACGTCGGCCGCCATTCGCCCTGCGCAGTGGTGACTGAAAACTGCACAGCCAACAGGAGTCCCAGACATACCGTGGATGACATGAGAATTCGCGCTCACTGATCCTGCAGAAACATTCTTCGTAACAATCACGGAATACAGTTCGACCGTGTCTTCAGCCGACCTGACCGATGCCGCGGGGCCAGCTTCAGGAATTCGTCGTGACTCCGGAAGCCACAGGGCAAGCGACACAAAACCAGCCTGAAGAGTGCCGCAATGAGAAATCACTGCTTCATTCTGGTCGCCTGGGTCTTTCACCCGCAACAGGAATAAGGCAGCCTCTCCACCACACGACGCTCAAAGTACGCAGCGAACGTTGTACCGTTCCAATGAAATCGCGACGCGCACGCGAGTTTTCAGGGCGATCGTAGCGGTGTTACCCAAGTTAACGCCGTGCGGGGGCACTTCCAACAGGACGGCCGCTGCCGATCGGCCGAGTGAGATCGAATTCGGAAGTGTTCAACAGAGTAGCCAGCTGGCTTAAAACCTGAGCATTGCTGCCGTAATACGAATGCCCGAGCGGGTCGAATGAATCAACGCCGGAAACTCGAATCAGATTCAGTCCTTCGACTCGCAGCTTGGCCCGGGAATCACCGGCTCTGAACTGCCCCTGGTGAACTTTGCGGGACGCCTCCAGTGCGAAATCGGTATCGGATGCATACAGCAGGCAGCGGCGACTGGTATGCCGGATGCGCCCAAAAAGGTGTCCGAAATCTCGACAGTCCACATCCGGAGCTGCCAGAATCAGATTGCTTAGCGGAGGTTCCCGAAGCTTCTCAGAAGTCCAGATCCCCCACTGCGGAAATCTTCGCGGGATCTCGTTGACCCCATCAACCACGCCGGAAACGATCCTGAATGGCGTCGACGAGTCGACAGGCCGGTTTCGCAGGCGATGTGCCGTCATTTCAGACAGCTCGCGGCCAGCCGGGTCAATGGTTCCCGCAAGAGCATTCAAAGCCCGCAGCGCGACTCGATTTCCCATACTGTGAGCCAGGAGATGCAGCCGAGCCGACTCTGGCAGTTCCGTTCGCAGAGCCGCCAGCAGTTCAGCCAGATTCCAGAAGTAGCGCTCCGCCAGAATCTCATCGGCAAGGTACGCGTCTGTTCTGCCCACGGACTGCCAGCTGAAGGCGATCACCACTCCGTGAAATGGCATGTCTTCGACCATCTGAGCCGCGCGAGCAACCGCCTGATCCAGAGTCACGTTGAATCCATGAACGAACACCAGCACATCTGCGGCCTGATCCTGTGACAGAAGTCCGACGACATCGCTGAGAAATCTCTGCTGTGTCATCTCCTGCATGTCTGTGAGATCAACCCGAGCTGCATGGTCGCTCTCCAAAGTGAACTGACCACGTTCGCGCGATGTCGGTACTCGGACGGTCGCCGCTCCGTAGGTAGTCCGAGGCATCGCGTACAAAAGATCGACCACCTGATCCGAAAGTGCTCTGCCCCCTTCGCTCAGCGAACGGTTTCCAGGAGCGACCAGATCGGCGTCTGAAGCAATACGGTTCGTCACAAAAGCGATCTTCCAGTCGCAGTCGCCATCATTTCGAAGGATGCGTTGCGGTGATCTGGATTCGCCGGTGACCCAGACAATCCCGGGTTGAGCATCCGGGTGTTCGACCGAACGAAAAACCCAGCTCTGAGCGTACTTCAGGCCCAGCGAAACCGCAGCCAGTGTTAATGATGCCGCGATTCCCTTGCCGTATCGAAAGATCCCACTCATGACAACTTCCCTGCTGTCAACGAAAACGACACATTCCGCCTGCAACTCACGCTTCAAGTACCGAAGCTGCCGTTGTGACAACGCTGATCAGAAACCCCTCGGCCTCCACCAGTACCCGCCGTGCGGCAGGTGATCCAAAAACGAAACGTGATTATCAGACGCGCCAGCGCCGAAGGATCAGCGAGTCGTCTCAATCGCCGACTGTCGCCCATCGCTTTGCGTGTTGTGTCCCGAAGGTCGCTTCTGCAGCCATAACAACAGCAGGCAACCGGAGACAAACAGACCGATACTCATCAATTGCGAAAACGTCAGCCCCGTTCCAAGTCGACCAGGTTCATCATCGCGAATGTATTCCAGAACAAATCGATTAACGGGATAAATGATCCATCCCAAAGCCAAAACTGCGCCTTCGAAGGGTCGACGACGGAAATACCATGCCAGAAATCCGGCCAGCAGAAAGGCCAGAATGGAACTGTAAATCTGAGCCGGATGGAGCGGTATCGTGCCCGAAAGATCGGGAAGCAGGAACTCATTCCCTCGTGCTTTCAGTGCGGAGTATGTCATGCTGTCCGGAGGAAAACTGACCGCCCAGGGAAGTTGACACGGCGCGCCGAAGCAGCAGCCGTACAAAAAGCAACCAATGCGGCCAAAGCCCAGCCCGACAAACAGCGACGGCATGATGACGTCTGCCAGCTGCAATGGACGAATCGACCGCCGTCGGCAGAACATCAGCATGCCGATGACTCCGCCAATGATGCATCCGTAGAAAACGATTCCCCCGTCCCATAACGCGATGGCCGCCTTGATCAGTTCCGGACCGCTTCGACCCGCGAAAACTCGTTGCCAGTTCTGAAGAAGATAGATAATTCTGGCGCCGATAATCCCGGGGATCAGCAGCCACATCATCAGGTCCCAGATGACATCCGGAGAAAGTCCGACCGACTGAGCACGCCGCCCTGCGAACCATGTCGCGGTCGAAAAACCGACAAACAACATGAACCCGTAGCCAAACAAGGGCAGGCCGCTGTGAGCCAGTGGCAATCCCAGCACGGGAACCATCGCAATCGCCGTGGGAATTCCTGCCCAGAAAATCAGCGACGAAAGTACCTGGCCTTTGTCCTGGGTGCTCCTCCACAGCACGGCCAGACTGATCAGGGCAATCAGTATCCAGAGTGAAATCACCCAGCCGTATCCAACCAGCAATTCGTTGCCGACCGACTGCAGCATCCACAGACGTTCAAAAACAATTCGAAGCAGAACTTTGCGCATGTCGATGTCCGTTCCCGGCAGATCTCAATGTGAATCTGCACCGTCAGCATCATAGCCGGAACTGTCGGATCAACGAAATCGCAGTATCTGATTGTCGATCAGTCGTGTTTTTCCCAATCGCGCGGCGACCAGCACCACAGCCTCTGCCGGACGACCGGAGGCCGTGTGCAGAGTCTCCGGGTCAACCACCACAGCGTAGTCCGGAACGACATCGGGTTCAGCGCCGATCAGCAGCGAAACACGCTCCGCAACCTGTTCGGCCGTCGTCGTTTCCTGCTCGGACAGTTCTACGGCCACTTTCAGAGAACGACTGAGCACGAGGGCGGCGTTTCGTTCTGCCGCGGTCAGATATCGATTTCGGCTGCTCATCGCCAGACCATCGGGATCGCGAACAATGGGGCATGTGACAATTTCCAGCCCCCAACTCAGATCACGCACCATCTGTCGAATCACCAGCTGCTGCTGAAAGTCTTTCTGTCCGAAGTACGCCCGATCCGGCTCCGCAATATGGAACAGCTTTGCAACAACCGTCGTCACTCCGCTGAAATGCCCCGGTCGAATCGCACCTTCCAGCACAGTGGTCAGCGACGTCACGCGGACTTCAGTCTGTGCGTCCGGCAGGTACATTTCTGACGTCTCCGGCACAAATACCAGATCCACACCGGCCTCGCGACACCGCTGCAGATCGTCTTCCAGCGTCCGCGGATAACGGCTGAAATCTTCGTTCGGCCCGAACTGAGTGGGATTGACAAAAATTGACGCCACACAGAAATCGCCGTTGTTGACAGCAGCTTCCATCAGACTGACATGACCGTCATGTAAAGCACCCATGGTGGGCACAAAACCGACAGTTCGACCGGACATGCGGGACTCGCGCACGATACGCCGAACGACATCAGATTTCTGTTCAACCTGCATGACTCACCTCGGGCGCCAAAAAGACTGACTGAAACTGTCGACAGGAGGCCAGGAAACTGCTTTTGACGTGACGCCGGCACTGTCAACTGCTGTGACTGCCCGCCGTGCCGGATCAGCAACCGCCACCTCACAGACGCAGATTGGCGCAAGGCAGCTGCCGAGATCACCCGGACTTCACACAGGCCTGGCACAGTTCACATGCCGGACATCCGTCAGCGGTCATGCATCCGTCAGCGGAAGCTGTAGCGAGAATTCGCTCGGTCGAAGTCCGCGTCCGTTAGTCGCACATCGGTTCGGATGTCTGTGAAGCGATAGTCTTCGACCGTTGGAGGATTTCCGCCAGCCACTGCAGGAAACCCAAACTGCTGCACACGAACAGGAAATCCGCTGGCATCATCAATCCACAGTCGAGTTCGATGAAATGGAAACTGTCGGCGAGGCACGGGATGCGTGCATTCGATCACTCGACAATTGAGGCTTCCGAGCTTTGCGTCTTTGTAATATTTGACGTCCGACTCACCATATCGAGTTTCCTCTTCCCACTGCTCAATGACGGCTCGCACCAGGTTGGCGATGCCTGCCTTGGTAATGGGATACCGATTCTCACTCATCGCCGTCGGATCTGTTGGCGAAAGCTCCATTGTCCCCACAAAATTCAACAGCCCGCCTTCGTGAGCAAGAAGTTTCCCGTTGTTCCGGCCTTCGACATAAATCACTTCCCGCCCTTCATGCGGCGTTTCAAAGTACAGATAAACACTGAATGGTCGATGGCGAACCTTGATCTTCATCTGATGGTGGACGGTGCTGTTCCCAACAACCTCCTGCTTAACAAAACTGGCTTCGTAGCCCGGAACCGCCTCAATCTTTTCCAGACAGGTGGTTGCATAACGAATCGCAGGGCGCAAAGGGTGCTCATTTTGTCCGCTGTCATCCGCAATCAGCAAACCAGCGGACAGGCACGTCATCAGTGTCACAGATGCTGTCGCAGCAGAAAAACAGGTGCTCATAGGACCACGACTTCAGGAAACGCGTTTTGAAAAAGTGACAGAGATCGCCGTCACACGCAGCAATGAATCTGCCCGGGCTGACGACTCCGTTTTGCTATTTTAGATTTGCATCAGACGAAATCACTGCTGTTCTTGAACAGAACGGCAGGGAATTCCCACAACTTTCGGAACCGTGCGTACCTCAGCCGGATTCTGAGATTGTGGTGATTTTGCCGTACCACTAGACTTCGGCGAAATCTGCCTCTTCAGACGACGGATCGTCTGTATGACCTGCTATCTGGTAGACGAAGAATGGACTCTTCACGCGGCGGACCGCTGACAACCTTCATTATGATGCTGCCACTGATTGTGGTTCCGGCCATCGCTATGCTGAAGCCTGTGGACGGCCAGAATGGTATCCTCAGCTCTTTGCTGTCAGCTGCGTCCGGAAACTCGGCAGCTCAAACGCCTCCAACCGCCCCCGACCTGGCACCGGAATCCCCCGAATTGCCGCGAAGTGACTTTGCTTTTGACGACGAATTCGCGGAACTGGATGCCCCACTCTTCAACGAATCGCCTGCGACCGTGCCTCCGGCGTTCCATTCCAACCCATCGCCCACACCATTCCCGCCAACTCCTGCGCTGGCAAATGACGTAAAGGCAATGGTGCGTCATCTGGAACAGACCGGTGCCACGAAAACCCTCTGGTTTACTCCGGGAGGTAGTCAGGCCGTTGGGTTTGTCGCCTTCTTTTCTGACGGCCCGGGAGTTGTCCAGTATCGCTTCGAATCGGTTCGCCCGACTCAACGTGAAGCCGTTCAGGACGTTCTGCAGCAGGTTCAGAACTGGAAATCGCAGCCACAGTAAATCGCAGCCACAGTAACGCGGCACGACCGGCGTCCAGACATCTCCCGCGGCCGAAAATGCCCCGCAACGTTGACCCGTGCCGGAATTCTCAACGAAACCGGCAACACCGTTTTGAACGTGATGATGAAACATCAGCAACGTTCAGAAGTAATTCTGCTTCGCAGGAAATGCAGCAGGCGATGGCCTCTGATGGAACACACTTTGGACCAGAGCACTACAGCGAAGGCGTTTGTCAGTGTCAGCACATAACCACCAATACCGACTGAATTCCTCAGCCCGGCTTTGTGACAACCGAACCCTGCTGCGTCCGAATTCTGATCATTTGCCGCAGACGCGACATGCGGAGGCACAGGATGGTTTCCGGAAGTACCTTTTAAGACGCGGCCCCACCTTCGTTCTTTGCAGGCGGATTGACACATCGCGACTGCAGCCGAACGGCAAACTGATTCGGTCTGCTCGCCTGGCAAGACTGGAAGCCGTCCTGCTGGTGGCCGGTGGCCCGCTTCAGACCAGAAAGCTGATTCAGCTGGCGGGATTGGTCGACGGAGACGAGGTACAGGAACTCATCGACCTGCTGAACCTCAGCTATGACCGATCCGACTCATCGTTTCGGATCGAGCGAACCGCCAATGGCTTCCAGCTGATGACAAGACCCGTTCTGGTCAGCTGGCTGGATCGTCTGCATCAGCGACAGGCCCAGATGAAGCTTTCGCCTCCGGCACTGGAAACACTGACCATCATCGCCTACCAGCAACCCGTCACTCGAGCCGGAGTGGAGGCAATTCGTGGCGTGCAGTCCACGGACATGATCCGACAACTCATCGACCGTGGGCTCGTCCGCGTCGGCGGAGAAGAAGATTCACTGGGGAAGCCGTTCCTGTACATTACGACCAGAAAATTTCTCGACATGTTCGGACTGGGACGCATCGAAGACCTGCCCGACTTCGACACTCTGGGACGTACGCCCGATCTGAACACTGAAACCAGCGTCTTGAACAATGAGGCCGCTGACGAAGACACAGCCGCTGAAGAAACGGCCGCCTGACACTGACAATCGCCGAAGCACCGCAGAGCGTGCTGTACCAGCCTGTTCTATCCCGCTGAGCAATCCAACGGCATCACGAAGGGCCTGATCAGCTCAAAAATCTGATGATTGATGTCTGTGATCGTTCGCAGATCACCCGCGGCATCCAGACTCTCGACAACTTGCCATTCGTCACGCTGCTGAGCCAGCTGAAGATAACACTTTCGGACTCGCTCCAGATACGGCAGATTCGCTTCCTGAATGTCAGCCTCGCTGCTGGTGTAGTCGCGAGCTTCCTTGCGACTGACCAGTCGACGACTCCAGTCAGAACTGATATCGATCAGAACCACCATGTCCGGCCGCGGAAGCCCGAAGACGACATGTTCCACATGGTCAATCCAGCGCATGAGTTCCAGACGTTCCGCGCCTTCCAGCTTGGCGGCCTGGTGAGCCAGATTGGATCCGGTGAAGCGATCCAGAATCACAATGTCATTGTTGTCCATCGCCTGCTGCAGCACGGGCTTCGATTCGAATCGGTCTCCCGCGTACAGGACGGAGGCCAGCTGAGGATGAACCTGATCCAGTGATCCAAAACGGCCGTTCAGGAAGTCGCCAATCGCGCCGCCGAACGTGGTTTCTGAGTATCGGGGAAACTGCAGACTGCCCGCGCGAATGCCGACCTGCGTCAGGCGTTCCACAAGGCGAGCAGCATGAGTGCCCTTGCCTGCTCCGTCGATACCTTCAATTGCGATGAGTGCTGTCATGTTGTTGTGCAGGCCATAGGCGACCGGTTCGCTGTGAGTTGCTGTCGTGTTGCCGACTCGCCTCGACAGGTGAGGAACCGTCCCAGATCGTCTTCAGTTCCCGGAACTTCAACAGGGATATACCACTGGTCCATGCCTTTCACGAATCCCGGTCGATCCTCGCAGCAGCGTTCTGCCATCACCACATGTTCAGCCGCCGCATCGATCTTTCGGCGATAAAACTCCAGCGCCAGGTCGCGTTCCAGTTCCGACAACAGCTTTACTCGCTGCCGAACGGTATCACCATGCACCTGATCGGGGAAATCCGCCGCAGGAGTGCCGTCTCGCCGACTGAATGGAAAAACGTGAACCTTCATGAAACGAGCCTTTCGACACGTTTCCATAGTCTGTTCAAATTCTTCATCGGTTTCACCGGGAAAACCAACGATTACGTCTGTGGTAAACGCCGGCTCACCGCCCAGTCGTTCACGAATCTGCTCCAGCCGATCCAGAAACCGTTCCACGCGATAGCGACGCCTCATGCGCTGCAGCACAGAATCCGATCCGCTCTGAAGAGCCGGATGAAACTGTGGGCAAAGATGCTCACAGTCCGCAGCAGCACGGATAAAGTCATCGTTGACTTCAACCGTCTCGATGCTGGACAACCGCATGCGCCAATCTCCGGGAATGCGGTCCAGTCGCCGAAAGAGATCCCACAATCGTTCTGGTTTTTCGCCGGGGGAAAGATTGTTTGTGTCGACACCGAAATGTCCCACATGCACACCACTAATCACAATCTCCCGATAGCCGTTGTCGATCAGCCTGCGAAACTCATCTTCGATGGCCCGGGGCTTTCGACTTCGAAGTCCGGGACGAACTGTGGGAATGATGCAGTAAGAACACTTCAGAATGCAGCCGTCCTGAATCTTGACGAACGCACGGTGTCGGCCTTCGAACTCACTGATCCCGGCCGGCATGTCGACGATCCCGAAACGACTCAGCACATCCGGCAGCTCGCGCTTATCCGTCACAACTTCGATCACATTGGGAAGTTCGCTGACGGCCTGCGGATCGCGAGTCGCATAACATCCCATCACGATGGTCTTCGTTCCGGGATTACTGCGAGCCAACTGGCGAATGACCTGCCGCGATTTGGAATCGCCGGTGTTGGTCACCGTGCAGGTATTCACAACACACAGATCCGCCGACTCGTGCTCCGCCGCTTCCCGATACCCACTCTGCGCAAGCGCCTCCCGCACAAGCTGAGTTTCGTACTGGTTCACCTTGCAACCAAGTGTCACCAGCCGACATGTCCGTTGATTCTGCTGCACTGTGTCAATCAATCTCAGAGTCAATCAATCTCAGAAAAACTTAGCACAAAGGTACGCCCGGTGACCTGACTGCGGCGGACTGCGATACAGAAGACCGATCGTGATCGTCACAGAATCGCCCGTGACCATCGCCTGCCTGCGGATGTTGACCGGTTCAACGAGCACTCGCAATTACGAGGCAACGGTAAGCCCAAAAATCTGAGGGTTGAACCACGCGGCGCGTCCCCACGCGGGCTCTGTTCTGCAGACTCCGAAGCTTTTTCCCCGACAAAACGCCGGCGTTGCTGAACGGTCGATGTTTTCGGCCGAATCTATTCCCTGTCGGGTGGCGGAATGGAAACAAGTCCAAAGCCTCACTAGACTTGCCACGCTTCGGCCACGGTGGCGTGACGAAACTGCTGCTCAGGCCATTCGTGGACAACTTCATCCGTTCATCAGGCTTTTCAGGCGAACCCACACAAACAGGAGACTACCCCCCTATGAGCGACCAGCCCAATGATCAGTCGGCAGAGAACTCTACAGCAATGAGAGCCCCAAACGCGATGCGTCTGCTCTGGGCCGGCTTCACAGCGATTCTGGCGGCTGGTGTCGGCTTTGCCATTCGCGGGGGAATTCTTGACAACTGGGGTACAGAATACGGATTCACGGGGTCTGAACTTGGTGTCATCGGCGGTGCCGGGTTTACCGGATTCTGTTTCGGGATCATCATCGGTGGAGTCATTGCCGACATCATCGGCTACGGCTGGCTGGTCATTGCCGCGTTTGCCTTTCACGTTCTGTCCGCCTTCGTGACTTTTGGAGCGACTGATGGAATGGCAAAGGAATCCGCCTACTTCTTCCTCTTCTGGGGAACGTTTCTGTTCGCTTTTGCCAACGGTACGCTCGAAGCTGTGGCCAATCCTCTTGTGGCCACACTCTTCCCGAAGAATCGCACCCACTACCTGAACATCCTGCACGCCAGCTGGCCTGCAGGCATGATTCTGGGTGGTGTCATGGGATGGATCCTGGACGACTACATGAAAGTCGGCTGGAAGATTCAGCTGGGATTGTTTCTGATCCCGACAGTGGTCTACGGTCTGATGTTCCTTGGACAGAAGATGCCAAAGTCGGAAGCCTCCGAACAGGGTCTGAGCCTTGGAGAAATGCTGAAGGATGTGGGCCTGCTGGGCGGTGCCGTGGTCTGTTTCCTGCTGGCCAAATTTTTCGGCGGTGTCCTGGACCCACTGGTCGGTTCATCGGCAGAAATGGTTGGTTACGGAATCGGCGCAACTTTGCTGGTTGGGGTTCTGGTCATCACACAATTCTCGATCGGCTCATTCCTGCTCTTCGTCCTGTTCATTACCCACGCCATGGTTGGCGCGGTTGAACTGGGTACCGACGGCTGGATTCAGAACATCACCGGTAATATTCTGACGTCTGAACAAGGAAAAATGCTCTTTGTCTTTACCTCTGCGGTCATGTTCGGACTGCGATTTTGTGCCCACTTCATTGAAACCCGGCTTGGCCTCTCTCCCGTCGCTCTGCTCCTGCTTTGTGCCGTCCTGGCCTGCGTTGGCCTGAACCTGACCAGCACGATCAGCAGTTTTGGATTCGCTCTGGTAGCATTGACCGTTTACGGCTTCGGAAAAACATTCTTCTGGCCCACGATGCTGGGAGTCGCCAGTGACCGCTTTCCGCGCACAGGAGCGGTTGCCATCAGTATCATGGGTGGAATCGGGATGATGTCGGCAGGATTGATTGGTTCGCCCGGCCTTGGCTATTTCAAAGACCGCTACGCAGGCGAAGCATTGCAGGAGACTGATCCTCAATTGTTCGAAGAATTCAAGGCAGCAGAACCCAGCCGGTTCCTGTTCTTCGACGCCAAACCCGGGCTGGACGGCAAGAAGGTTGGGGAGATTGGAGAAAACCCAACGCCGGAACAGCAGAAAGTTCTGGATGCCTCAATCACGGGCGATCGCAAAACTCTGGTCGCGGATTCCGCCATCCCGGCCGGCATGGCTGTGATCTATCTTTTGCTGCTGATCTACTTCAAAGCCATCGGTGGCTACAAGCCGTTGTCGATTACGGATACGGAGAAAAAAGAGGCTGAAATTGCGGCCGGCGAGTTTTCGGAGGCCTGATCTGCAGTGACCACTACGCTGTACCGAGTCTTCGATATCGGCGTGAATTTAAAATGACTCAGGGCACTCACGAATCTCGTGAGTGCCCTTTTTAATTTGCATCAAACACACAAGTGAAACCGAGGGCCTATCGCTCTTCAGTGATTCTTCAACGAGGTTCATGAACGCGATGAATTCGAATCACGTCCCGATCGGCTGTAAATGAAACTCCGCGAGGAAGCGTGCCTCGCGCCGTGCCCTGCCCTGCAGCGGCTTCGGCAAGAACATGCCAATGGCGGCGAGTCATCCGCTGCCTCGACCAGTTCAGTTGAACCCACAGCAGCACCAGTGCATGCCGCAGCACAACGGGCTGCGCACAACGGCATTCCGCTCGCTTCAGCCGAACCATTTCAGGCTGCACCTCCAGCACGGCATGATTCAGAAATGCCGCCGCCAGTTCATCCAGCAGATCTGTGATTTCAGACGCCTGTTCGGCCAGGTTGATCAGATTCTGATCGACACGCGAATTGATCGTGTCTCTGAGACACGGAAGCAGCTCATTGCGAATGCGGTTCCGAGTGTGGTCGGCATCCGCGTTTGAAGAGTCTTCTCGAAAGCTGAGACTCTGCTCATGGACATACCGAAGAATCTGTTGTCGGGAGAGTTCAAGTGCCGGACGTATCAGCGTGAGCGATTTGTTCAGAGGACGCGCGAACTTCATCCCGGCCAGTCCACGCGTACCGGTTCCGCGAAGAATATTGTGCAGGACTGTCTCCGCCTGATCATCCTGGTGATGAGCCGTCGCCACAAACCGAACACCCAGCGTCTGAGCCAGTCCCGCGAGAAGTTCATACCGTTTCTGACGAGCGGCCTCTTCCAGCGATCGATGCGGCATCGCCCTCAGTTCATTGCCGGTGATGTGAAGGACATGGCAGGCAACACGCTCACGATTTGTCAGGTTTTGGACGAATTCCTCATCCGCACAGCTCTCCAACCCCCTCAAGCCGTGGTTGACGTGAACGACTTCAAAAGATGTTCGATCGTTGGGCCAGCAGCGTAAAGTGGCATGCAGTAGAGCCACGCTGTCCGCTCCGCCGGAAACGGCAATCAGCAGCCTTTCAGACGGACTGTATCCTGCCCGCTGGTACCCAATCCGAACGATTTCCTGAACTGAATGGCCCAAACACACACCGTTTTTCATGCAAAGTCTGACCACCGTGAAAGACTCGTCGAAACGAGGAACTCGAATAACCAATGAAGGTACTGTGGCTAATCCTGCCGGGAGTAAGCCGATTCAATGGGGGTCAGCCCAATGCCGTGAAAAGTTTTTGGCAGGAAACGCGCTGACGTTCGAATCGGATCGTCCCATTGTGTCCGCGTGTCCGCTTTCTTCGGGCAAAGAAAATAACATGTCTCACCCGACGCCGCAGACCCGGCCCGGCCCTCTCTGCGATCAACCTCGCCTGCGGTATCGAATTACACAACAAGAATCTCTGCACGCCGTCAGGGTCTCCTCCGAATAAGAATTGCTGGAATAACGTAACTGGCTCCCGCGGCGGGTCAGACGCCCGGCGAGATAGCCATCGGGAGGGTGCCTGTCCCGGTTTTGTTGGGGCCCCTGGATCGGCAACCTGCCGACACCGCACGGAGCGACGAGGTTGCCTCGGAATCGCCGAAAGACGGCCATTTCTTCAATTTGAGCGTCTCTCTGGAATGCCCTCGTACCTCCGGCTTCCGACGGATTGAAGGGCCGATCTGAGCAAATATCCCGGCCGGTTGACCGGAAGGATGGCTTTGGTAGCATGACCGGGTTGTCGCCATGACTGCAGGTTCTCCGCATGTCAGGCGACAGGACAAAGAACCAAGGTCTACGGACCCTGCCGCAATCCTCAGACAGACACATCGGTCATTTTCGGTTGTCGACACGAGCTTGCGCCCAATCTTCCCTTCTCAGAATCCCTTAAGTCTTCATGTCCCTCTCAGTTGCAGTTTTGTTCTGCGCGGCACTGATTTACTGGTTTCAACGGCGGCATCTCATTCTGACAACCAGCCTGGAGAGTTATCTCCTGACGGTTGCCGGTTGGAACGAATGCCTGTTTCGTTGCCTCCACGAATATGCCGTCCCGAATCTGCTCTGTCCAGTCACTCGACAGACGCACGGAAGTCTTCCGCGCGCCTGGCTGAGTCTTCCACGGGGCGAGGAGCTGAAAAATGCTGATCGAAGGCAGAACCGGCCAACTCGGCTGTGCGACAGTCAATCCGCTGCAGCAAAAGCACTGCTTCGCTGTACTGGTGATCATCTGACTCAATGGCATATGAGATCGGCAGGAACCGTCAATTAACTGGACGTTTCCATGGATTACATCGTCGCCGGCATTGCTGGCGTCGCGGGCATTGCGGTGGGCCTTCTGATTGATCGCATGATCAAAGGCAGCGCCTATAAGAGTCGCGACGAAATCGTTCAACAGGCAGAGCGAGACGCAGAGAACCTCCGTCGGGACCGGGAACTCGAACTGAAAGAAGAGATCCTGAAGCGTCGAGAAGAGCTGGAACAGAAGCTCGACGAATCACGAAACGCACTCCGAGATCGTGAGCGAGAGATCGATCAGAAGGAAGTTCGGCTTAAAGAACAGCAAAGCGACTTCCGCAAAAAGGAGCAGATGCTGCAGACCACCCAGCAGAAGCTGACGGAACGAACGCGAGCCATTGATGCTCGACAAAAGGAACTCAACCGCGTCCTGAAGGAAGAACAGGAACTTCTGCACCGCATCAGCGAACTGGATCGTGACGCCGCCAAGAATCTGCTGCTGAAACGCATCGAAAACGAACTCAGCGACGAAGTCGGCGCACTGATTCTGAAGCACGAGTCCAACGTCAAAACGGAATGCGATCGTCTCTCGCGAGAGATCATCGGGATGGCCGTCCAGCGATACGCGTCGGCTCACACATCCGAAATCGCGGTTTCCACGGTCGATATTCCCAGTGACGAAATGAAGGGCCGCATCATTGGCCGCGAAGGTCGCAATATTCGAGCCTTCGAAAAGGAAACCGGTGTGGACGTCATTGTTGATGACACGCCGGGCGTCGTCATCATTTCCGCGTTCGACAGTGTGCGGCGGGAAATCGGCAAACTGTCGCTGATTAAACTGATCCAGGACGGTCGCATTCATCCGACCCGAATTGAAGAGATCGTGGCGGAAACCCAGAAGGAAATGGAAGAACATATCCGTCGGCTGGGTCTGGAAGCCTGTGAAGAAGTGGGCATCCGAGGACTGCACGAAAAGATCGTCAACCTGATGGGACGACTTCATTTCCGCGTCAGTTACAGCCAGAACGTGCGACAGCATTCCATCGAAGTGGCTCATCTGACCGGGCTGCTGGCAGAACAACTGGGACTGGACGGCAACATCGCGCGGCGTTGTGGTTTTCTGCATGATATTGGAAAAGCGGCCGATCACGAAATGGAAGGCGGACATCCGGCGGTGGGCGCGGAACTGCTTAAGCGATATGGTGAAAGCGAAGAAGTCATCCACGCCGCGGCAGGACATCACGACGATATTCGTCCGGACCATATCTATACGGTTCTGGTCGCCGCAGCGGATGCGATTTCGGCTGCACGCCCGGGCGCCCGAAGAGAGACTCTGGAAAAGTACGTTCGGCGGCTGGAAGAACTGGAAACACTGGCCTGCGGATTTCCAGGAGTGGAACAGGCGTTTGCCGTTCAGGCTGGTCGAGAAATTCGCATCATTGTGGATTCCAATCGTGTCAACGACCGTCAGGCTCGAAAAATGACCCGGGACATCGCCAGCGCGATCGAAGAAACGCTGACCTATCCCGGAGAAATCAAGGTCACTGTCCTGAGAGAAACGCGGGCCGTGGAATACGCAAAATAGCTCCGATTTCGGCAGCTCTGTCCAAACGCTGCTGCTCGTCATCACTTCCTGCTCAGATTGCCCTCTGTCATGCCATCATTCGTGATCGTCGCTGTTGGAATCCTGATCGTTCTGGGACTGATTATCCGACTGCGCATCAATGCGTTCATTGCTCTGACGACGGCCGCATTGGTTGTCAGTTTTCTGGCCCCCGGAGAATCCGCCGACAAAGTGAATCGCGTGGCAGCGGAATTCGGAAACGCCGCCGGCAAGATCGGTCTGGTGATCGGCTTCGCCGCTGTCATCGGAGAAGCCATGATGCGCAGCGGCGCGGCGGACCGAATTGTGCAGGCCTTTGTTCAGCTGATGGGTGAACAGCGTGCTCCCTGGGCTTTGATGAGCAGTGGCTTTGTGCTTTCAGTTCCGGTGTTCTTCGACACGGTCTTTTATCTGCTGGTGCCGCTGGCAAGGTCGCTGCATCGTAAAACAGGTCGGAACTTCCTGCTTTATATTCTGGCCATCTCCGCCGGTGGTGCGATTACTCACACACTGGTTCCACCGACACCAGGACCGCTGGCCATGGCTGTGACGCTGAAGATTTCCGTGGGCCTGATGATTGCGGTGGGAATTCTGGTGGCGATACCGGCCGCTGTCTCCGGAATGTTCTTCGCCCGCATCATGGATTCAAGGATGAAGATTGAATCGCTGGGAGATGAACCGACGTCGCCCGCCATGATGGAAGCGACGGCTCAGCAGGCGGTCGACATGGAGAACACGTTCGAAGTTCCGACGCCGGAAACAGAGATGAATCTGTGGGAGGCACTGCTTCCGGTCGTTCTTCCGGTGATTTTGATCTCAGGCGATACGGTCGTCGGCACATTCATGCCGGAAAGTGGTGACAACTGGGCGACCGCACTTCGACCGTACACGTCGCTGGCAGGCAATCCATCGCTGGCCCTGTTGCTGTCGATGACGGCCGCGCTGTTCACATGGGTCAGGCTGAAATCTCCGGATGGTAAGACGTTCGGCGATGCCGTGGAAACCGCGCTGCTCAGCGGTGGCCTCGTCATCCTGATCACTGCGGCCGGTGGTGCGTTTGGTGCGATGCTGAAAGTGACGAACATCGCCAACGATATCAAGGCCCTGTTCGATGGCAGCGGTGCTGTCGGGCTGGTGTCACTCCTCCTCGCATTCGGCATGGCCGCACTTTTAAAGGTCGCTCAGGGTTCCAGCACCACCGCGATGATCACGGTTTCAGCCATGATGGCATCGATGAATCTGACCGCAGAGACACTGGGATTCAATCCCGTCTATCTGGCGACCTCTATTGGTGCCGGTTCTCTGATCGGATCATGGATGAATGACAGCGGCTTCTGGATTGTTGCTAAAATGAGCGGTCTGACAGAAACCGAAGCACTGAAAACCTGGACACCACTGCTGCTGGTCCTGGGAACCGTCAGTCTGCTGGTCACAATTCTGCTGTCTTTCGTGATGCCTCTGACAACTGTATCCTGAAGTCAATCACACGAAATCCCCTTTTCACTGTGTAGTCGACTGCAACAGTTTACCTGAATGCAGATCAACCGCCGGATTGATCGCACGAGCCTTTTTTGAGTGACGAGTCTGACGAATGTCCTTAACTGATCCCGATGCAACCGAACCACGGAAGCAATGCTATCGCGACCTGTTGGGATACCTCAATTTCTCTGACGGCGCACCAGCATCTCGTTTTCGGCGATGTATGAATGACTGGTTCCTGAGTAATCAGCCGCCGGCATCGGCTGGCGAACTGGCTGAGATTCTGCTGTCCGAACTGAACTCACTGCATGGCTCCGGGGAAGCCGCATTTCGAGATATGACTCAGGCCGCCAGTGCCGTTCGTACCGCGGTCGATGTCGTCCTGCCCGAATATCTTCGGCACCATCAGGACCTGTTGTTTCACGTCGAAGCACGGGAACTGTTTCAGCCCTTCTTTCTGTGCCGCATCTTTGAATCCACGCTGCTGGCTGCCGCGAAAACCGGATGGGAACGAAAGACCGATCTCTGTCAGGAAGCGCTGTCTCACCTGAACGACTACGTCGGTTACAGGCCTGTCGCCGTTCTCGAAAATGACCGACGGATGGAAGTGTACGACCATGAACGCTTCTGCCCGGTCCCGCTGTATTTTCGTGACTGTGGCGCAGCGGCCGGCGAGTACCATCAGCTGATTGAATCCACGCTGACGTTTCTGAAACAGCTGCCGGAATCGATGACGGTTCAGGCGCACTTTCATCTGGATCATCTGGATGAACTGTCACTCGATCTGCGAGCTCATGATCACCTGCATCCGGTCAACAAACGCACCAACTACATGTTCGGCGAATGGGATCCGGAGACCATCGACACGAAAGGATTCTACCGGCGGTTCATCGTCCGACGAGTCATTCTGGATGCTCTGCTCAGGTGGCTGAAACAGCCATCCGACTTTCCACCGGAAGAACGTCTGTTCGATGCCTGTGCCGTTCTGTCGGGCACAATTCTGATGGCATCGGCGATTAGTGGTGCGGGGCCGGAAACCTATGATTCATCAACGTCCCTGACCTCACTGCTTCCGGTCGTGGCCAGACAGCGCGATCAGTTCTATCAGGCTCTGCTGGAAGCCTGCAGCGGCAGTCGGAAAAAGCGACTGACCGCCAGCGCGAAAGATTCCCGTCAGCCGTTCGGGCACGTCCGGCATCAGCTGAACATGTACCTGTCACAGTACGGCGCGACTCAGGTTCAGCATCGGCATCTGGCGGCATTTTATGCGACGCTGGGGTTCGAAAAAGCGGCCTGTGAAGAAGCCATGGTGATTCCCTGCGCATCGGCACGGTTTGAATCTGAAATTCAGTCACGACTGATGCTGGTCCATCGGGACGTGCAAAGCGGAAATCTGGAACATGCTCAGACGCTGCTGACGGAATCCATTGATCTGCTGCACCGCGGGATTCACTGCGGAGCATTGGTCGACCCGTGGAATGTCCTTGGATTTCAGGGCATGTTTCCCCTGTTCACTGCTCGTGAAGACGCGATTCCGGATAACCGCGTTGAAGTTCTGATCGAAATCGTGGAACAGGTCTTTGATGCCGCGGCCGTCATCATTGCGGAATCTGCGGCATCCGGACAGCAGGCAGTCCGTGATGCTGTCGAACGTGAATTTGATCGCCTTGCCATGGAATGGGATCAGTATGCCACCACAACCGTCAACGATCTGCCCACTGTTCGGGGACGTGAATCTCTGACTGCCGCCAGACAGGTGGCCACAGCTCTTGCGGACTGGAGAACGGCCGGGGAAGCGGCCGGAGATATTTCGTTCTGGCGAAGTCATGTTGCCGAATTCGAATCCCCTCGCAGTTTCGCTCAGATTGTCAAAGCTCTTCTGGAACGGAATGATGACATCGCGGCTCTGGGGCTGCTGATGCAATGGTTGAGTCAGGCCGAAGAGCTGGGACTTGAGTCCGGACGTCACTCGATGCACAACCTGCTGCATCGGCTGCTGCGAACCGTCACATCGCATGAAGACAGCCAGCAACAGCACCTGATGCTCAAACGCATGTTCGCCTTCATGGAAGCCAATGCGGGCGTCTTTTGGGAAGTTCCCTCGCTGAATGAATTCGTTCAACGCCACCGAAATTCAACACGCGGCGAAGACGACGACACGGACGAAGAAGACGTTCTGGATCTTGACCATCTTTTCGATGACGAAGCCGATGAGGATGAGGAGTCCGGCATTTTCGAAGCCGCGTATGACGACGTTGTCTTTCGCGACAGTGCAGATGACGGAAACGAATCCGACACAGTCGACGAGGGTTACGGGCCCGGAACCACGGAATTCGAGATCATCTATCGGCAGATTGAGCCGCGATTGAAATTCCTGCACACACTGGGCTCGCTGTGGAACAGTGCTGCGGTTGCTCTTTCCCGTCGAGCGACAACAAAGACAATTGCAACTCCTCAACAGCAGGAAACGTTTAAAGAGTGGCTCGTCACGATTCGGTCCTTCCTGAAGGAACTGGGACAGCTTGTTGGCGAGATTCGTGATCACGAAATTCGCGTGTGGTCGGCCGATCTTGAGGCGAACATTGAATACGACATTCAGATGCAAAGTCGTTTTCTGCTGATGCAGAATGCTGTTTCAACAACTGTTGAATTCCTGATGGCCGAACGCATGCTGTGCGCGGTTCTGCTGGATGGTGAGAATCTTCCGGGCCGTGGTCGCGAATTCGACAAACGACTGGTGGTCATGCTCCGATCTGTGCTGAGCGGAGACGTGGCCGCAGTCCGCGCCGGATTCGATGCGTTCACGTCGACTCTGGAAAAGCGCCCGCTCTTATACGTCCCTTTCGAACACGGCGGACAGCCGGCGGGAATCCTGAAAGCCCGCACACTGCAGGCGGTGATTCGTTTGATGCTCAGCCAGCTGCCCCGGCTGGGACTGATCGAACAGACGTTCCGCCTGCTGCAGACGGCATTCCGCATGGAACGCACCTCACGACCGCTGGGACAGGCCGTCACGGAGTTCGACCGCCTGTTCAGAATCGGACTGACATCATCGGTCGAAGCGCTCCTGCAGGCCTCCAGTCGCTGGAAAACCGACACACCACGGCAGCGACGCAATGTGTTCCGTCGAATCCGTAAACTGGTTGACATCTACAACGAAGTCTGGACTCGTCACAGCAGCTCTATGCGATTGTCTGTTGTTGAAGAACTGCACGATGACGATCGAGCCGGCGAAGTCAGAGAATTCATTGAGACTTATGGCGAAGATCTGTTTCACACACGAATGCTGACGCTCGGAAATGCAAGAGCCATCGTTCACCACGGAGCGGAATCACTGCTGGATGAGCTGGAAGCATCTGTTTCCGCTGCGCAGCCTGCGCGAATTGTTGATGCGATCCACAGCGGAAAGATCGACCGCGAAGAAGCAGCGGAACTGATGGAGTTTGTCTATGAATCCGTTGTCGACAACTTCGACCGGTTTCTGGAATACAACACAACAACGACGCATTCCGATTACGGAAACAGACTCTTCTGCCTGCTGGATTTTCTGAGACTGGAATCGTTCTACGATCGCTTCAACTGGAATCACCTGCCGTGGCAGATTGCTCATGAGGCAGCCGCCAACTACGGTGCGGCCGAAGTTGCCTTTGAAATCGAAGAAGAGCTGGCCAACGAAACACGGGCCGTCGCGGAGTCACTGGTTGATGAACTCACCACGCTGGAATCAGAGTACGGCGTTCAGCTGCCCACCCTTCACGATCACATTAACGAACGAATTACCGGCGCACTGGCCGTCAATCGAATGGCCGCGCAGGTCCATCGCTGTGTGCCCGGTTTCGCCGGAATCACCGAACAGCAGGCCGCAGAAAACTTTGCTGTCCTGCGAGAGCAGATTAACGACTTCATGGTTCACCGACTGGGATCCGGCATCGAAGCGCCGGAATGGATGCAGCGCCTGGCGCGCGAACAGGATCGCATGGAAGTTGACCGAGCCGGAACTATGTCGGAATCTCTGACAAATCCGGAATTTCGTCGCGTCACGCAGAAAGACATCGATCAGCAGTTGTCCCGCCTTGCCGGTGACGATGAATAACGGGCTCGGACAAGCTTCTGCTCATCCGGATCGGCTTCAGAAATCCAGTTGAGCCCGCATGGCAATGATGTCGGTATTGCTGAGCACGGCATTTCGGTTGAGGTCGGCATTGATGTAATTGAACTGGATTTTTGTGTAATCGTTCAGATACCAGTTCACCCCGTACGTCATGTCGGTCAGTTCACCACCGGCAATGCCGTTCTGATTCAGGTCCATCCATGAATATCGAACGGCCAGTTCCCACGCGCCACTTCCGCCACACTTTGCTCCCGCCACCGATCTCGGCTTAATCCGCCCCAGAGTTGCCGACTGCTTGTTATACGGTCGATGCTCGCCGGTCATGACCCAGCCCATTTGAGCGTAGAACGACGGGAAGGCAATGTTCCCATTGTTTCGCGAATTCACGAAGGCATAGCGAAGCTCCGACTGTGCATGGAGAGCCCCCCACGTACCTGCCAGTTCAGCGTTCACAAGATTCGAGTTCTCTGCCGCGATAGCTCCGGTGTCGACAAAGAATGGGACTGAGCCACCCGCCACCAGACTTGTGGCAGTGGATGCGGTCGGCAAAAACGGTCCTCCGTATTCCGGAACATTGCGATACTGAACTGTGCTGTCCGGCGTCTGAATATGCGAATAACCCAGTCCGCCGTGAACAAGAAAATCACCGCACTGATCTTCCATCAGGACCTTCGTCAGACGTGCCGCCATTCCGTAGCCGCGGTCACCAATGCTGGCCCCGAAAGGATCCGTTGCCGTCCCGAATGCTGCCACTGCATACGTCGCGTTTTCATCAGCGCTGATATCGTAAACCTCAACACCAATCTGGCGAAAAGGAGCCATGCCGAACATCAGTGGACGCTCCAGAAATGTCAGTTCCTTGACGCTGGTCAGCTCGTCCAGCCCGAATGGTTGCCGAAACTGACCGATCCGAACATTGCCGAGCGATGTCAGATTCGCGACGTCCAGCCAGACATCCATGAATGACGGGCGACCGTTGAACGCAAAGTCCATTTCGATCATGTACTTCGTGTTTTCATTGACGTTCCCGGTGGCGGCCAGTCGAGTTCGACGGAAGCCTCGGTCGTCCTGAATATCTCCAAACTGCCCCAGACTGGCGGTGTCCTGATTGAACCAGCCGAAATCTGCCTGAAAAAATCCCGTCACCTTCACGGTCGGATAAACCACAGCTGGCTTTGCCGGAGCTGATGCAGGCTTTGAATCGGCCTTCTTCTCAAGAGCCTTCTTCAGGTCGGCCAGCTCTTTTTCCAGCGATGTAAACCGATCATCGAGCGGATCAGCAGATGCATCTGACTTCGTGTCGGTGATTGGGGGAGGAACCAGCGTCGATTCAGCGAAGGCCGGCTGGGGTACTGCGTTGTCAAAAAACAGCAGTTCCGATTGAGCCCACGCGTCGCAGGAGCATCCAAACGAAAGCTGCCACAAGAGCGCAGCAGCAAAGCACAGAAGACGTCGGTCAGCAGGGATGCAAGACATGAGAATCCATCCTGTAGGAGATGTGAAAATCCGTTTCACAGTGCGCAATGATTGCGCGGCGACAGTCGTGCAGCCACTGAGACGGACGGGCGCACAACTATGTCAATCGTAGGTTCCCTGCAGCACGAGTTATCGCCGTCGACAACTGCCGAGCAGCATTCACACAGAGCGACTCAACAAGAATCGCGCCAAAAACCAAAGTTTTGCCATCAGGACTGCTACCACCACGATTCTCATGTGAATTGAGAAACGACCTTCGGCAGCATCTGCTGAAGCTCGGCTGTGAACGGTAAGGAATCACGTTTGAAATGCAGTACAATTCTGCCGCCAAAAGTGCGTCAACTGAGATGCCTCGTCCGCTGCATCACCGATCGTTGCCCAGCGGGTGTCGTTCGCCATCGTCAACGGGAAATTCACTTCAATGTTTCAATCCATTTCAAGACCGTTTTCTGTCGCGATACTGTTGCTGATGCTCTCCGGCTCATTGTCAGCAGGCGAAACGATTCACGCTGATCTGCTGATCGTCGGTGCCACGGAATCCGGATGGGCGGCAGCCATTCAGGCGGCTCGACTGGGAGTGAAGTCCGTCGTGATTGTTCACGACGGAGAATGGTTCGGAGGCCAGTTCACCGAACAGGCTCTGGCCTGCGTCGACGAGAACAAGGGCGTTGGAAAAGTCGGATGGGGAGTCGACTGGCATCCGATGAAGCGATCCTTCCACCGCAGCGGACTCTTTCTTGAACTCATGGACCAAATCGAAGCCTTCAACACAGAAAAGTATGGCTCTCCTATGCCGGGACGACCATTCCACGGCCCGTCGACGTTTCGCCCCGCCGAAGCCGAAGCCATTTTCAGACGCATCATTCGGCCGTATCTGGATTCAGGGCAAATACGGTTCATCACCAACCACTACCCTGTGGCTGCAGATCTCGAAGACGACAATACGCGACTGACTGCTCTTCACTTCGCCTCGACAGATTCGCGGCAGCCAATGACCGAACCACGTCCTGAGCTGCACATTCACGCACCACTGACAATTGATGCGTCTGACTGGGGCGACGTCATTCAGGTTTCCGGAGCTGCCTGCGAATGCGGCCCTGATCCCAAGTCCCGCTACCACGAACCCAGCGCGCCGGAAGATCTTTCGAACAATCCGCACAACGAAATGAACCCGATCACCTGGCCAATGATCATCGAAGAAACGGATCAGGAATCGGTTATTCCTCGCCCACCACATTTCGACAACCGTTCGTTTGCAAGGTCGTCACGACTGACGGCTGACGCATTGAAGGGACTGCAGTGGGATCGACCGGTTCGCAGCGGTGGCATTCTTCACTGGCCGGATGCCGGTCAACAGTCACCACGGCAGTTGAGTATCTACACGGTCCGTCGGATTGTTGATGGCACGACCAGCCGAGATGGCCGCACATCCATTTTACTGAACTATACTCTGGGGCAGGACTACCCGCTCGAACGTCTGCCGGCTCATGTTGTCGCTGCACTGGAATCCACCGAGCCCCGAGCTTCGGAAAAAAACATCGTGGAAATGACACGCACTCAGCGGCAGATCATCTTCGATGATGCAAAACAGCATTCGCTCAGCCTGCTGCATCATCTGCAGACCTTCGTTCACGACCTGGCACCGGACAAGACAAATTCCTTCCGCTGGTTTCAGCTCAGCCGAGAATTCGGAACCGCCGACCATCTGCCTCCCAAACCGTACATTCGGGAATCTCTCCGCCTGAAAGCCATGTACATGATGCGAGAACAGGATGGTCGCAATACAGACGGATTTACCAAGGACTTCGCAAAGGAACGTTTCGCTCAGGTCATGTACCCTGACGGAATCATGTGCTGGCAGTTCCATTACGACTTCCACAATACCGGTCGAGCTTATCTGCTGAATCCGTCAGATGCAGGCGCCGCAGACGATTCGACAAACGGCGAACATCAGCCCGACGGCGATCCGTCGGGTCCGTGGAGTGACTACGAAAAGCCCGACCGAAACACGCGTTACCTGAGCGATCGGTCATTGTTTCCGCTTCGCAGTCTGGTCCCGGAAACGATGAACGGGCTGCTGGGGGCTCAGAAGAATCTTGGGTACAGCAGTATTGTCTGTGCGGCCATTCGGCTGCATGATCAGGGAATCGCGGTCGGTCAGGCAGCGGGAGCCGTGGCAGCGGTGTCACTACGGAACGAGGTCGATCCACGTGACATTGCGGAGCGTCGCGAACTGCTGGAATCCGTTCGGCATGCCTTGTGTGGAGAAGTCACCAAAGAAGGTGCGGCTCCGTTGCTGCTGTGGCCTTATCGAGATCTTCCGGTCGACCATCCTGCCTTTGTTGCCATCAATCGACTCGCCGCCCTGCGCATGCTGCCCGTCCCTTCCCTGGAAGTGGATTTTCATCCCGACGCTGCGGCCACCCCGGAATGGTGTGAGCAGGTCGCGAATCTCACGAAAGAGCAACTGGCGGAAGGAACCCAACTACCGGTGGCTCACGAACTGCTGATCGCATCAGAATCTCAAGCGAGTCATCCGATTTCACGTGGCAAATTCTGTCAGCGATGGTGGAATCAGATTCGGTCCCTGCCACTTCGTCCGTGGCAGCGTCGTTCGCCGAATGACGCCGACAATGATGGAATCGCTGATCCAGATGATCCAACGCCGTTCACTCCGGGAGAACCCATTGTCTGGAAAATTGGTCGCCCCGAACCACATCAGGATGGCCTGCCGGACAAAGGTGTCGGTCAGCATCCGGAAACCAGACGCTGGAACTTCACGACGCATGGCCGCCCTGCGTCAGACGGCTACACCAATGACGTCGGACTTCCGTTTTCAGAAGTCAGCGGCTTTGGCTGGCAGCGCGATATTTCGGCCAACAACCGACGCAGAAACCTGTTGCCGGAATCGATTCGAGACACTTTCGTCTTTACTCGTCAGTCTGACACTTGGGAATGCAGCGTTCGCCCCGGTCAATGGAAGGTGACCTTGTGTCTGGGTGACGCCGGACATGATCAGACGGGACAAACAGTGACGATTGAAGGCAATCCTGCGGTGAATGATGAATCAACAGCCGCAGGCGTCTTTCTGGAAGTCAGCACCATTGTCAATATTCGTGATGACAGACTCACGATCCAGCTTGGGCCTCAGCGTGCCTCGTG
>JAGQPY010000200.1 GCA_020426485.1 Planctomycetaceae bacterium
GAGCTGAATTGTTTCACGAATCCGGCCCTCGTCGTCGGTCAGAAACTCGACGCGAAAACTTCGAATGCCGCAGCGCAGCAGCTCCGGCACGACTTCCGCCGCACTTTGAGGAACCGCGTTGAACAGCGTATTTCGACAGCCAACGTCAGCCGTCAACTGATGTTCCATTCCTGTCCGGTCTCGAAGTTGTACGCTGTGCACATCGCACGGCCGACCGCAATTGGTGCTGTTGGTGCCAAGCGACAGCATCGAACAGAACACGCAGTGCTCCATATGAAACATGGGCATATGCTGATGTATAACCACTTCCAGCCATGAAGACGGCATGACGCGAACCAGTTCCAGCAACTGGTCGCGATTCATGTCGTACGAAGCGGTGACTCGTTCCGCACCGTGAGTCATCAGGTAATCGGCGGTGAGTTCATTGGTGACATTCAGTGAAAAATCCGCGATCACCGGAACACCGTTTCGGCGAAAGAAATCCAGCCCGGCCAGATTTCGAATCAGAACTTTCCGCGGCTGATGTTTCAGCATGGCCTGAAAAATCCCGATCTCACCCGGCTTCTGAATGCGGGGCGTCGCCGGAATGACGCAGACATTCGCACGATCTCCTGACTGCACGGCCGGACCGTATTCCCGAATATCGGCGAAGTCGACGTAGACTTCTGTACCGGTCGGAATGCCCGAGTCGATCACATTCTGCAGCTGAGTTCGCGAGCGGCACAGAATTCGAAGTTGTGGTTCGGCCTTGGTGACAGATGAAGCCCGGGCCGCACTGTCGCTCAATTCGGACCGCAGCAAGGGCAGGACAGGACCAACGGTCACCTGGCGCTTTGGATGCCGTACCTCAGATGCCTGCAGAGATTCAATCATGCGGCGGCGCAGTTGTCCCAGCACGCTGAGCGGAATCATGGGCGACCCTTCGATGGTGGCCTGCACGTCGCGCAGCTGAAAGATCGTCGCTCCCAGTCGTCCCAACTGTTCACGCAGAATGTCGACCGTCAGTTCGTGCTTCCTTGCGACTTCGGGAACGACGTCACTGACGAAGGTACATCGCTGGCCATTTTCGGCTGTGGCCGTGAGTTCCACGGGTTGCCCGGTGACGGCTGTCAGGCGGATATCGACCGGGACTCGGCGGCGAACGTCGGACGTTTCGAACGTACTTCGCAGTCGACGGTTCAGTTGAGGATCATCGGTTTTCCAGATCTTCAGACCCGACCGAAGTCGATCGACGTCGATGGAACGATGACCAAACGCCAGGTCCACCAGGCCGTGCTCCGCCGATTCAACAGACTGACCATTCGGCAGGAAGATTTCAAAAACACGGCCGCCCTGCTCTTCTCCGTGCTCACGATCGCCTTCGAAAACAATTCCGTCACCACGAGCCACTCCGGCGTGCAGCTGCACCGTTACTCGGTCGACCTGAATTCGTCGCACGTCACCAATCAACACTCCGCGCTTGGACGAACTTGTCGCGGGAACCAGCATCTTGTGGTCGCAACCATCCAACCAGCCGGGACTGAATCCGCGAGAAAACGACATCTCCAGATCATTGACCTGCTGCGAAGAAAACTCCGCCGGTCGCCCATTCATCGCCGCATCGATGGCTCGGCGATAGTGTTGCACCGTGTTGGCGACATATTCGGGAGTCTTCAGTCGACCTTCGATCTTGAAGGAACAGATACCGGCCGAAATCAGATCGGCCGTCAGGTCGTAAGCCGCCAGATCCTGAGGACTCAGCAGATACTTCTGGTCACCGGTTTCGACCGTTTGTCCATCGCAAATCAGATCATACGGAAGCCGACAGGCCTGAGCACACTGGCCCCGATTGGCACTGCGACCGCCCAGTGACTCGCTGGTCAGACATTGCCCCGAATAGGCCACACACAACGCGCCGTGGACGAAGGCTTCCAGATCCATGGAAGTGGATGCGTGCACTTTTCGGATCTCGTCCACGGACAATTCGCGAGGCAGGACAACGCGTTCGAGACCAAGATCCTGAGCCACCGCGATACATTCGGCACTGGTCAAAGTCATCTGAGTCGATGCGTGGAGCGTCAGTTCCGGACACAATCGCTTCAGCAGGCGAGCCACGCCAGGATCCTGCACCAGAACCGCATCCACTCCGGCTTCGGCCAGCATGCGTCCCGCTTCTTCAATCCGTGGAAGTTCGTCGGTGAATGCCAGAGTGTTCAGCGTCACATAGCCTCGCACGCAGCGTTCATGCAGCTGTCGCATGATTTCCGGAAGATCGCTGACACTGAAATTGGTTGCTCGTGCGCGAGCGTTAAAACCACTGTCCAGCCCGAAATAGACCGCGTCGGCACCGTTTTCGATGGCGGCTTTCAGGCAGCTCCAGTCGCCGGCGGGAGCCAGCAGTTCGGGAACCGGAGCGGAAGTGGTTTGGGCATCAGGCATCATTCGGGCACTTTGCCAGTCACTGCCGGAAAGTGCAATCACGACCGCGGGCGTTTTCGCGAATTGCCATGGGCTTTGAAAACCATGTGCTCAACCCATCCAAAGAAAAACGGCCTTCGTTTCAGGAACGAAAGCCGTTTCATCGTGAATCCGTTTTTGAGACGCAGAGGTCTTCAATCGACCATCCGTCTCACAGAGTGACGGCTTGCCGTCAGGCTGCCTTTCGATGCTGCGAATCTGCTTTGCTGACAGAATTCATAGGAATGCTCTGGCGAGTTGGCTGCGACTGATTTTTCCCGGCGGGGCCGAAATGAAAGCTGATCGCGGCAATCAGCCCGCAAGTCATCAGCGCGCCGAAACAACCCAGGACGGCAATCTGGTCGTTTGTGAACATGGCAGACAGATCCATAACTTCTTCCTCTAAGCGAATAAGCGGTTCCGGGGGGGATGGAGTTCGCCTGTGACAAGCTGCACTGCCGGAGCGTGGTTCTGCTGGAGATCGCGGCGGACGACCACCATCAGAAAACGGACGGAGATGGGCTCGCATGAACGTCATTGAATTCGCAGTTCCGCTGGTCTCAAATCGTCGTTCGAGTTTCGGCAGTTCCTGCACATAGAGGTTTTCGACGTCACACCATCGACCTCTGCAGGATCGGGAGTCGGCTTCCCGCGAATGAGGGTGTGTTCTCCGAGATCGAATCGACAAAGGAGTTCTGGCGGATACGGCAAACTGTGTCGTCTCTGCCGACTCAGACCGTTCAGACCGTGCGCCAGTCTCCTGCTCCTGCGCAGGTGAAGCGAAGTAACCCTGAAAAACGCTCGGCAGTTTTCGCCGAAGCAGTCATCACTACGGGTTTGGACCGGTCCGATAAAATCGACTGGATCGACTGAAGCGATTAGGGTTGCTGTATCGGAAATGACGATGATGCTGACGAGAAGCGCTGTTCTGCGCGGGAGGTCCGTCGTGTCAAAACGACTCGAAACTTCCGGCACGAACAGTCGTCCGGTTCCCGGCCATTGAGGTTTTCTTTCAGTCGTGTTCTGCGATCTGACTGAGGTTCGTCATGTCATTACCAGATTACAAAATCGCCGCACAACAGTCTTCGCCCGCGAACCTGCGACCGGTCGCACTTCTGCTGAGCTGCTGCGCTGTGGCACTCACGGCGGGCGGATGTTCCAGCCAGCAGCAGAAGGCGGAGGACCTGGTTCACGCAGCGATCAGGCAGCAGGAAAACGGTCAGCATGAAGATGCGGTATCTTCCTTAAATCGCAGCCTTGCGCTCAATCCGGAACAGGCGGAAGCGTGGTATCTGCGAGGCACCAGTCTGGCGGCTCTGAAGCAAACCGAAGATGCTGTGCGGGATTTGCAGACGGCCACTCAGAAAAAGCCCGACTGGGATCGAGCATGGCTGGCTTTGGGGACGGTCTATCGAACTCAGGGCCGAGACGACGAAGCACTGGACGCTCTGAATCAGGCCGTTCAACTGAATCCGGATGCCGGAGACGCATTTTTTGATCGCGCCTGTCTGCTGGAAAAACGTGGACAAACGGACGCCGCATTGAAGGACTACGAAGCTGCCACCGGGAAAGCTCGCGGACATCTTGCCGCTCATCTGCGCTGCGGATCGTTGCAGAGTCAGCTGGGAAAAGTGGATGCCGCTCTGGAGACTCTCTCGGCGGCACTGCGGATTGATTCTCGAAACGATCAGGTCTGGATGCAGCGAGCCGTCGCTTACGAACGCAAAGGCTCGCTGGATCGAGCACTCGCCGATGTGACGGTGGCCTGTCGTCTGAAAGAAGACCAGCCTGCCAACTGGCTGGTGCGCGGTCGCGTCCTGCGCAGGTTGCGGGAATACGAAGAAGCCATCGAAAACATCAAAGCGGCTCAGCACTTCAGTCCACAGGATTCAGGAATCGCAGCAGAACTGCGTCTGGCTCAGGCGGAGTTTGCGAAAGCTCAACAAGCGGTCGCTCAATCAACCGCGAAAGAACAGACGTCACCCACGGATGCGGCTGCTTCCGTGGCTGCGGAACCTGCCATCGCCGCCACAGCTCCGAAACAGACCGACGCCGGAATTACTCAACCCGGCGCCGAGGGCTTTAAGTTGTTCGGATCGGAGTCGGAAGGCGAAACAGTGGCAGCGTCAGCGAATCCCCCGTCAGCGGAAAGCTCGTCGCTGGCACAGCGAGCGGCCATTCAGGAGCCGCCTTCCGGGCAGGGTTTTGCGATGTTCGGCGATGGACCCTCCGCTCAGGCAGCGGCTGATCCGAGTGCCACCCCCAAACCGCCGGTCACGACTTCTGCGGCATCTCCGGCGATTGCAAAATCCGATGGTCCGGCCGCGAAATCCGCCGACAGCGACCAGGCCGTTGTTCAAAAGGATTCCGCCTACGCAGCACCGAAGATCAACACGAATCCGTTTCGCTTTTTCGGAGACGAATCAGTTGCTCCACCGACTCCGCCCGCTGCAACGCAGCCGCCCGGAGACGAAACAGTTTCTGTCGCTGCAAATTCGAATCACACGACCGACCTGGAATCGCCGTTTCAGGAATTTGAGCCGGACACGGAAGAGCCTGCTGTTGCCATGCTGAACACCGCTCCGGCAACCGCCGCGGACCAACACTCACCGACGGAGACACCGAATCCGTTTTCGCTGGCCATCGATGACAATCCGAAACCCACGGCCACTCCGAATCCATCAACTGTGACTCCCGAGCCTCAGGCGTCGACGGAAAACCCCTTCGCTCTGGCAGTCGTGCCGGAAAATGGCCACCAGATGGAAGGTTCTCCACATTCGCTCAATCAGGTTCCGCAGCCTCCGGCGCCGACATCATCACCGTCAACGGAGAATTCCGGATTTGCGTTCCTGGACGATGCATCACCCGCTCGGCATGACGATGCCGAACAAGATGAGAAATCGCGTCGGGTTGAGATGCCGTCACGAAAGGCGTCGAATCCTGAGATCGAGGATCTGTATCAGCGAGCCCTGGCCTCCCATCGGGACGGTGATCGAGCGGCCTCGCTGGCAGCACTGGAACTTGTGCTGGAAAAGCAGCCGGACCACAACGACGCGCGACTTCGACTGGCTCGCGTTCTGGATGAACTGGAACGCTGCCCGGAAGCGATCGCTCAGCTGGATCAGTTGATCGACGAGTCTCCGGAAAACATGGAAGCGCTGAAGACGCGTGCCCGCATTCATGCCCGCGTCAAACATTACGATCAGGCTGTGGGTGATTATACACAACTGATTTCTCTGGGCGCATTTCAGAAGGAAGCGTTGACGGAGCGGGCGAAAGTCTATCTGCTGCAGAAAGAATGGTCGCGTGCATCGCAGGACCTGAGTCTGCTGTTGCGAAGCGATCCGAATAACGCAACGTTGCTGCGACAGCGAGCCATGATTTATCAGCTTCAGCACCAGTGGCCGCTGGCCGTCGCTGACTGGACTCAGATTCTGCTGATCGACAGCGGCAATCAGGATGCTCTGATTTCCCGAGCGGACTGTTTTCTGTCGCTGGGTGAAACCAAAGCCGCGCTGTCGGATCTGAACTCCATTCTGAATCGGCAGCCCGAAAACATTCAGGTCGCGGATCGAATTGTTCGCCTGAGTGCTCAGATTGGTGATTCGGCAGAAGTCGTTCGCGTGGCGACTCACGTCATTGAACGCCAGGCCGGTGACGACGATCTGTACTTCCTGCGTGCTCGAGCGTTGTCGGAAATGGGCCGTCGGGACGTGGCCATTCTTGATCTGACGGAGTTTCTGAAACGCAAAGCAGATCACCTGCCGGCCATCATTCTGCGTGCCCGACTGCGCCGCGATGCCGGTGAATTCCGGGAAGCCATCACGGATCTTGATCATGCTCTGGAACTGACCGGAGCCAACGAAGAACTGATGCTGCTGCGAGCCGACACGTACGCCGATGCCGGTGACCGCAGTGCGGCGGTTCGGGAGTATTCGCGACTGCTGGAGATTCAACCGGTCAACAATACGGCTCGACTGTCTCGCGCGTCCATGTATTACATGATGGGCGATATGGCGTCGGCGATGGCGGATGCGGACTCGATTCTGAAAACAGAACCGACTCAGGTGGAAGCGCTGCTGATTCGCGGTGACGGATTCTTCGAGCAGGAAGCGTACGAAAAGGCGTTGAAAGACTACGATCTGGCGATGGAGCAGGATGATTCCGACAACGATGCTCTGTGGCGTCGCTGTCAGGCCAGACTGGCTCTGGATTTGAATCTGCTGGCCGTCAAAGATCTGGATGTCATCATCGAACGCGACCCGGAAAATCATGAAGCGATGCTGCAGCGAGCCGTTCTGAAAGAAGCCAGCGGTGCTTACGAAGCGGCCGTTGCTGATCTGAACAATGTCGTTCGCATTCAGCCGGATGAAGCCGAAGCGTGGGCTCGCCGTGGAGTTCTTAACCACCGACTGGCCAACTACGAAGAAGCCATCAACGACCTGTCGCGAGCCCTGCTGCTGGAAGCGGATCAGCCGGAACTGCACTACCGTCGTGGACTGTCGTGGCACCAGCTGGAAGAACCGCGAAAGGCCATGCTGGATCTGAACAGGGCTGTGGAGCTTGAACCGGAGAATGCTGACTTTTTGTATTCGCGGGGCAACGTGTACGCGAGCCTGGGGGATGCCGAAAAAGCTATCGGAGAATACCGCCGTGCTCTGAATCAGAATCCGCATCATGCGGCCGCGTGGTACAATCAGGGGAACATGCTGTTCAGCCAGAAGAAGTATCAGGAAGCGATTTCGTGCTGGGATCGAACGATTGAAATTCAGCCCGATCTTTTCCGAGCCTACAACAACCGAGCGGCTGCCTGGGTGCAGCTGAGAGAAATCGGAAAAGCCAAAGCAGACTACGAAAAAACTCTGGAACTCAATCCAGCTTTCGCTCGAGCTTACGACAACTATGCATGGCTGCTGGCAACGACGGAGGACTCACAGTTTCGAGATCCCAAGTCGGCGGTGACTTATGCCGAACGAGCCTGCGAACTGACGGGCTACAAAGACTGGTCGCATCTGAGCACCCTGGCTGCCAGCTACGCAGAAGCCGGCGACTTCGACAACGCTCGCAAATGGCTGGTGGAATCTCATCAGCTCGCACCCGCCGATCAGAAGCCGCAACTGCTCAAGCTGGTGTCGGTCTACGAAGGCGAACTGGTCAAACGCCAGGCGTCTCAACACGGTGGCGAAAAGCCCCGCATTCGCCTGTAACTGCCCGTCACGCCGGATGTCATGGCCCCGGAGTGAGCCGCGCGCACGCTCTGTTCGAGCTGTGATTCCCGCTGGATGAGTTGCCTGACGGGCGGAATCTTCGCGGTACTGCCGGAACGTTTTCCAGTGGTGCGGGGTGAGTCCCGGGAATGCGAGAAAACAGACCTTGAGCCGGAATCTTCGCTGGTCAATGGTCATGGGTGGCCGGTATTTTCCACAGAGCGAGGACCTCGCTGATTTGCGAAGCTCGGACGATCGGCGTTCCGAAGTTCATGAAACCGGCCGGGGTTGTCTGAACTGCACCGAGATCCGCAATACCGAACGCAGGGGCCAAATGGTCACGGGGACGCGCGATCAGCAACCGGTTCTCTTTGTTGGTGGCATCGATCAACGGATGCAGGACTGTTTCACATCATGAACGCCTGCGGCGACCAACCCGATTTCTGAAATGACTCCCTGGAGCTGTGCCGTTGATCAGGCACGAGGCTCTTACGAAATATAATGTGATGACTGGTATAAGCATTCCGATGAACCGCCTGTTTCCGATTCTGGCAGTCTTTCTGCTGAGCGGCTGTTTTGGCACCGACGCCGCCTCGCCTGAGAATTCCGGCGAGGCGGGAGCTGCCGGACCACCGGCCGCTCCACCACCCGCACTGGTCAAAGTTCAGCCGGTTCGGCGAGAACGCATCGCGCCGCAGGTGCTGGCCATGGGCAACGTGCAGCCTCGTCACGTCAGCATCGTGGCCTCAGCAGCCGATGGAATTGTGGACGAGTTTCTGCCCGAACAGGGTGACTTTGTAAAAGCCGGCACTGTGCTTTCCACTCTGCGCATGCTGGCCACAGACCTGGCACTCGACGAACAGCGCGCCATCCTGCGGGAGCGTGCGGCGGAGTACGAAGAGATTCAGACGCCGCGAGCGGAAAATGTTCGTGAAGCAGAAGCACGACTGCAGGGACTGGAAGTCAGTCTGACAAATGCGGAACGTCGTCTGAAGGAACTGACGTCACTGGAACGTCGTGGTGCCGGCAATGCGTCCGCCGTCGAAGATGCCGAACTCGTCGCTCGCGAAGTTCGCAACAATCGAGATGCGGCTCGAGCAATGTTCGAACGCATTCGGGCGGGCGCTCGGGAAGAAGAGAAGCTGCAGGCGAAAGCTCGCCTGGACGCTCAGCAGAAGCACGTCGATTTTCTGGAAGCCGAACGTGACAAGCGCATCACCCGCGCGCCGTTCGATGGGTTTATTGTGGCGGAACAAACGTACGTGGGACAGTATCTGGCCAAAGGACTGCCGGTCGTCACGATGGTTCAGCTGGATGAAGTGGACGTGGAAGTGCAGGTCGATGAATCGTTTATTTCTCAGGTGACACCTGGACAGCAGGTGGACATGAAGATTGCCGGAGCGGTTTCGTCAGGGCATCCGGATGGTCGCTGGACCGGCACCGTGGTTACGATTGTCCCGCGATCGGAATGGAAAAGCGGTTCACGCAGTTTTCCGGTGATCGTTCGCGTCACCAATGAAATCAATCAGTCGATGACACCGCCGGTTCCGGTGCTGCGCGAAGGCATGACGGCAGAAGTGATTCTGCCCGGTGACGAAGTTGACGCCGTGCTGGTTCCGAAAGACGCGCTGGTGCGAACGTCTCGCGGGACCTTCGTCTTTGCCGTCAATCCTTCCGAACCCGAAAAACCTGCCAGCGTGCGGCAGGTGATGGTCGAACCCGGAATCAGCAAGGACGAATGGATTCAGGTCAGAAACTCAGACCTGACCGAAGGCACTGCCGTG
>JAGQPY010000201.1 GCA_020426485.1 Planctomycetaceae bacterium
AGCCAACGCTGGCGGACCGTACTCAATCTCTCAGGGCCAGTCGGTAACACTGGACGGGACGGGTTCCAGCGATGGTGATGGCGATACGTTGTCCTACAAGTGGGACCTTGACAACGACGGGATCTATGGTGAAACCAATGAACCGACCACAGCCACAGCGACCGTCACGGCGTCCGTTCTGCAGTCGTTTGGGCTGACGGCCGGAAACCACACGATCGGTCTGCAGGTGGATGACGGGCACGGCGGCGTTTCCACAGCCACAGCCAGTCTGGGAATTATCGGTCCGCCGGTTGCGACTGACGATTCAATCACCACGACTTACGCGACAACAGTCAGTGCGGATCTGGTGATCAATGATACAGACCCTAACAGCAGCGGATTGAATGTTCTGGACGTGAGCGATCCGTCCCATGGTTCCGCGGCGATCAATGCCGACGGCACCGTGGCCTACACGCCGGACACCGGATTCAGCGGCAGCGACTCCTTCGATTACATCGTGACCGATGGTCATGACGGGCTGGCTCACTACTGGAGCCTGAGCGGCAACGCCAATGATTCCGTCGGAAATGCCGATGGAACTTTGCACAACGGTGTCGCCACCGTCGATGGTGCATATGGAAACGGCCTGCACTTTGATGAAGTCGATGACTATGTGTCGATTCCAGGCGTCACCTACAACAATGAATTCACCGTGTCGTTTCGGTTTAAGGTCGATGACAACACCGGATCCGATTACATCTATCTGTATGGCCATGACGATGCCAACAGCAACGACGGACTGAACATCTTTATCGGGGAAGCCTCAAAGGCGGGATTCGCCGGTGTGATGAAGACGGTGTTTGGAGATTCGACCGACAACTACTATCTGAACGACCTGAACTTCAATGTGGGCAGCATCTTTGGCGATGGCCAATGGCATACGTATACGCTCACGGTTGACGCGACCAGCGGGGCTAAGGTGTACTTCGATGGCGTACTGAAAGCGTCAAATGCAGCGGCTGGCGGAGATCCCTTTACACCGGACGGCGACCTGTATCTGGGATCCAACTTTGTCGCGGACCCGGCACGACTGTTCGGTGGCGACATGGATTCTGTGGCCATCTATGACCGTTCGCTGTCTGCATCCGAGGTCACAACTCTGAGCAGCGGTGTGTTTCCGGGCAATGCCACGGATACGGGTACGGTGTCGGTCACGGTTCTCAATGATCCTCCCACCGCCAACGCCGGTGGCCCCTATTCGATTGCTGAAGGTGGTTCGCTGACGCTGGACGGTACCGGTTCCAGTGACCCGGAATCGTCGCCGCTGACCTATGAATGGGACCTAAATTACAACGGCACGTTTTCGGCTGATGTCACGGGAGCGACTCCGACCGTGAACTGGCCGACTCTGCATTCTTTCGGCATTGACGACAACGGTTCGTATCAGATCGCATTGCGAGTCAACGACGGAACGGACAATTCCACGATTGTCCAGCAGACTCTGACGGTGACAAATTCGGCCCCCGTTCTGTCGGTTGCCGGGAACAGCACAGCCACATCAGGAGTCGCCTACACGCTGAATCTGAGTGCCACCGATGCCGGTGACGACACCATCAGCCAGTGGTTCGTGAACTGGGGCGACGGATCCACGGAAATGATTACCGGAACAGCAGCATCGGCAACTCATACCTATACGAACAGCGGCTTCACCAACAGCATCACGGTCGTCGCCATTGATGAGGATGGTTCGTGGACGTCGTCCGATATGTACGTGACGAGCCACCAGACCAACCAGTTGTATCGAATCAATGGCATTACCGGAACCGTCACGTCGGCAGCAGCATTCACAAACCCCGCGGCCATGGCTCTGGGACCGGACGGATTACTTTACGTCACGGAATACTCATCGACGGATATTGACCGATACGACCCGACAACAGGAGCCTTCGTCGACACCTTCGTCTACGGTGGCAGTGGTGGTCTGAATCATCCCAGTCGACTGGCATTCGGCCCTGATGGCGATCTGTACGTTACCAGCGAGGGATCAGATCAGGTTCTGAAATACAGCGGATCGGACGGACGGTTTTTGGGCGTGTTTGTCGCCGCGGGCTCCGGTGGTCTGACCAGTCCCGATGGAGTCGCATTCGGACCTGACGGAAATCTGTACGTCTCCAGTTCTGTGGATGGGGTGATTCGCAAATACAACGGCCAGACCGGCGCGTTTATCAGTGTCTTTGCCGGCTTTGGGACGTCAACTTACAGTGAACTTCAGTTCGCACCCAACGGCAATCTCTATGCATCCAGCACGGCGTTGAACGTGATTCGGGAATTCGATGCCGCGACGGGAGCAATGGTCAGAAATGTCATCTCCGCCGGCACGGGTGGCATGGTCAGCGCAGGCGGGTTCAGCATCAGAGCCGATGGAAGTCTTGTCGTCGCGGACTTTGGCGGTGATCGAGTGCTGCATTTCAGCTCGACCGGAACGTTTCTGGGCGAACTGGCGGGTGTTGCTGCCGGGATGGATGCACCAATCGATGTAATCGAGACTGCGGCTTTGCGGGTGAAAGTCAATACTCCGCCGGCACCAGTCGCTGATACCTACACGGTTGCCGAGGGCGGGACGCTGTCGGTGACTTCGCCGAGCAACTGGTTTAACAACAACTGGAGTACTCGAACGTCGATCGTCTTCGACAATGCGGCTCAGTCCGGCAGTCTGACAGACGTTGCTGTGCTGGTGAAGCTGCATGCCTCAGCTGCAGATGCCATCAATATTGACTATTCAAAGACACAGAATCTGGGACAGGATCTTCGTTTCACCGATGCCGGCGGCAACCTGTTGGCGTATGAAATCGAGAAATGGAATGAGTCGGGCTATTCTTACGTCTGGGTCAAAGTGCCGTCCATCACCGCCGGCTCCACGACAGATTCCATCTGGATGTACTACGGAAATGCGGACGCCTCAGATGCAGGTCAGCACAATGCGGTTTGGACCACCAATCACGCGGGAGTTCTGCATCTGAACGCCAACAGCGTTGATTCCACCAGCTATCACAATCATGCGGCAATCACGCTGGCTGGCGGAGTTCCGACGGTCACAACCTCGGCAGGAATCATTGCGAATGCAGCCGTGTTCAACGGGTCGACAAGCGCGCTGGTGGTCGGCAGTGACGCGTCGGTCGATAACATTTTTTCCGGTGGTGGCACGATTTCGGCGTGGATCAATCCGACCGGCTGGGGGCAGAACGGTTACGGCAGGATCGCCGACAAAGCGTCAACGACTTTTCCCGGTGGTGCCAACGGGGATGGCTGGGCATGGCACGTCGCAGGTTCCGGCAGCAGCGGATATCTATGGCTTGAACAGGGATTCTCCGGCGGATTGGGCGAATGGCGGACCGCGACAGGTTCGATCAATCTGAATACGTGGCAGAACGTAGTCATTACCTATGACAACAGCTCGGCAGCCAACACACCGAAGATCTACATCAACGGCGTGCAGCAGTCGGTGACTCAGGTCTCTACTCATTCCGGAACCGCCCGTTCAGATGCGGCAATGAACCTGGTCGTGGGCAACCACTGGGTCGGGCAGAACCGCGCGTTCGCGGGGAGCATTGACGAATTTCGAGTCATTCGGGATACATTGTCGGCGTCAGAGATCGCGGCGGAGTATGCGATGGTCAACGGCACCTTCGCTTCGGCCGGTGTGACCGAAACCGGCCCCGGTGGAGTTCTGGCGAATGACGTGGATGGCGACTCACATCCCCTGACGGTGTCACTTGTCTCCGGGCCGTCTCATGCCGCCGGAGGTTCATTCACTCTGAATTCTGATGGATCTTTCAGCTACACGCATGACGGCAGTGAAACAACATCGGATTCGTTCACCTATTCGGTCAGCGATGGCTTCGCGGTGACGCAGGCAGTCGTCACGATTTCCATCACGGCCGTGAACGACAATTCGCCGGTGATTACCGCCGGTCAGTCATTCACCGTTTCCGAAGCAGCAGCCAGCGGAACGGTCGTCGGTACGGTCACCGCCACCGATTTAGATACAGGAACGACATTTCAGAACTGGACCATCACAGCGGGGAACGACGACGGGATCTTTGCCGTCAACAGCTCGACCGGCCAGATCACGATCGCCGATCCCACGGCATTGAACTATGACACCGCGACGTCTCACTCACTGACTCTGACGGTCTCCGACGGAATCCACACGTCTTCCAGTCAGGCAGTGACCATTCAGGTGACAGACGCCAACAATAACTCGCCGGTGATTACAGCGGGGCAGACGTTTACCGTTTCGGAATCGGCAACGGCCGGAACGGGTATTGGAACGGTCGCGGCCACGGATACCGATTCGGGAACGGTCTTTCAGTTGTGGACCATTGTTTCCGGAAACGGAGCCGGCATTTTTGCGATTAATCCGTCCAGCGGACAACTGTCCATCAATGACCCGACCAATCTGGATTTCGAAAGTCAGACATCGTACACACTGTCACTGACCGTTTCTGACGGCACCAACGTTTCCGCGGCGACAACGGTCACCATTGATGTGACAAATGTGAATGAACACACGCCGGTGGTTACCGCCGGACAAATCTTCACGATTGCCGAAAACAGCGCGAACAACACTTCGCTGGGCAGTCTGTCCGCCACAGACAACGATTCCGGTACGACGTTGTCAAGCTGGACCATCGTTGGCGGCAATCCCGGTGGAGCTTTTGGAATTGATCCGTCGACCGGCCAGTTGACCGTCGCCAACGGAAGCCTGCTGGACTACGAAACGGCAACGTCATGGACTTTGAACGTTACCGTGTCTGACGGCACATACACATCTGCAGCACAATCGGTCACGGTCAACATTTCCGACGTGAATGACCAAACGCCGGCAATCACGGCGGGACAGTCTTTCACTGTTTCAGAATCAGCTGCGGTGGGAGCATCCGTTGGAACGGTGGCGGCCACTGACGCCGACACATCGACGACGTTCTCCGGCTGGGCAATCGTCGGTGGGAATTCGGCGGGCATTTTCAGCATCAATGCCACCACCGGTGAACTTCAGGTGGCGAACAACGCCAATCTGGATTTCGAAACGACGACGTCGTATTCACTTTCGCTGACGGTCACCGACGGCGTTCACACGTCCGCCGCTCAAACGGTCACCATCTCTGTGACCGACAGCAACGACAACCCGCCAGTGATCGATCCGGCGCAGACGTTTAGTGTGTCGGAAGTCGCGGCGAACGGCACAGTTGTCGGCACCGTGACCGCGACGGACGCCGACCCGGGAACCACGTTCTCCAACTGGACCATCGTTGGCGGCACGGGAGCGTCAGCTCTGGGGATCAACAGCACAACCGGACAGCTGTTTGTCGCCAACAGCTCGCTGATCGACTTTGAATCTGCGACCTCGCTGACCGTCACGCTTACGGTCTCCGACGGAACAAATACGTCCTCAACATGGACAGGCACGGTGAATGTGCTTGATGCCAACGATGAGCGTCCGGTGATTACCGCGGGGCAAAGCTTCATCGTTTCAGAAACCGCCACAACCGGCACTTCGGTTGGATCAGTGAACGCGACCGACGCCGACGCAAACACAACGTTTTCCGACTGGACGATCGTCAGCGGAAATTCGGGGAGCGCCTTTGGAATCAACGCGACAACCGGGCAGATTTTCGTCAACAATCCGACCGCGATTGACTTTGAATCGGCCGCGTCGTTTTCACTGGGGGTTCGAGTTTCCGATGGAATTCAAACTTCAGCGACGGCGACCGTCACGATTTCCGTGACCGATCAGAATGACAATGCACCGGTCATTAACGCGGGTCAGACATTCTCAGTTACCGAAACAGCATCTGCGTCAGATGTCGTCGGAACCGTTGTCGCAACAGATGCAGACGCGGGAACTGTGTTCAGCAGCTGGGACATCGTCAGCGGCAATTCCGGTGGCGTATTTGGGATCAATGCCTCGACGGGGCAAATCTTCGTCGCAAACGCGGCGGATCTGGATTTCGAAACAATCACCAGCTACGCCCTGCAGGTGCAGGTTACGGACGGAACGAACACGTCGGCCGTTCGAACCGTGACCGTTAACGTCAACGACGCGAACGACAACGTGCCGACGATCGACGTCGGCCAGATCTTCACGATTTCCGAATCAGCCTCCAATGGGACGGCGGTTGGTAACGTAACGGCTCACGATGCCGATCAGGGAACGACCTTCACCAGTTGGCAGATTGTCTCGGGCAATGACGATGGAATTTTCTTCATCAACTCGGCGACCGGCAGGATCACCGTTGCTGATTCCACCCATCTGGACTTCGCCACGGCTTCCAGTCATACGCTGACGCTTACTGTCACGGACGGAACGTTCACCTCAAACTCGCAGACGGTCACGGTGAATGTTCTGGACGCCAACAATAATGCTCCGGTGGTGACACCGGGGTTGACATTCAGCCTTTCCGAATCCAGCAGTGCGGGAACCGTTGTGGGAACGCTCACGGCAACCGACGCAGATTCAGGAACCATCCTGCGAAACTGGCAGATTCTGTCCGGAAACACGGACGGTGCCTTCGAACTGGATAACGACACCGGCGAACTGCGAGTGAATCGCAGATCAGCCATCGACTTTGAACAACGGACGTCGTTTACGCTGACTGTGAAGGTTTCCGATGGAGTCCATAATTCCGCTCCGGAAACCGTGCAGATTTCCATCCTGCCGGAAAATGATAACTCACCGGTCTTCACGAATTCCGGAATCATCTCCGTGCCGGAAAACACGACTGCCGTCACGACGTTGTCGGCCACGGACGCTGACACACCGGGACAAACCATCACGTTTTCCATCACCGGTGGAGCGGATGCCGGGTTCTTTCAGCTGGTGAATGGTGATCAGTTGATCTTCATCACGGCTCCGGATTTTGAATCGCCGTCCGACGACAACCACAACAACGTCTATTCAGTTCAGGTCACAGCTGATGACAATGCGGGGCGCACCACAACACGAACCCTGCTGGTATCCGTCACCGACCGGAATGACAACACACCCATTGTGCAGTCGAGTGCTTTCACTTTGAGCGATGTGCTCACTTCGGGAAGTACCATCGGGACGGTGCGAGCCACCGATGCGGACACGAATTCCGTATTCCAGAGCTGGGCAATCGTTTCCGGAAACGATGCACAGTTCTTTGCGATCAATCCGTTCACGGGTGTCCTTAAACTGACCAGCACCGGAGCGGAGTCTATGACTCAGCCCGGCGTCTACCAGTTGCAGGTGACGGTTTCAGACGGACTTCATACATCCGCTGCGGGTGTTATTGCGATCACCGTGGAAGCGACGGCTCTTGCCGCCACGCCGCCTTCAACGTCCTCGGGATCTGGTTCCGAATCCACAACATCCGGCGACAGTTCCTCAACAACCGGTTCAGGCTCATCCGATTCCGGCGACTCCACTTCTGAAGGCTCCGGAGATGCCGTGACCACCGCACCGGCACCTCTGGCGGCTTCGGGACCTGCTCTGACGACATCGGGGTCCGGCGAATCGGCGACGGCTCAGGTGATGGGTGGCAGGTCCGGTGACGACGACAGTTCCGATCTGGCCGCCCTGTTCTTTGCGACAAATGATGGGAACGCTCAGAGCGACAAAGAAGTCTTCGCTCGCGTGGTCATCGAGACCTCACGTCAGGATCTGGTTTCGGCGAACGACCTGTCCATTGTCGGGGCGAACGGATTTGAAACATTCCATTCCGGCAATCCGACGGGCGAATCATCGCTCCTTTCGTTTGAAGTTCAGCAGTTGATCACCACGTTTTCTGAAGGCGGCGACACCTTCATCGCACTGGACAATCTCAAACGCGACGTGCAGGCGGACCTGCGATTTGACGACGCCGTCATCGGAAGTGTGGCCACCGTCGGTACCAGCATCACGGTGGGTTACATCATGTGGGCGATCCGAGGCGGAGTGTTGCTCTCCGGATTGCTCGCCCAGATGCCTGTCTGGACCATGATTGACCCCTTGCTGGTAGTCGACGGATTCAATCAGAACGAAGAAGAAGGCGACTCGATTGGAGACATCGTGGACAAACAACAGGTGCCGCCAACGACCGAAAACTCCGGCTCGGTGGATCAGGCCGGCGGGTGAAAAACATCCGCCAACAGGAATTGTCGGCGGAAACAAGGGACTGCGGATTCCGTTCAGCCGGACCACGGAAGAACATCGAATCAGCAAAGATAAATTGCAATCAGACGGGGTAAGAATCGACGTTGGGCAGACTGGTGCAGCTGTGTTCGACTGATGAAACAGGAACGCACTGAACAACAACACACAACACAGAGTCTTCAACAAACGAACACGGAACTGCAATTGGGCCAGAGTTCGGCGATCTGCGAGCAGGTAATAGCCTTTCGGCGATCGCGAACAACCAGGTGAAGATCATGAAAAATATTTCCGCACTCACCAGAATCACTGTCGGACTTGTCAGTTCGATGCTTGGTATCCTGATGGCAGCCAAGTTTTTCGGCCTGTTGCCCGATGAAGAGCGATCCATCATTCTGGGCCGCAGCCGCGTGGCTGAATGCCTGGCGTTTACCGCGACCGCCATGATTCCTCATGATGACTGGGCCGAACTGAATGCCATTCTGAACAGCCTGGTGCGGCGACAGGATGACCTGCGTTCCATTGGCATTCGAACGCACGCCGATGGTCTGGTTCTGAGCACAGCGGGGCATCAGGAAGGGTGGACACTGCCCGAAGATTCCGCATCCACGGTGGAATTCATGTGGGTTCCGTTGTCCCATCCGACCGCTCGCAACTGGGGGCGCATCGAATTTCATTTTCAGCCCATTCGCGGCACTTCGATGCTGTCGCACCTGACTACGCCGTTCATGGTCCTGTTGTTTTTCTGTGCAGGAATGGCGTTTACTGCTTTCCGCACGTTTCTCAAAATGGTGTTGAAGCACCTGGACCCTTCGCGAGCCGTCCCCAGACGTGTGCGTGAAGCCCTGGACATTCTGGCGGACGGTTTGATGATCGTCGGTCTCGACGATCGCATCCTGCTGGCCAACAGCGCGCTGGCAAGCGTGGTTGGGTCGACGCCGGAACAGCTGCTCGGCCGCACCGCGGCGTCACTCGGCATTCGAGGTGTCGCTGCCGTGGATAATGCTCCATGGGACAAGTGTATCAAACAGCAAAAGGCGATCACTCACGTCCCCATGGAAATTGATTCCGCTGAAGGCACTCAGTCCTTCAACGTGAACTGTTCTCCATTGCTCGGCAATGAAGGTTCTCACCGCGGAGTCATGGTCACGTTCGACAATGTGACTCAGCTGGAACAGAAAAAAGTTCAGCTGCGACAGGCCAAGGACGAAGCG
>JAGQPY010000202.1 GCA_020426485.1 Planctomycetaceae bacterium
CCAGATTCACTCCGTCGTGGCGGCGGATCAGAATGGTGGCCGTTCCTGACAGTGAACCGGTGTGCCAGTAGTTTGTTCGATCCTCTCCGACTCGACGATTCATCCAGCCCAGTGAATACCACGTCTCCTTCGGCTTGCCGTCTTCATCGGTTTCCGGAAGCCCGGCGGGACGTTGATACATTCGTCGAATGCTGTCTTTCGACAGGATCGGTGAATGGTCAACGTCATCAAACGCCGCAGCAAATTTCGCAAGATCCGTGGCCGAAGCGATCCAGCCACCGTGAGAATCCATCGCTTCCAGATACCACGCTCCATATGGCCATGGAACTGTTTGCTCCAGATCCTGCTGAAACACAGACTTGCCGGTTCCGGGCTGATAGTAGCGGACTTCGTTGGGACTGCGATCCGCAAGCCGAGTGCCTCCGATTTTCATCGTCGTGACACCGATGGGTTTTAACACGTGCCGCCGGACGTAGTCTTCATACGACTGATCCGTCAAACGTTCAATGACGCGTCCCAGCAGGCAGTAGCCAAAATTGGAATAGGCATATTTCCGACCGGGGTCGAAGTCCAGCGGCACCTTCAACATCGCTCGGATCACCGTGTCGGGGTTCGCAGGAGCGTCGACTTCCTGTTCCTTCGCAAAGCGGACGGATTGAAACATGGCGTCGAACGATGCATCCCGATCCCAGCCGCCACGATGTTCCAGCAACTGGCTGATGGTGATGTCTCGCCAGCGTTCGTCAAACTGATCGCCTGCGGCTTCGATGTCCTGCGCCGGATCCAGCACGTTCAGCACCGGTGTGTCGAGTTTCAGCTTGTCCTGTTCGACCAGTTGAAGAATGGCGACGGCGGTGACCGGTTTTGAAATACTGGCAATTCGAAACAGACTTTCCGGCGTCACTTTCTCTGCCTGTCCCACATCGGCGTAACCATAGCCTCGGGCAAAAACAACTTTTCCCTTGTTCGTCATCGCGACGGAAACACCCGGCACGCGATGTTCCCGCATGAAGTCCCGAATCAGACGGTCAAACGATTCGAACCGTGGATCAGGCGAGCCCGAAGCCTGATTCCATGCGGCCATTGTTTGTTGATATCCGGGACCTCTAAGGACGCGTCCGGGGCGAGCCTCTGTCTGCTGACCGTCGTGCAGCACCAGTTTTCCGTTGACGACGACGTGACGCATGCCTTCCGACAGTGCGTGCGGGTTCTGGAAGTTGGCTTTGTCCGTGAGTTGATCATAGTCAAAAACAATCACATCAGCCGCCAGGCCTTCCGCAATTGTTCCGCGATCATACGCCATCACGTCATTGGCTGCGGTAGCACTGGCCTGAGCAACCGCTCGTTCCAGACTGATGGCTCCCAAGTCGCGTACATAATGAGACAACAGGCGCGGGAATGACCCGAATGCTCGCGGATGAGATGCGGAACGGCTGCCGCCCGCAGGGCCGACATCTGTGCAGAACGAAACGAAGTCCTGCTGCATCGCCAGAATCTTGTTGGCGTCGGACATCGTTTCCGGCAGAGCGAAAGCGCCGGCCTTGACCAGTCGGAAGAACACGTCCCACACATCGCATTCTTTGGCTGCTGCGATGGCGGCAACCGACTGACCATCCAGACCATCGAATTCCGGAACATTTGACTTCCCGACAATGATTCGATTCCAGTCGTGTCCGGCATGACGAAACCAGTTTTCCCAGCCGTCGGTCGTTTCCATTTCTGTCCGAATTTCTGCACGCAGGTCCGGATTGTCCAGACGGCTTTTCAGCTGGTCGAAGCCATCGCGAAAATGTCGCGGGTGAATCAACGCTGCAACGCCCAGCCCGTTATTCACATACGGATAGATGTCCGCGGTGACTTGATATCCCGACCGGCGAGCTTCCCGAATTCCGGCAATCGCGGACAGCATCTTGCCCCAGTTCTGCCGCCCGGCGGCTTTCAGATGATAGATGTGCACCGGCGTGTGACCAATTCGTCCAATCTCCAGAGCTTCGTCAATGGCTTCGAGCAGTTGGTCACCCTCGTTCCGCATGTGAGTGTAGTAGCGACCACCGAATTCTCCCGCTGCGGCGGCCAGAGCAGCGATTTCTTCGGTTTCCGCGTAGACAGCAGGCGGATAAATCAGAGCCGTGGAAACACCGATCGCGCCGGCTCGCATGCCTTCACGAACAAGCTCCTGCATCTGGTTGAGTTCTTCGGCATTCGGTCGTTTTTCCACGTTGCCCAGCACGATGCGTCGAACCTGAGTATGCCCGACCGTCTGCACGACATTCACCGGCAGACCTTTGAGTTCCAGCAGAGTGAAGTACTCCGCCATGGTCGTATAGCCTTCCCGAACACCATCCTCGGCACTCAGCGGCGCGGCAGAACCACCTTCACCGGCGTTGATCGTTGTAATTCCCTGAGTGAGCAGATTGATGGCGGTTTTCGGATCGTCGACCATCGGCGAAGCCGTCTGCCCCATCATGTCGATGAAACCGGGAGCGACCACAAGACCACCGGCATCAATCACCGTCTCACCGTCTTCTGCGGAAATCTGTCCGATGCGGACGATTCTGCCGTCATCGATTCCGATATCGGCGAGGTACCACGGGGAACCTGTTCCGTCGACCACTCGCCCACCGCGAATGACGATGTCCAGCTTTTCGGCGGCGACAGTGGAAAACGAACACAGCATGACTAACAATCCCGCCAAACAGGTGACAAGCCACTGTGTGACAAGACATGTCGGAACTTCGAGCGAATGCTGTGGACAACGACGCGATTTGCACTGTCGCAGGTCGGCGAACGAAACTTCAGACTCAGCTTTCATTTCCAGTCTCACTGTCAAATCGAAACTCCGAATACATTTCAGCCACGCAGTGGATTATGCAGGGGTGCAGAGAATTTGGTACCGCCACGTTATCATTCGCCCGTGATTTTGTTTCATGCCTGAAAGCCCGGTTCGGAGGCGATTTGAAAAAGAGGGCAGCCCAACGCCGTGAAGGGATTTCCTGAGGGAATGACGCGCGGAGTGATGGAAACAGGAAATCCGATTCACATCACCCTGAAAGGGATTTGACAAATCAGTCCGGGGTCGCCGTGACAACGGCGCGCCTCGGAAAAATGGCAACCGACGGACCTGACCCCTGAAGAGGTTCAACAAGGTTCTGCCGTCGTCGTTCGTCACGTATTGAACCCTTTCAGGCAACCCTGTGATTCAGTCAACACTGTGATTCAGTCAACACTGTAAAGCAATTTCAATCGAGAACAGACCGTTTAACCCGATCCGGAGGGGAAACGTTGCAGGCGTGGCCTCCCCTTCGGATCGGGTTATATCCCACGCGGCATAGATAGAGTCGTTTAACCCGACTCGCAGAGGAGGCCGACTGCAATGGACCGAAGTTCTCCTCTGCGAGTCGGATTAAACCGGAAACACTTCATTGACCGCCGCCCAACGTATAAACGCGGTGTTTTCGGCGACAAGAACTGTTCACTGCGTTGGGCAGTGCCAATGAGGGAAAAGGTTGAATGGCAACAGAAATTCTTCGAGCAGTGATCAGCGGAACTGGTTTCGCCGGCGACTACACGGTTGGAACGTATTCCATGATTCCACACCGGAACGGCGTTCAGATCGAACTGGCCGGGGTTGTTTCCGGACGATTGGAAAACGCGGAGCGATTCGCGGTTCAACATCGAATCACGAAAGCGTATTCAACCCATCAGGAAATGCTTCAGGCGGTTCGGCCCGACATTGACAATATCTGCTGTGCGAATTTTGCTCACGGCCCGTACACCGTCGAAGCCGCACAATCCGGCGTGCCGGTGATTGTTCTGGAAAAACCTCCCGTCATCTGGCCTGGCTATCCCGAAGGTCGCGACGCCGACCCGGCAACGCGCAAACGGGAAACCATGAATTACCTGAACACCGTGCTGGACGCCGTTCGTGAGGGTGGTTCCCGCCTGCTGTATGCCGAAGACTTTGTCTATCTCGACGGCATCAAGGGAATTGTCGAACTGCTGACCGAGGCCGTAAAAACCGGCAAGGGGAAAGTTCTTTACCAAAGGGGAATCTGTGCCCATCAGGGTTCGCATGCTCCGGCCTACGACACGCCCTCAAAGTCCGGCGGCGGCGCGCTGTTTAATAAGGCCTGTCATCCGCTCGGGCCGGCGCTGTATCTGAAACAAGTGGAAGGAATTCTGCGAGAAGGTCGTCCGGTGCGACCGGTGAGAGTTTCTGCTCTGGCCACTCAGATTCTGAAACATCAGCCAGCCGGTTCCGGTGAGTTCTTTCGAGTCATGCAGAACGTCGATGACTTCGGACGCATCACGGTTGTCTTCGAAGACGAAACCGTGGCGGAGGTTGTGGGGCACGATTTGAGCATCAGCGGCATTCGAAACGAATTCTCCGTGATTACCGACTTTGCTCAGTACGATGTGCGAGTCAATCCGAACAACGAAAACGAGCTGTTCTTACCCGACAGCGTTCACGCAGGAAATCTGCTGTTTCGCGAAAAGCTGCCGACAGCTCAGGGCACCTGTTTCCCGCGGCCTCGCCAGTTCTATGCTCACGGATATGTCAACGAGATGAACGACGCCGTGGCCTGTGCTTTGAATCCGGAGCTGGCACCTCAATCCGGTCCCATGCTGGCGTGGGATACCATGGCGGTGCTGATGGCGTCGTACGAAAGTTCGGCGGCCGGTGGAACGGCTGTGGATATTTCCGAGTACACGACCGCCGGCCGAACATTCCAGCCGTCAGAACTTCCCGATCCGCGGCTGTTTGGTGCCGTCTTCCAGCGAACCTGACAGAGGATTCAATTGACGAGAAACAGGCCTCTGTTAACCGCGACGTGGTCGAGCGAACAAGGCAAGTGCAACGATGAAGGCCAAAACCGGAAAAATCACTTTTGCTCGCGGAATGATGACGGCGGTCACAATCATCCCCAGCAGTGCCCAGTTGGACGCCAGTCCCTTCCATGCCGCAGGCCGGCTGCGCGTGGGCAGAGCCAGCCAGAACGCACCCATCAGAATTCCGACTCGCACCAGCGCCCCCTGAAAGCCTTCATTGCCGGGAAAAAAGGCCAGCGCAAGTCCGCCGATCAGACAGCCGATGGCAATCAGTCCAACGTAAACGCGTTTTTGGCGAAGTTCATCTTCGTTCATGGAAACGCTTTAACAGGCAGCTCATGAACCAGATCAGGTTCTCTTCATAATCTGCGTGAATACTGGATCGAATCGGAAACAAACGGAATTGTTGCGAGGCAAAACGACGCAACGATGACCGGGAGCGGACGCGTTCAACGGAGACGCGACTTCCGGGAAGGACGGAATCGCGGGATCTTTCACACACTTTATGCCGAGCAGCGGCTCGACGCTACAGATCTGACGCGTTGAACAGGTAATCGTCCGTGGATATTGCGGTCAGCGAGTCCGAAGTCTCCTCGAAGATGAAAAGCTCCAACTTCCGCTTCGTTCGTTGTGATGCTGGTCATGCAACTGCCTTTGGGTAAGATTGGCCTGGATTGAAGCTTCTGCGCGGTTTCAGTACGAACCAATTCTGCGTCACGCCGGTCCCAAAGGTTCTTTCACCACAGGAACGATCTTTTGCTGACACTTTACACCGTCTGCGAAAGCGGTTCGTTCTCCTTTTTGTTCCCCCGTGACGCATCTGAAGACGCTCTCATCGCAGAGGGCGATATCTTTCCGGAAACGATTTTGTGATGACCAGTTCGTTTGATCAACAGACGTCCATGATGGCTCAGCGAGCCTCACGGCAGGCGATTGGCTACCTGATGCAGCAGGGCATTGAGAATGCCGACTGCCTGTCGCTGGCGGCGGGTTTCGTTGATCCGGTCACGCTGCCCGTTCAGTTGGTGGAAGAAACCATTCAGACGGTGCTGAAAACCCACGGTTCAACGCCCCTGCAGTACGGGACGACCGAAGGGTCCGAGCGGCTGCGGACCACCTTTCGCGACTATCTTGCCGAACTGGAAGGCCCGTCGTCGCGCATGGCGTCTGTTGATCCGGGACGACTGATGTTGACCACCGGGTCGCAGCAGATGTTGTGCCTTCTGTCACAGGCCGTCTTCGATCCTGGTGACATCTGTCTGGTCGCCGCACCGACGTATTTCGTTTACCTGGGAGTTCTGGATGGTCTCGGCGTCGAAGCCGTACCCGTTCAAACGGACAGCGACGGCATGTGTCCGGATGCACTCGACAGCGTTTTTCAGGATCTGTCCTCGGAGGGAAAACTTGATCGCGTCAGGATGGTGTACGTTGTCAGCTATCACGACAACCCGGCGGGAATCATGGTCAGTTCTGAACGACGCCCGCACCTGTTAAATGTCGTTCGGAAGTGGTCGACGGAACGAAAGATCTACCTGCTGGAAGACGCGGCTTACCGGGAGTTGCACTACGACGGCCCGGTGCTGCCGAGCATCTGGTCATTCGATGATGCTCCGGAAGACGACCAGCGCGTGATTCTGACTCAGACATTTTCCAAAAGTTTTTCGCCCGGCCTCCGCGTCGGAGTCACTGTGCTTCCTCGTGAGCTGGTCAAGCCCGTTTCGGATTTGAAAGGCAACGAAGATTTCGGATCGGGCCATCTGAGTCAAAACGTTGTCGCAGAAGTCCTGCGCAACGGCAAATATCATCAACATGTCGTGCGCCTGCAGCAAAGTTACAGAATTAAACGAGATGCGATGCTTCAGGCTGCAGACGAGTACTTCGCGGATATTCCCGGAATGAGCTGGTTAAAACCAGGCGGCGGATTGTACGTCTGGATGACACTGCCCGAAAATGTGCCGACAGGGTTCGACAGTGCTCTGTTTCGAGTTGCCACGGCCGCACATAAGGTGATGTACGTTCCCGGTGAACTGTGTTATCCCTCCGGATGGAAAGAACGTCCGGACAATCAGATGAGGTTAAGCTATGGTGTTCTGGACACGGCCGGAATTCGGGAAGGGATGAAACGATTGTCTAACGCCGTGCGCGATGTCGTCAGTTCGCAGCCGCAGAATCGGTCATCCGTGGAGAGCCACCTGTGATTTCCGATCGGCCATGGATCGCCATCACTGCTGGAGATGTATCCGGAATTGGCCCGGAGATCATTGTTCAGGCCTGTTGCGACCAGCGGATTCAGTCTGCCTGTCGACCACTTGTCGTCTGCCACCCTGAAATCCTTCGTCAGGCGTTGCAACTCTGCCAACGCAAGATCGATTGCGTTGACTTTCGCAAGGCTGAAATCGTTGAAGTCGACGTGAAAGCAGAGTTGTCAGGTTCACTCACCGAGCTGCCGCAGCACGTCATTCCCTGCCTGAATCCCGCCGGTGACGCAGTGCTGTCGGCTGCTCGTGGCGCTGTGAACGCGGAAGCCGGCGATGCGGCCTTTCACTATCTGTGCGCGGCCATCGATCTGGCAACATCGGGCGCAGTCAGTGCGATTGCGACGGCTCCCCTGAATAAGGAATCTCTGCACGCTGCCGGCCATCCGTGGCCCGGTCATACAGAAATTCTGGCGGAGAAATGCGGTGTTCGCGATTACGCGATGATGCTGCATCTGTCGGAAAACCGGATCGCTCCATGGCGTTCGCTGGTTCGAACGTCGGCGGACAGCGACTTTTGCGCCAAAGATGGTCTGAGCATCGTTCACGTGACGCTGCACACTTCCGTCCGAAGCGTTCCGCAAATCCTGACGGCTCGGCTGGTCGAGGAAAAGATTCGCCTGATGGACGACTTTCTGTGGCAGATCGGTTCAGAACGTCGATCGATCGCCGTCGCGGCATTGAATCCTCACGGTGGCGAACACGGTCTGTTTGGTGATGAAGAAGAGACCATCATTGCTCCGGCGATCGACAACATTCTCAAAGCGCAGGGAGATAGCCATGGGCGGCAGCGTGCGATTCATGTGAAGGGCCCGCTTCCGGTCGACACCCTCATTCGTCGCGCGGTGGCCGGTGAGTTTGACGGCGTCGTGGCGATGTATCACGATCAGGGACACATCCCGGTGAAAATGATCGGCTTCGATTCGGCAGTGAACATCACACTGGGCCTTCCGATTGTGCGTACCAGTCCAACACACGGAACGGCTTTTGATCGAGCGTGGAATGAACGGCTTGCGGTCGATCCTTCGGGCATGATGGAAGCCGTGCATTGCGCAGTGAGACTTTCTCAAACTCGATCGTGAAGCCGGTGCCGCTGCACGATCTGCGGTGATTCAAAGCTTTCGGAACGATTTTCGGATAACTCCATGCGAATGATTCCCGAACAATGGCAGGAACTGGTGGCGGCATCGCGCGAAGCTCGTGGTCGCGCCTATGCTCCTTATTCACAGTATCCGGTTGGCGCGGCTGTGCTGACGGCTTCGGGAAGAATTTTTGCCGGATGCAATGTTGAGAACTCGTCGTATGGGAACACGATCTGTGCGGAACGAGTCGCCGTTTGTTCGGCGGTCGCTGAGGGCCATCGTGAATTTCAGGCCATCGTCGTTTCGTTGACGGGAGTGGCCGTTCCGTGTGGGACCTGTCGCCAGTTTCTGTACGAATTCAATCCGGAAATGATGGTGCTGCTGGACGATTTGACGGGGCTGAACACACCGGAACTTTCAAGAAGTGTCTCCCAATCGTCCCTTACACCGCCGGAAGTCGTTGTGCTCAAAGATCTGCTGCCACGCGGCTTCCGACTCGCACAATCATAAACGAAATCGCCATGGGCTCTGCAGATCAGGACATTCCAGACACGAATCTGCCACGCTTCTGATTCCTGAAGCTGCGTTTTCGTCAACAGCCGAATTTTCTCCGGAAGCTGTTCTGTGAATCTCGTTAAGCCATCTATCCAGTGATGGTGCGGTGAAGATTGCTGGTCTCAAAGCCACTCACAGGGAGTGGATTCAATCGGGGCAGACGGCCAGCGCCGTGAAGAGATTTCCTTTGTCTAACCCGTAGCCGAGAGGCCAGGCCGACGCGTTATTCCCCCATCCTCGCCTTCGGCATCGGGTTAAACGCAATACCGTTCAAAGATTCATAACCACAGTGTCGGCAAAGGTTTTGGTCAACGGTTTGAGTTTTCGGTGTTCGGGGCGACACTTGTTCCAGCGGGACATTTTTCGCTTGATGACTCGAGGGTTGATTCGATTGCGACGTGGGGGAATTTTCTCGTTGGACATCTCCCAGACAACAGCAGCACACCACTGCTCGAAACTCGTCGCTGTGCCGGCGCGGCATTCCGGCAGGCGGGTTTTCAGAATTTGAAAACAACCTTTGAACGACAGACGGTCCGTGTCCACTCCCGCGTGCTTCGCTGCTGCAAGCATCATCATTCTGGTGATGAAGTGGCCAAGCGACAGAGTGTA
>JAGQPY010000203.1 GCA_020426485.1 Planctomycetaceae bacterium
TACCCTCATCCTGACCAGGACGCAGGATTCGTTCAATCGAGCTCTCAAACGATATCAACTCGAAAAGAAACTGCTGGCATCTCTGCCTCAGCCAAATGAAACGCCCCGAGGCAATTCCGTTGAACTGACCCGGGCCATGGAGGGACGAGGACGCCGGCAGAACTTCTTGCGTCCTATGTTGGCGACCTTGAAGCATCAGTAATTCGACTTTTGTCGAGTTTTGCACGACCAAATTCATTCTGAATGGGACTCGCATTTCACCGACCTGATCGCTGGGAATCGTGTGCTGAGTTTTCACATTCTTGATGAGTTTTTTGTCAGGTCATTGCTCCAGCGTCCGCTTTTATGGGTGTGGAGGGTGAGTAGCCTCTGTTATAACTCAGTCCGTTTACAACGATCAGTGGAATCGGACTGGAGCATGAACCGTCGGACGGGAGAGAGTTCTGCTCATCTTCAAAAGTTGCTGTTACAGGCGGCGGACGGCGATCCGGCTGCGCGCGACTGTTTGATTGAGCGTGCATCAGAGCGTTTGCTGGAACTGACCAGAGCGATGTTGCGCACAGATTTTTCAAGATTGAAACGCTGGGAAGAAACGGACGACGTCTTTCAGCACGCTGCAATGCGACTCTATCGATCTCTGGCGGAAGTTCAGCCGCAATCAGTGCGGCAGTTCTTTGGTCTGGCCGCGACGCAGGTTCGCAGAACACTCATTGATCTTGTGCGTCATCATTTCGGTCCGGAGGGACATGCCAGGCAGCATGATAGCAGATACGCGGGAATAAAGTCTGAAGGAATCAAACACCACGAAACCCAGCCCGAAACGCTTGAGCAGTGGGAACATTTTCATGAAGTCGTAGGCAGCCTGCCACCAGACGAGCTGGAAGCATTTTCGCTGGTCTGGTACAGCGGCATGTCTCAGAAGGAAGCTGCAGACGTTCTGGAGATCTCCGAACGAACAATGATTCGAAGAATGAATCGAGCTCGACTGCTGATTCAGGAGTCACTTGGGGATCCAGTGGAGTGAAAGCAAATGTACACAGAGAACTCGGCCTGATGCATTCGGAAAATGTTGTCGACGAACTCCTGGCAGAATGGGAACTCAGCCGCCGCAACGGTCGCGAGTTGTCGGCCGCCGAATTGTGTCACGAATGTCCTGAACTCGTCAGTGTTCTGGAAGAACGCATCTCTGCCCTGAAATCGACGGACTGGCTCTTCGGGATTTCATCAGTTGTCGAGAACGCCGAATCCTGCGATGCCACCCCGCCGCGCTGTATCGGTGAATACGAAATCCTTGATCGGATTGGCGCCGGAGGAATGGGGACCGTCTACCGAGCCAGACATCGTCGTCTCCACAAACTGATCGCCCTGAAAATTCTGCCGAAAACCGCGGAGTGGAATCGGACCGCCATCGCGCGATTTGAACGGGAAACCAGAGCCATCGGGCGGCTCGAAAACCCGCATATTGTCGCTGCGTATGATGCCGGTGAATCCGATGGAGTTCACTATCTGGCCATGCAGCTACTCGACGGTGCCGACGTTGGCTGGATTGCGCAATATGAAGCACTCACTGTTGCCCAGGCGTGTGAGATCGTTCGGCAGGCTGCCGTTGGACTGAGTGCGGCTCACATCAATGGACTTGTGCATCGCGATGTTAAACCGTCCAATCTGATGTTGGGTCGTGACGGAGTGGTTCGCGTCCTGGATCTCGGCCTGGCTCGGCTGGTTGACCTGCAGGATTCTGAACAGAAGGACATCAGCTCCAGCGGCCAGGCCATGGGAACCATGGACTATATGGCGCCGGAACAATTTGACGACAGCAGCACGGCGGATCATCGGGCCGATATTTATGGACTGGGGGCAACGCTTTTCAGGCTGCTGTGCGGATCGACACCGCTCGAAAAGGCCGGTCGGTCTCGACTACGGAAAATGCAGGCGCTGGCTGCCGGCGACATTGCCAGCGTGTCCGACCAGCGGCCCGATCTTCCCGCCGAGTTAATCGATCTAATCAATCACTTATTGTCGGCAGCTCCCGAAGATCGCCCCGCGACCGCCGCAGATGTCTCTGAAAAGTTATTGCCGTTCTGCGGTGGTGGAGATCTGCGCTCACTGGCAGAGGCTCTGCCACAGCAGACCGCAGACACCCAATCCGAAACTCTGCCTGCAGCAGCCGGAATGGCAACGCCACACATCCTGACCGGTCCCAAAGCTGCCTTGCCTTCAACTGTGACGCCCGAATCAGCAACGCAGCCGGAAACTCTGTCGTCAGGCAGCACGGGCAGTCGAAGGCGCACGATGATCGCGCTGGCATTGGGGGCGCCTTTGCTGTTGCTGCTTGCATCGATCATTTACATCAAGACAGATCACGGCATGCTTGTCGTCGATGCCCGAGAAGGTGTGACCGTGGAACTGCTGGAGGATTCCGGCGTCCGGCTGGTCCATCAACGTACGGGGCAGGAGTTTGCGCTGCGTGTGGGTGAAACGACACAGGATTCCGGAGAGTACGCCATTCGGGTTAGAGAAGAAGCAAGTGGTCTGGAATTCTCTACGAAGGAACTTCGAATCGGCCGAGGAAAAACGACGGAGCTGGTGGTAACGCTGGATCTGCCTCCATCGACTGGTCCGCCAATGAAAGACTCGCCTCCCCAAACTCTCGGCACCGACACGGAACGAACTGATCGAGATGTCGCGATGGAGGTTCTGGAACTGGGCGGACACGTCGTATGCGAAGACCAGTCTGGGCAGCTCAGCAACCGGATCACAAATGCGAGACAGCTTCCCGAAGGACCACTGAAACTTGTGGAAGTCAACCTGGGAGGTCTGCCCCTGGCCAATGATGCATTTAGCTTTCTGCATGGCCGGGAGCATCTGCGAATCCTGGATGTTCAGCGGACCAACTGCACTGCGGTACATTTTCGAAACCTGCCCGTTCTTCCTGCCCTGGAAAAGCTGGGTTGCTACGGATGCCTGCGGTTAGACGATGAGTGCCTGAAAGAGATTTGTCGTCAAAAATTACTTCGCGATCTGCACCTGCATCACACACATGTCACGAATCGAGGCATTGCCCAACTGAAGGAACTGCCAAAGCTACGATGGCTGTTTCTGAATGACACGTCTGTTGGTGACGAAGTGGTTGCCGACGTTGCGACTCTGAAAAGTCTGGAGCGTGTTTATCTTTGTCGCTGTCGGATCACTTCATCGGGCCTTGATCGGCTGCATGAACTATTGCCGGCGTGCACAATCCTACACGATTCGGGTGAGATCCTTCCGCAGCGTCCGCCAGCCAGTCAGATTCTGGCCGTGGCAGACCCCGTTCTGCTGTCGCTTGTCGGGGAATCGAAAGACTGGACATGGACCGAGCCGAAACCGCTCAATGCTGTGAATTCTCCGTTGAATGATTCACAACCAGAATTATCACCCGATGGTCTGACGTTGTGGTTTCACCGGATGGGAAATAATGAATCAAGCATCTATGTGACGCAGCGATCTTCACTCGACGACGACTTTTCTCAACCGATTTCACTGTCATCGACGATCAACGCCAGATCCGCCATATCTCCGTCTGTCACAGACGATGAACTCGAATTGTTCTTCGTCTCCGCAAGATCAGGTGGTCTGGGAAACACCGATATCTGGTATGCCACCCGCCAGCAGGCATCGAGCGATTTCGAAAACGCTCAACCATTGGGTGCCGAAGTTAATTCGGTTGTCGGTGAAGTGAATCCGATCGTTAGCGGAAACGGCCTTGCCTTGATCTTCTCAGCCGTCGGTCCGGTGTCGTACGGAGGAATGGGGGGGACTGACCTGTTCGAAACGAGACGAACGGGCCGCAGCAAGCCTTTCGGAAAAGCCATGAACCTCGGCAACGTTGTGAACAGCGAGTTTTCCGATTCGGGTGCGTGGCTGGCAAGTGACGGCTGCGTGCTTGTTATCAGTTCCGGTCGGCACTCCGATCTGGGACGTGACCAGCTTTACCTGACGACTCGTAAGTCTCCGGATGATCCGTTTCACGAACCCATTCGACTAGCGGCACCCTTTACGACGTACGAATGGAACGGCGGATTTGCCGCCGATGCAAAATTCCAGATCGTCGTTTTCGCCTCCAAACGCCCCGGTTCTGCCGGAAATGGCGATCTGTGGATCACTCGCCGCATCCCGAAACCCTAACCGGCGAGCAGAGGGACGTCGCGCACCGGAATATCGCGCACTCCTGGCGAGCGGTGCGACGTCAGTCGCCCGATCCGAGCGCACGACAACCGTTGTGATTCAAGTCGGACGGTTGTCCGTACGATCAACCCCGCAAAACATCTGCCACGGTCGGCGTGCGCCCGGATGCGCAGACATCGGGGGACTGACGTCCCTTCGCTCGCCGGGAAATGTCTGCCGGGATGACGCTCACCGATTTGGTCAGTTCGTAGCGAACCCGGGGAGTGGTTGTAACAATCACAATTGGAATAACTTGATCTCTCGTTCGACTGACATTGCCGGGGTCCCCAACGTTTTGGAAACGGATCAATGAACCGTCCCATCTGTAATCGGTACTGGTTGTTGACATGGACGATGTACGGCAATCGTCTGGCTGGCGATGCAAGAGGGTTTGTCAGCAATGTGCGCGAGGGGACGGGTCCGGAGGTTCGGCACAACATCCCGGGCACACCGTTCGACAGCGGCATTCCGGAACTCGAACAGCATATTCGTGAACGTATGAAAGGCCCGCCCGTGCGAATTGGTGGCGACCATGCGACGGCGCTGCTCGCACAGTTTGAGGAAACCGCCGGCATCCGCAATTGGTCTTTGATGGCCGTATCAATCATGGCTCAGCACGTTCACATTGTCGTCGGAGTTCCGGGTGATCCCGACCCGGAACGTTTGCTGAACGACTTCAAACGATACGGCACCCAGCGACTGAATCGTTCGTGGAGCACTCCTGCGAGCGGACGATGGTGGACGCGAAACGGTTCGAAACGCAAACTGAAAGACGACGATGCCGTGCTCGTCGGCGTGAAGTATACGATCGACCAGGAATATCCCCTGCTCGTCTGGACCAACTCCATTCCGGAACTGGACCTGCCCGGCGGTCGGATTCTGTAGTCCCATCTCGACGCGACAATCCCCCCCGCCCTGGCGAGCGGTGCGACGTGAGTCGCCCGATCCGAGCGCACGACAACCGTTGTGTTTCAGGTTGGACAATCGTCCGTACGATCAACCCCGCAGAACATCTGCCACGGTCAGCGTGCGCCCGGTTGCGCGGACATCGGGGGACTGACGTCCCTCCGCTCGCCAGGGATGCAAGAAACTTCAAAATTTTTGTCATGTCATTCGGGCCGCGTTCGCTTGATCAGGTGAGACCACTTTTTCACCTGCAAACGAAAGCGAATTCTCATGCCGACTGCCCTTCCGGAAGTCTCAGAACTCGACGGACACCAACAGCACAGCAGTCACCAAACGGCGGCGGGCCAGAACTGGCAAACCGGTCGTTTGCTGGATATTTCCGCCTCTCGCAACTTCCCGAACTGGCTGGCCGAAAAGGAAACGAGCCTTGCGTTCACCACGTATCAGGCAGGGAAACTGTTTTTTCTGGGGCTCAAGCCTGATGGAGCACTTTCCGTTTTTGAGCGGACGTTTGAACGATGTCTGGGTCTGTGCGGTGATGGCCAGACGCTGTGGATGAGTTCGCAGTACCAGATCTGGCGTTTCGAAAACATGCTTCCGCCGGATTCGCTGAGCGGTGGATACGATCGTCTGTACGTGCCGCAGGTCGGATACACAACCGGAGATCTGGACGCACACGACATTTCCGTCAACAGCAACGGTCGCCCGGTTTTTGTGAACACCCTGTTCGGCTGTCTGGCCACCGTCAGTGACAGGTACAGCTTCGAACCACTCTGGAAACCGCCCTTCATCAGCAAGCTGGCGGCGGAAGACCGTTGTCATCTGAATGGCCTGGCGATGGAAGATGGTCAGCCCGCGTATGTCACCGCGGTCAGTCAAAGTGATGTGGCAGACGGCTGGCGAGATCACCGGCGCGACGGTGGCTGTGTCATTCATGTGCCGACGAATGAAATCGTGGCCACCGGACTGTCGATGCCGCATTCCCCACGGCTGTATCGAGACAAACTCTGGCTGTTGAACTCCGGCACCGGCAGCTTCGGATTTATCGATCGTCAGACAGGCACGTTTGAAGAGGTCGCATTCTGTCCCGGCTATGCCCGTGGCCTGACGTTTGTGGACAACTACGCGGTCATTGGGTTGTCACGTCCTCGCGAAGCCACCTTTCGCGGTCTGGCTCTCGACGACAAGCTCGCGGAGCGCAACGCAGATTCCCGTTGCGGCCTGATCGTCGTGGATCTGGATTCCGGGGACATTGTCCACTGGGTTCGAATCGAAGGAATCGTCAGCGAACTCTACGACGTCGTCAGTCTGCCGATAGTTCAGCGTCCGAAAGCCCTCGGCTTCAGAACAAATGAAATTCGGCACAGCATCTGGTTCGAAGACGGCGGCGCTTTGTCGAACTGGCATGCCGAAGACCGGTAACGGATGAAATGGACGCCACTCTGAGCGACCTCAGCAAGGTGGCACATTCGATACGACTTCAAAACTCAGAACAAGACTCAAACCATCAAACCGCTGCGGCGTTTTCACCGCTGTGGGCCAAAAGAAAGTCAGAACCATGCTTCGTAACTGGATTCCACGTCTGCACGAAATGCTGAAGTCTTCTTCTCGCCGACACGCTCGTGGTCGAACGCGCCAGCGAGCGGCCACTCGCACACGGCGAACGTCTGGCCAGCCCGCGGAAATGCTGGAGAGCCGAGCTCTGCTGAGCGCCGTCTCTGGGGCCGTTTTTCAGGATCTGGATGTCAACGGTTTTCGTAATACCGACCTGATTCAGGGTGATGAGCCCGACGTGATTTTTATTATCGATGCCTCCGGCAGCACGGGAAATCCGTTTACCGGTATGCCGGTAGGCGACCTCAACAATGATGGCGATGCCGATACGATCCTTGATGCCGAGATTGCCGCGTTCACTGCGCTAAACCAACAATTGATCAACCAAGGCGTCGGCGATACCGCCCAGGTAGGGATTGTCATGCTGGCCAACGCCCTAGGCGGCCTCCGACCCGACGCAGAATCGCAGGTGCTTGATGTCGACCCATTGACTTCAGGCATTCAATTGACCGCCGCGCCGAACGCCGATAAGGATTCTAACGGCGTCCCGGATATCGTTCAGACACTTCAAAGTATTCAGCGCCAGCAGCGCACGGCTTATAAAGACGCCTTGGGGCTTGCCCATCAATTGACAATTGATGCCGGGTTTAACGATCCGTCTGATGTCAACGTAATCTTCGTGTCTGATGGGATACCCTTTCCTAACTCCCAAAGTGATTTCGCCGCCGAATTGGCGGACCTGAACGCGGCTGCCGACAACATTCGCGCCTTCGGCGTCGGCGGCGACACCGACCTTTTCTACTTGAAACAGATCGATCCCAATGCGCAAATCTTCAACTCCACGGACGAAATAGTCGGAGTCTTTGGCGGCATCTCGCCTGACCTGACCATCTTTACCGAACCGGGCATTGATGGCCGCACCGTCGAACTGCTCGACGCCGGCGGCACTGTTGTTGCCTCGACGGTAACGGCAAGCGTGGATCTCGACGGCAGCGGCGACATTAACCCGAATTCCGAGCAAGGATTGTATTCGTTCGATCTGGCAGCACTCGGTTTGTCCGAAACAGCCGACTACACCGTTCAAGTCGTCACGCCTTCCGGCTTCCGAAATACTTATCCAGTCGGTGGCATTCATGAAGTCACAGTCAACGGCCCGACGGACGATCGCGGTTTGTTGTCCTTTGGTTCGGCGATAAACGAACCTCCCGTTATCAACGTCAACGCGATATCGATTGCCGAAGGCGGCACGGTCACGCTGTCACCAAGTCAGCTTGCCGCTCATGATCCGGATAATTCGCCCGACGAGTTGACGTTTGCGGTAAGCAATCTGAGCGGTGGTCAATTCGAGTTGACAACCAATCCCGGCGTGGCGATCACCACTTTCACGCAACAACAAATCAATGACGGACAAGTTGCGTTTGTTCACGATGGGAGCGAGGCTGGGCCAACGTATGATTTGGTCGTCAGTGATGGCGATCTTTCCAGTGTTTCCAGCTCCGTAGCCATTGGAACGTTCACGACGGTCAACGACGCTCCGATCGTGGCGAATCCAACGGGCGACATCAGTTTCAACGAAGACGACTTATTTGAGCAGACGATCGACCTGACAACTGTGTTCGCTGATCCGGACAGCTCATTGACTTATCATGTCAGCGATTCCGGTTTCCCACAGAATGGGACATTCGGTGCCTTTATCGACGGCACGGATCTGAAAATGATCTTCGGCGTCGATCGGGCAGGCAGCGGCACTGTAACGGTGACCGCAAACGATGGAGAATTCAGCATCTCCGATGAATTCACCGTGACCATCAGTCCGGTGAACGAAGCACCCGATGCAGGCAGCGTCATTGGTGTTGAAGACATCATCCTCAATGAAGATGCAGCAGACGTAGCTGTCGATCTGACACTCGCGGTCTTTGATCCGGATACGATCTATGGCAGCGGTCTGTTTCCAACCTACTCGGTAAGCAGCAGTAATCCGTCCCTCGCCACTCTGTCGCTCAGTGATATCGCGACGAACGCAGGCCCGAACGTGAACGGTCTGCTGACAATCGACTTTGCTCCCGACGCCAACGGAACAGCAACGATTACGATCACCGCAGACGACGGCGAGTTTTCGGATTCCAGCACTTTCCTGGTGACCGTCAACGCTGTCAACGACGCTCCGATCATGGCCAATCCAATCGCAGATGTCACGGTCAGCGAAGATGCCACCGATCAGGTGATCGATCTGTCGAGTGTATTTGCCGACATCGATTCATCATTAACTTTCACAGCCGTTAGCAGCGACGACAGCGTCGTGATCACTTCGCTCAGCGGCACCGGTCTGACACTCAGCTTCCCGGCCAACGCCAACGGCACGGCGACAGTGACCGTGACGGCTAATGACGGTTCTCTGTCCGTTTCGGACACGTTCAGCGTGACCGTGTCCGCTGTGAATGATGCACCCGCCGTGGCGAATCCGATTGGGGATGTCACGGTGAATGAAGATGCCGCTGATCAGGTGATCGATCTGTCGGGCGTGTTTGCCGATGTCGACGGTGACAGTCTTATTTGGTCCGCTGTCAGCAGTGACGGCAGTGTCGTGACAACGTCGCTGAGCGGGACCGACCTGACGCTCAGCTTCCCGGCCAACGCCAACGGCTCGGCGAC
>JAGQPY010000204.1 GCA_020426485.1 Planctomycetaceae bacterium
GCCGTTGGCTCGGGTTAAACGAAGATTTGTGACATCAGATCTCACCGTGCGAGGCATAACTGGACAGCGGCAGCTGACTTTTTGGCGATCAACTGTCAGAAAAATCCAAAGCGGCGACAAGTCGTCGTACTCCAAAGTGACGCTGTTCCGTTAGGATCGACCGGAGAGTATGGGGCAGCCCCCTGTTTCTGTTTGGGTTTTGTTCCAATGTCAGGGCCTGAATGACGAGTGCCGGTGGCTGGCCTTCGGCGACGGCCGTTTCCTGTGCGTAAGTGTTCCCGGCGGAAGTAGAGGTTAGCTTATGAGCGATCACGTTTCGAACCGTCGATCATTTCTGAATCACTCGGCGATCAATCTGTCGGCGGTTGCTCTGGCCGAACTGATGCAGGGTTCCGGTACTGCAGTGGCGTCCGACGCATCACGATTAGCCACTCCGCACTTTGCTCCGCGAGCAAAACATGTGATCTATCTTCACATGATCGGGGCACCATCGCAGTTGGATCTGTACGAAGAGAAACCGGAGCTTCGCAGGCGACACAATGAACCCTGCCCTCCGGAAGTGACTCGTGATCGGGATTTCGCGTTTATCGGGAAGACGTCTACGCTGGCGGGTTCACCGTGGGCATTTCATCGACATGGCGAGTGCGGACATACGTTTTCGGAACTGTTGCCGAATCTTGGTACCGTGGCTGATGACATTGCCTTCATTCATTCACTGCACAGTGACGAAATCAATCACGCTCCGGCTCAGATGTTTCTGCATTCCGGCTTTGGCCGTGGCGGTCGCCCCAGTTTTGGATCGTGGGTCACCTACGGTCTGGGGTCGGAAAACAGCGATCTGCCGGCGTATGTTGTGTTGCTGACCGGTCCGAAAGGCGGAGCCGGAACCAGTTTGTGGTCCACGGGTTTTCTGCCCAGCATCTATCAGGGCATTCAGTTTCGTTCGACCGGCGATCCGGTTCTGTTTCTGACGAACCCGGCAGGACACGATCGAGAAGATCGACGTCGTGTTCTGGATGCCGTTGGTGAACTGAATCAGCAACGATTTCAGTCGACGGGTGATTCTGAGATTCTGACTCGCATTGGCCAGTACGAAATGGCCTATCGCATGCAGGCCAGCGTTCCGGAGCTGATGACGATTACCGGTGAGCCAAAACATGTTCTTGATGATTATGGTGTCGAACCCGGCAAGGCTTCGTTTGCAGCCAACTGCATTCTGGCACGTCGCATGGTGGAACGCGGCGTTCGCCTGGTGGAACTCTACGATTCCGACTGGGACCATCATTCGGGAATTGAGAACCGGTTGCCGGCCAAGTGTAAAGATATCGACCGTCCGATTGCCGCGCTGATTCGTGATCTGAAGCAGCGAGGTCTTCTGAACGATACTCTGATCATCTGGGGTTCGGAGTTCGGACGGACACCGCTGAATCAGGGCAGCACCAGGGGGACCGGAATCTCCGGCCGCGACCATCACAAAGATGCCTTCACGATGTGGTTGGCCGGTGGTGGTGTGCGTGGTGGTGCCAGCTACGGTCAGACGGATGAGTTCGGGATGGATATTGCCGAGAACCCGGTTCACGTTCATGATCTCAACGCGACAGTGCTGCACCTGCTGGGCATCGACCATGAGCGACTGACGTATCGGTATCAGGGACGGGAGTTTCGTTTAACGGACGTACATGGTCGCGTTGTTTCCGAGATTCTCTCATAATGCGGCTTCGGTTGTCGACAAACCGTCTGTCGGAAGGCGTGCCGGTCCCGGTTTGGTTTTGAGAAGGATTTTGGGGATGACGAAACGGGTTTTTGTAACTCGGCAGATACCTGTGGCCGGTTTGGACAGAATTCGGGCGGAAACAGACTGCGTGGTCTGGCCGGAAAGGCTTCCGCCGTCACCTGAGATACTGATCGAAAACGCTCGTGGTTGTGATGGCGTGGTGACTCTGCTGAGCGACCGAATCGATGCTGCTTTTTTTGATGCCGTTGGTCCTCAGTTGAAAGTCGTCAGTAATTTTGCGGTCGGTTACAACAATATCGATGTGGCGGAGGCGAATCGGCGAGGAGTCAAGGTCGGAAACACGCCGGACGTTCTGACCGATTCGACGGCGGACATCGCCGTGGGCCTGCTTCTGGCAGCCGCTCGAAGAATGCGGGAAGGTCTGGAAAACGTTGTTCAGAAGGAGTGGCTGACGTGGGAGCCCATGGGCTTCATTGGTCAGGACCTGAAAGCCCGGACTCTTGGCATTGTCGGCATGGGCCGCATCGGGCAGGCCACAGCACGGCGGCTGCATTTTGGTTGGGGGATGAAAGTCCTGTATACCTCACGGTCTCCCAGACCGGAGGTCGACCGTGAACTCGGCGCGACTCGTGTTGAGTTTTCTGAACTGCTGGCTCAGAGCGATTTTGTTTCTGTTCACACGGATTTGAATCCGCAGACGACTCATATGTTCAATGCTGATGCGTTTCGGCAGATGAAGGACACCGCTGTTTTCATCAATACGGCTCGTGGTGGTGTGGTTGATCAGGATGCACTGCACGAAGCATTGTCCACAGGGCAGATTTTTTCCGCCGGGCTGGACGTGACCGACCCTGAACCGTTGCCCGACGCAAGTCCCTTGCGTGCGATGTCCAACTGCGTGATTCTGCCGCACATTGCCAGTGCCACGGTTTCCAGTCGGAACGCGATGGCCGAAATCGCTGCTGACAATCTGCTGGCCGGAATCTCGGATCGGCCGCTGCGGCATCAGGTTCCGTAGGTAACTCCGGCGGATCCAATTGCCGTAAGTGCCCCCAATTGCCGTAAATGACAAGGAACAGAAGTCGTGTCGATGGAAACCGATCCTGTTGAACTGCCGGAACCACTGGACGTGATCGCGGTGGGAGCCCACCCGGACGACGTCGAAATCGGTTGCGGTGGAACTCTGGCCACGATGGTTCGTCAGGGGCTGCGCGTAGGAATTGTTGATCTGACGGACGGCGAACCGACGCCCATGAGTTCCGGGCCGGAAGAACGGCTCCAGGAAGCTCAGGAAGCTGCTCGAATACTTGGCGTTCAGGTCCGGGAAACGATGTCGTTGCCGAATCGACGACTGTTTGACGGCTTCGACGAACGAGTCGCGCTGGCGAAAATTTTTCGCCGCTATCGGCCTCAACTGGTGCTGGGGATCGCCGACAAAACTCCCATGGCGTCACCAGACCACTGGCAGGCGATGCAAATCACGGATGCGGCCGTCTTTTATTCACGACTGTCAAAATGGGACGAGATCTTCGAAAACCTGCCTGTCCATCGGATTCAGAAGCAGATCTGGTATCCTCTGGGGTTGCAGAATTTCAGTCTGCCGGAAGGTGGAGGTCGGTTCGTTTCTGATATTTCTGAGGCATTGGGTGTGAAACTGGAGGCGATCCGTGCTTATAAAACTCAGTTTCCTCCGGGAAAACAGAGGGTTTTTCAGCTGGTGGAAAGCCAGAATCGGCTGTTGGGCACATCGGCCGGATTCGCCGCCGGAGAAATGCTGATCACATCGACGACGCTGGGACTCCGTAATGTCTTCGAGACGATTTGTGGTTCTCGGGAAGCAATTTAAGAACCGCTCACAAAACCGGGACTGGCTTCCGGAACGGGGCAGAAACCCTGTGAAATAACTGTCCGGAAGGGTGCCAGTCCTGGTTTTGTCGGGGCCTCTCAGCCACTAGACTTCCGGTTTTCGAAAACTGTTCACGCTGAGTCGGAGTTTCGGACGGTCCGGCGGGAATTGATTTCATCGTTGTACTGAACAAAACGTAGCGGCAAAGACAACGCGCTTGCCGGAGAATTATCGAGAGTTGAATTAGCGATTTCATGCACTCTATTCGAACCGGCCACCTGAGTATCACGGGCAATTTTCGTGATAACAATGAAGACAACTACGTTGTCGATACCGATCAGCGTTATTTCATTGTTGCTGATGGAATGGGCGGACAGAACGCCGGCGAAAAAGCCAGCGAGATGGCGGTCGAACTGATTCCGAAGCAGCTGGAACGACTGATGAATTTTGATGGCGGTTCGGGAGATGAAGCCCGAAAAGCAATCGATGAATCCGTCGCGTTTGCGAATTCGGAAATCATGGCCTACAGCGAAGTCGACCCGTCCGTGCGAAATATGGGTACGACCGTGGTCTTCCTGGTTCGCTGCGGTAAACGATTTCTGGTGGGCGGCATCGGTGACAGCCGAGTCTACCAGCTGCGCGATGGAAAACTGACTCAGCTGACTCGTGATCATTCTCTCACACAGGCACTGCTGGATGCCGGAACGATCAATGCCGAAGAAGCGAAGACTCACCGATATCGCAACGTGTTGTACCGCTACCTGGGCACGAAGGATGGATCTTCCGGAACCAATGCGTGCGAAGTTGAACCAAAGTCAGGTGACCGATTCTTTCTGTGTTCTGATGGTGTGACGGATGGTATCAACAATGATCAGATTCAGACGCTGCTGATGGCATCGGATGACCCACAGGAAATTGCCAGTATGCTGGTGGAAGCGGCTCAGAAGGGCGGCTCACGCGACAATATCACCGGCATCGTGGTGTTGGTCGATTGAACTGAAAAAAGCCCTGCTGATCACTGTGACCGCAATACGCAGCTCAACAGCTGCATCGTCCTGCAATGTCGCTGGGTGGCGACCTGAAGCATTTTGGTCACAGCGGTGTGACGGAAAACCGCTCACAATACCGGAGCTGGCTCCTGCAACGTGGCAGAAACCCTGTGAAACACCAATCGGAAAAGGGGCCTGCTCCGGTTTTGTTTGGCGGCTTGAGTTGTAAGATATTTGCAGTAGCAGTGGGTGAGATGGAGCTGTCGGTTCAGCCGTTTGTTCTGGGCCCCGTTTGGTACGCTTTCGGGAAAGTCGTCAGTTGACCGTCGAACACGGTGATTCAGATGAGATGGCTCGGAAGTGCTGTCGGACGTTTTCTCGCGAAAGTCGTGTGCGAAGGGGCAATGACTTTCGAACGTGTTTCGAATCGGGCAGTCGAGCGGGCGATGGTCAGCTGTTGGTTTTTGTGCTGAAAAACGGACTGGCAAAAACACGACTGGGCGTCAGTGTGTCTCGGAAACATGGCAATGCGGTTGCTCGAAATCGTCGTAAACGGCTGATTCGTGAAGCATTTCGCTTATGTCGCGACAGTCTGCCGAGCGGACTGGATGTGGTGGTCGTTCCACGCCAGAACGCGAATCCTCAGCTGAGGGACTTCCGAACGTCATTGAAGGCGCTGGTGAGTCGAATTGTTCGCCGCGGAGGAATTGCGTCTCGGGTGAATGCCGATGACTGAACCGTTCATACGAATCGTGTCGCTGCCCTTTCAGATTCCGGCATTGACCGCGATACTTCTGATCAAAGCCTACCAGCGGTTTGTCAGCCCGCTTCTGGGAAACAACTGTCGGTTTCATCCCAGTTGCAGCGAATACTTTGTGCGAAGTCTGCAAAAACACGGACTGCTGCTTGGCGGTTGGCGAGGAATTCGACGTATCTGCCGATGTCATCCGTTCGATCCGGGCGGCTACGATCCTCCCTGAGAATTTCGGGGAAACGGCATCAGGGAAACGGTGACGAGTGTCAGGCACCTATTCCTGTGGACCGAGTCCCCATCGATCCTGTACCTCGACCCTGTATCGCTGGAATCGGGACGGTCCGGTTAATGGAGACTGGCGCGCAGTTCACAAAGACCGAAGTCGAAAACATTCGGTGTTTTTACTCCGATCCGCAGCATGAAGAGCTCTGATCCCATTAAATTGACAACCTGGGTAATCCTCGACGAGATCTGGTTTCCTGAAGTGGGTGAGGTACTGTGACAGCAGAAAAGCAATCTGCAGGCGTTCGGGAATCGCTGAAGGCAGACCATACTCGGGAAGCGATCCGTATTCGCCTGGGTCAGGCGACTCAGCACAGTTACCTTCGTGACTTTGTTTACGGAGGGATTGATGGTGCGGTGACCACATTTGCTGTGGTGTCGGGCGTTGCCGGTGCGGATCTGTCAACGGGAGTGGTCATCATTCTGGGCATGGCCAACCTTGTGGGGGATGGATTCAGCATGGCTGCCAGCAACTATCTGGGTTCCAAGGCGGATCTGCAGGTGCTGGAACACGCTCGACGCACCGAGGAGCTGCACATCGCCAAATACCCGGAAGGCGAACGCGAAGAAGTGCGTCAAATCATGGCGGCCAAGGGATTCGCCGGTCAGGAACTGGAAAACATCGTTGCGACCATCACTGCCGACCAGCGTCTCTGGGTGAACACCATGCTTCAGGAAGAACTGGGGCTGTCGCTGGATCGTCCGTGTCCCTGGCGAGCCGCGGTCGTGACGTTCCTCGCGTTCATTTCCATTGGCGTTCTGCCGTTGCTGGCTTTCCTTGTGGAATACGTCCTGGACATTCCCGGGAACCGTCCGTTCCTGTGGAGCACATTGCTGACCGGCGTCGCCTTCTTCGCCGTGGGAGCCGTCAAAGCGCGTTTTGTCTCTGACAAATGGTATCGGTCGGGAACGGAAACTCTGTTGGTTGGCAGCACGGCCGCGGGAATCGCATACATCGTCGGCTGGCTCCTGAGCGGTTTTGCCTGACAACCTCCGGTCCTGACGTCGAGAAGTGGCCTGAGACGAAAGAACAGACCCGTCAGACGTCGATTCGACGTTGTTTAACCCGTGGCCGAAAGAACGGACTTGAGAGACGCGACATCAGCGGTATGAGACGACCTTTGCAGCCGTCGACGTCACTGCTGACGCACCGACGCTTCATGATGTTGAATTTCGGACGGTGATCTGTTCCGCTACAAGTCTTGGAAGGCAGACAGTGCGGGCTAAGGTCGACAGTAATTCACAACGGGCGGGATGCGAATGAGAGTGATTCTTGCTGGACTGACAGTGTTGAATTTCTGGGCCGTTCGGGCCGACGAGGTCGTGGTCGTTGAACGCAGCCTGTGCCATGTTCGCAATGGTGAGCCCCGAGAGTGGGAGACCTTTCCCGAACAGCCCGATGCTGCTGCATTGGAACGAACGTTTTCTGTCAGCGGCATTCAAAATGACTCTACTCTGCGAATGCTGCAGCAGGACGTGAAACAGTCGTGGAAGATTCGATTGAACGGTCATGATGTGGGACAGCTGCATCGCGATGAGAACTCGATCATCGGCTACTGGCCCGTTCCGGCTGAGACGCTGCATGACGGCGAAAATACGTTGACAGTGTCCACGGATTCTCATGAAGTCGACGATATTCGCATTGGCGAAGTGGAACTGATTGCCGGATCAATGAAGGATGTTCTGGCACAATCCACCATCAAGGTGGAAGTGCGGGATGAACACTCCGGATTGGCAACACCGTGCCGAGTTACCGTGCTGCAGTCGGATTCACTGGCCACCACAGGGGCGGTTTCTGATGACGAAATGGCGGTACGCCCCGGCGTGATTTACTGCAGAGGCCGGGCTGTTTTGCCGGTGCGTCCGGGGATCTACACGATTGTGGCGGGACGTGGTCCTGAATTCAGTATCCACCGAAAAACGGTGACTGTTGCGGCTGGTGAAAATGCCAGTGTAACGCTAACCATTCGGCGAGAAGTACCGACAGATGGACTGGTTGCCTGCGACACTCACGTGCATACCTTCACGCATTCACGACACGGTGATTCAACCGTTCGAGAACGCATGCTGACTCTGGCAGGTGAATGCGTGGAGCTGCCCATCGCAACCGACCATAACATTCACGTCGATTATCGATCCACCGCCCGGGACATGAATCTGCAGAAGTATTTCACCCCGGTCATTGGCAACGAAGTGACCACGAAGCTGGGACACTTCAATGTGTTTCCCATCGCTTCGGCGGAGACGCCGATACCGGACTACAAAGCCGAAGCATGGCCGAAGATCTTCGACAGCATCTTCTCCACGGCCGACGTTCGTGTCGCTATCCTGAATCATGCTCGCGATGTTCACAGCGGATTCCGTCCATTTGCTCCGGAACATTTTCTGGCGGCGACCGGCACGAATCCGGACGGCTGGGAACTGAAGGCCAATGCGATGGAAGTCGTCAATTCCGCCGCTCAGCAGTCGGACATGATGGCCATGGTTCGCGACTGGATGTCGCTGATGAACGCCGGAAAGATTCTGACGCCGGTTGGATGCAGTGATTCGCACGATGTCGCTCGTCACTTTGTGGCTCAGGGCCGAACGTACATTCAGTGCGACGATTACGACGTCAGCAGCATTGATATCTCCAAAGCTGTCGACAGCTTTCTGCAGGGGCGAGTCACCGTCAGTTGCGGACTGATTGTGACAGTGACCGTCAACCAGACGTTTCGGCCAGGTGATCTGGTGCCGCTGGCGGCGAACTATGATTGCGAAGTCCACGTACTTGGTCCGTCGTGGATTTCTGCAACAGAAGTGGATGTCTTCATGAATGGAGAACTGGTGTCAACCCATAAGGTTCCGCAAGACCAAAGCAGGATGGGCGGTACCAAGTTTGTTGTCACCACGCAGTTACCCGTCAGTGATCATCAGGATGTCTTTGTGACGGCCGTCGCTCGCGGACCGGGCGTCACCGAACTGTACTGGCCGATAGCGAAACCCTATCAACCATCGTCGCCGTCATGGACTCCAATGTGCATGGCCGTCAGTGGTGCGATTCGAATTGATGGTGATGGCGACGGACATTTCACGGCTGCTCGCGAATACGCTCGCCAACTTGTTCATCAGCACGGCGCAGACGTTCAAAAAACTGTCGATGAGCTTTCCCGTTTCGATGTCGCGGTGGCAGTACACACGGCAGAACTTCTGCACGCAGGCGACAGCGAACGATTTCTGTCCGCTGTGCTTCCCGTTGCTCGTCGGGCTTCCGGCGATGTGCGATTGGCCTTTGAGTCATTCCTGGAAAGCTGGCAGATTTCTCAACGAGCACGCCTTCAGGGAAAGAGCCCTTGAGGTTCTGAGCACCGGGAACGTTGGTGCTCAGGCGGGCTTGTGCGAATCGCCTGTTATTGGTCCGGAGTCTGCAATCACAGCCCGAATTCCGGACCGCTGAGAATTTTGTCCAGCAGGATCAGTTCTTCGTCCGTTGGAAGCACCAGCGCATCGCCTGCTGCTTCGTTAAGCAATCGCTTCACATTGGTATTGGCGGCGTACGCTGAACGATCGGTAATGACGATCGCGTGGGCACGGCCTGCGTTTTCCGAATCGGATGCTGTCGCGACGATATGATGTTGGTCGTGAACTTCATTTGGCGAGACGACTTCTCCAGTCCGGCTCTGAAGATCGGGCTGGACTGAAAGCGAAACGAGGGCTTGAACCGAAG
>JAGQPY010000205.1 GCA_020426485.1 Planctomycetaceae bacterium
AATTGTCGGCTGCTTTGCGTTGTCCTGCAGTGTCTGCCAGCGAGCTTCCGGCGGTACCCAGAAGCAGTTTTCAGCTCGGTATTCGTCCGGGTCTTCAGGGTCTGAGCCTTCGTACTCGCCTTCGCCCGCGATCAGCTTTTGATGCATTTCTTCGAACGCATCGCTGATGTACTTCAGAAAGATCAGCCCGAGCACCACGTGTTTGTACTCGGCGGCGTCCATGTTGTTCCGCAGCTTGTCGGCGGCCAGCCAAAGTTTGGATTCAAAACCGATATTGGCGGCTGTCAATTCAGATTTGGCGGCTTTCTTCTTTGCCATTCGTGGAAGTTTCTCTGAGCTGCCTGTGCAATATTCAATCCACCATCTGCGAGCAGACCGACGATTGGTCCAGGTCCGGCGGGCAAGCGTCGTTCAGTTCTGCCGCGAGCCCCGCTTTTGTCAACGGCCCACTCTGACGATGCAGGCTCGCAGCTTACTGAAATCCTTCTCCTTCGGACAACAGATTGACTATGGGGTAAGACTGAATCAAACGAAGATTAGGTTCGGAAAGTGAGGAGAAACAACATCGCAGATGATATCCTTCTGTTGTTACAGCGATCGAACTGTCGGGGTCTGTCTTCCCGGTGTCAGCAGCATACGCTGACAGTGCAGGACGAAATTCGAAAAGCACGTGAGGATTCACAGCATCACTTCGGAAGACAAGATGTCGAATGCATGGTCCCACAGCTTTTTGTGAGATGTCGTTGAGGTCTGTTCGAAGCGGTTTGGTTTTTTCTGCCAGTTGACAGGGGTTCATGTTTGATGTTGAGTGTGGAGCAGGCAACAGGACTTGTTGAGAGCCATGTTCAGGCTCTGGCGCAAATGGATGTATCGCTGGCGGAGGCGTTTGGTCGAATTGTGGCGATGGACCTGCAGGTTCCGTTTCCTTCGCCTCGATTTGACAAATCCATGATGGACGGGTTTGGAGTTCGTTGTCGTGATTTTGTGGATCACTCCCAACGCCGGTTGCCTGTTGTGCGAACGATCACGGCGGGCATGACGTCATCGAAACCCGTTTCTGACGAAGCGGCGGTGCGGATCATGACGGGGGCGGTTGTGCCGCCGGGAATTGACTGCGTTGTTCCGATTGAGCACGTTGCCTTCGATGAGTCGGATCCCGGCGAGGTAACTGTGTCATCGGACAAGGTCAGGTCGGAAGGCAATATCCTTCGCAAGGGAAGCCTGGCTGAACCGGGCGACGTCTTGCTGTTCTCCGGAACGGAGATCGGTCCGCAACATATTGCGGTTTTGGCAGAATTTGGCTTTGACCCAATTCCCGTGTTTCGCAGGCCAGCAATTGCCGTTCTGGCGACGGGCAATGAATTGGTTGATGTGGGGAATCCTTTGGGGCCCGGGCAAATCTACAACTCCAATCAACCGACATTGTTGGCTCAGAGTCGGCAGGCCGGATGTTTTGCCACGTCGCTGGGAGTTGTGGCGGATGATCGTGAGCAGCTGCAGGCAGCGATTCGACAGGGATTGCAGCACGATATTCTTCTGCTGTCGGGGGGCGTGTCGGCGGGAACGCTTGATCTGGTTCCCGCGGAACTGGCGGCTGCCGGGGTGGAGTGCATCTTTCACAAGGTGGCGATGAAGCCAGGCAAGCCGGTCTGGTTCGGCAGGTGGAACGATGGCGATCGAACCTGTCTGGTGTTTGGACTGCCAGGCAACCCGGTCAGCACCATGGTGTGCTTCGAGGTGTTTGTGAAGGCGGCGATTAATGCAATGACGGGACGGAGCATCGCGAAGGCGGTGTCGGCAAAAGCAGTCCTGCAGCAGGAACTGTCGCTGAAGGGAGACCGGTTCACGTATCTTCCTGCTCGTGTGCAGTGGAGTGCCGGTGAATACGTTGTCTGTTCTGTGAACTGGGCCGGGTCGGCTGATGTGCGATCAACAGCCAATGCAAACTGCCTGATTCCGCTGCATCCGGAAATGGGGCCGTGGCCGGCGGGAACAAAGGTGCCCGTGATACCGTGGTAAACCATGGGCATCACGGGCTCAGCGATGTTCTCCGGCTCGGAGTGATTTGGCGGTTCGGATAAGTCCGCGACCGCGCCGCAACGTTTTCACCTGGGTTGGTCGTCGAGAAGCAGCAATGGAGCGGCTGTCGGTTCAGTTGCGGCTCATGCGGCTTTCCAGAACCTCGATTGCTCGGACAACGTCCGGGTCGATTCGGATTTCTTCGCTGGTGCGGCCTCGGAAGTGAGTCACATGAACGTCTTTGGGTTCCGGCACGGCAATGTGAGGAGCAATTCCCTTGCCGGCGTAGTTCTGGTGGTTGGGTGAATAGAACTTGGCGGTGGTCAGTTTCAGCCCGGTTCCATTTGGAAGATGGATGATGCTTTGCACCGACCACTTTCCGTAGGTCTTCCGTCCAACGATGGTTCCACGTCGGTGATCGTTGATAGCTCCCGCGACGATCTCGCTGGCACTGGCACTGTTTTCATCGACGAGCAGGACCAGCGGCATGGACCGAGAGCGAAAACCTTCGGCTCGGAACGTCTGATTCTGATCGTACGATCGCCCTTCGGTGGAGACCAGTACTCCGGCATCAATGAATCGATCCAGGACTGCGGCGGCCGTGTCCAGCAGACCACCCGGATTTCCTCGCAGGTCCCAGATCAATGACCGCATGCCCTGACGTTCCAGATTCTGCAGAGCTTCATCCAGTTCATCAGCGGTAGAATTCTGGAAGCCGGTCATGCGGATGTAGCCGATGCCTTCATGGTCATCCAGAATCAGGGCTCGCGTGATACTTCGAACAGTGACGGGCCGACGAGTCAGCACACTGCGGCTGACACGACCTTCCGGAGATTCAAAAGCCAGGTCGACCTGACTGCCGCGAACGCCTCGCAGCAGGCTGGCCGCTTCGTCTGTCGTGAGATCTCGACAGCTGCGGCCGTCGATTTCCACGATGTAGTCGCCGGGACGCAGTCCGCCTTCTTCAGCCGGACTGTCCAGCAGCACGTTGACCAGATGCATGCCGCGACCACTTTCAGCTTCCATTTCGATGCCGATGCCCACGAACTCACCCTGAATACTTCCGAACAGATCGTTGTAACGATCCGGCGTGAGAAAGTGGCTGTATTCGTCCAGAGCGTTGCAGCCGCCGAACAGATATTCCATGACAACGGCCGTTGGTTTGATATGAAGCTCCCGGCCTGCCAGATCACAGACTTCTGTGACGACCATGCGAGCTTCAAGTCGGCTGGCGATTTTCTTATTCCAGTATCGATCAATCAGTGTCTTACGGAGATTTCCGATGGCACGTTCCTGGCCGTTGCTGACATTGGCCTTCAGAAACCGATCGTTACTGAGAGCCATGTACAGACTTTCGGTTCCGTGAGCGACGAACCGCGTCGCGGAGACTCGATCGACGTATTCTGATTCGACACGTGCCATGACGTCTTCGAGCAGATCCAGCGCTTCGGAGCGTCCCTGAAGCAGAAGCTTTTCTTCAAAGCTTCGATCCGAGTAGCGACGATCAATGCTGAATTGAACGCGGGTGCGGCGAAGAGCGTAGGTGATATCCGGGTCTTCGGGATATTTTTTGAGTGCCGACTCGTAGAGTCGAATGGCATCAATCCACTGTCGGCCGCTTTCGAGACGCTCGCCGATCGCGAATGCTTCTCGTGCTGACAGGCGTCCTTCTTCCAGAGCTGTCAGATGCTGAGCGACATCAGTTCTTGTGGACGCCTGATCAGCAAAGACCGGGTATGGACGCAGGCAGACGATGGCAACGGCGAAAACCGCAAACCACCGCAGCGACAGTGCAGAAGTGTACCGCTGCATATTGATTCCCCCTCACACCGATCTGATCAGCAGCGACTAATCAGATTTCGGTCACCGGCAACAGCGGTCTGGCGAGGCGTGCATCCTGCAGCTTAAATCCGAGCGGCACAGAACAACAATCGCGGTCTTACCTCTGTTCGAGTGACAACGATCGTCTGCTGTGTCGTCGGGTCTTGACGTCCGTGAAACTCCTCAGGCAGTTGCCGAAGTGTTTCCTGTTTTGTGAACCTTCAGGGGTTCACGGTCATAGGTCCGAACATGGGCCGACTTCTTCTGAACAGGACTTGAAGGGTCATGGCACTGTCGTACACGCAGATAGAAGAGGCCATTCTTCCTGTTTCAGCGACCGGCCAAGGGGAGCCGTCCGTCTGAACTGTGTGCATCAGGGCAAGAAGTCGGACATTCACTGTACTCATGGCACGTCTCAGCGACGGGCAACAAATCGAATATAAGGCGGGATTTGGAGGTGGTCAAACAGATGTTTCCGACAAGGTTTTCCTACAAAGGCAAATCCATGAAATCGCTATAATTCGCACAGATTACCGGCCCGAATTTCGACGGATTCTAACGATTGTCGGTGGACAGGCGCGTTTTTGACGCTTGTTCTCGGGCAGCGCTGATGGAATTCTGGCGATTGCAGTGAGTTTTGGTGATTTGCCGGTGAAACCAAACGTCTGTCGATTCCGACAAATGACGGGTTGTTCAGTTCGTTGCGGTTTTCGGACCGGGGCGGAGCAGAGTCCCGAAATTCGGCAGAAAAGTCGTCGGGCCGCCATTCGCGATGTTGCAAATACGCCTGTCATCGACGGACGGCATCTTGTTTTCACGCCGAACCTCCCCTAGAACACGGCGTCACATCAGCTGACAGTTTCCTGCCTTTCTGCGGCATTTCAGATCCGACCGCCGTTCAATCGGGCAAAGGCATCCTTCTCGAAAAGGGTTCTCCAGACGTGTATCGTGTTTTGATTACTGATGGCCTGCATGCAGCGGGCATGCAGATTCTGGAACAAACTCCCGGCATTGAGCCCGTGGTGATGCCGAACCTGACTCCGGAACAGGTTCGGGACGAAATGCAGAACGCTGATGGAATCATCATTCGCAGCAAAACCAAACTGAAGCCGGAACTTCTTCAGGGCCAGAAGCGATTGAAGGTCATCGTTCGAGCCGGCGTAGGCGTGGACAACATCGATCTGGATGCAGCCACGGCGGCCGGCATTCTGGTCATGAACACACCCACCGGAAATACCACCAGCACCGCCGAACACACCGTGGCGATGATGATGGCTCTGTCCCGAAACATCGCGCCGGCCTGTGCGTCGATGAGGGCCGGGAAATGGGATCGGAATTCGTTTCAGGGCACTCAGCTTTCCGGTAAGACGCTGGCGATCATCGGCCTTGGTCGGATCGGGCTGGCCGTCGCCAGCCGTGCGATTGCTTTGGAAATGCGAGTTCTGGGTTATGACCCGTTTTTGTCGGAAGAACGTGCCAAGGAATTCGGGATTGAATTGCACCGAGACGTGGACGAGATCATTTCTCGCTGTGATTACATCACCGTTCATACGCCGCTGACCGACGAAACGCGCGGGATCATCAATGCGACTCGACTGGCCGCCATGAAAAAAGGCGCGCGAGTAATTAACTGTGCTCGCGGCGGAATCGTGGACGAAACGGCTCTGGCGGATGCCATTGAATCCGGTCACATTGCCGGTGCGGCGCTGGATGTGTTTACGAAGGAGCCTCCCGTCGATCGACGTCTGGTCGATCTGCCTCAGGTTTTGACGACGCCACATCTTGGAGCTTCCACCGAGGAAGCTCAGGAACTGGTCGCGGTCGAAGCGGCGGAAATCATTTCCGATTATCTGGTCAACGGTGAAATTCGATACGCCGTCAACATGGCGCCGGTTTCTGCGGCTGAGATGGAAGACCTGAAACACTTCCTTAATCTCAGCTACAGATTGGGACTGCTGGCTTCTCAGATGATCAAGGGACAGTCTCTGAAGGCCGCTGAAATTGATTTTCGAGGCGAAGCGGCTGCAAAGAAGACGCGTCTGCTGACGTCCGCGTTTGCTCACGGACTGCTGGAGTCCGCTTTGGGATCGGGAATCAACATCATCAATGCCACGTCGGTTGCCAAGGCCCGGGGCATCGATCTGATGGAAACGGCCAGTGGACACAGCGAAGACTTCGCCTCAATGATCTCTGTTCGGGTCACAACGGATCAGGGTGACATCGAAGCCGCCGGCACCATTTTCGGACATCAGTTCCTGCGTTTGGTGAAACTGGGGCCATTCTGCTTCGAAGCGTTCCTGGACGGTTTGTTGCTCATCTACCGACATCGAGACGTACCGGGTTTGATTGGGTACATCGGCACGATTCTGGGCAAGCACGACGTCAACATTGCTCACATGGCACTTGGTCGGCAGACCAATCGTCCGGGCGGCGATTCGGTGGCCATTCTCAATCTGGACAGCCAACCAACGGCCGAGGCACTGGCTGAAGTGGCGGCTCATGCAGAAGTCAGTGGAGTCGAAGTCGTGCATCTGCCGGCGGCGGGTTCCGGGTTGCCGTGGCTGAGCGGTCGCTGACATTTCGACCGGTTGAAGTTCGGGTTGCCATCGCAGGATGGGGGGCGCGTCAGCATTTCCCCGATGATTATCCAATGGCCCGCTTCGCAGCGACCGACGGCGACGATTTCTCCATGACGGCGGGTTTGCGAGAAATCAGATGTGGCGATCGGATTTTGGGAAGAAATGGCCTGAAGCGGTTTGACCGAACGGATGACTTTTCGGCGACCGATGTGGGCCGTTTGGCTTGAGATTCTGGTGCATTCCCCAGTCCTCGCGATCACAATTGCCCTATTCAGCTAAAAGTGAGCAGGTCCGGGGTCGATACGGACTCCGGCGAATCGTAAACTTGGCGACGGATGCCTTTCTCGCCCGCGATTTGTCCTTCTCTCCTCCCGGGGCTGCGAGATTTCGATGCCTGTTCCGGTTCCGGGACATCAGCAAAGGGCAACCGGCTCTTCAGCTCGTCCTGGCAGGCTCACATTGGAGAGCGGGTTTGTCTCAACCTGGACGAAGAAGTGGTTCAGGTTTGGCGGCGTGCAGAATTGGGAAGTGAAACGAATGGGAATGGTCGCCGGACCATTCCGATGTTTGAGTTGTAACTGAGGTAATTCAAGTGGCTACTGTAGACGCTGATAAGTCTGTCAAGACGATGAACGGTTCCGAAATTCTGGTGGAAATGCTGATTCGACATCAGACGGAACATGTGTTCGCTTACCCCGGTGGAGCCAGTATGCCGCTCCATCAGGCTTTGCGCGCTCAGCGCGACAGAATTCGTACGATTCTGCCACGTCACGAACAGGGCGGCACCTTCGCCGCTCAGGGAGTCGCTCGAACGACCGGCAAGCCCGGAGTCTGCATGGGTACCAGCGGACCGGGCGCGACGAACATGGTGACCGGCATCGCGGATGCAAAGCTGGACAGCATTCCGATGGTTGCCATCACGGGGCAGGTGCCGCAGCATTTCATCGGTTCGGATGCTTTTCAGGAAGTGCCGATGGTGGAAGTCTGCCGCTCCATCACGAAACACCACTATCTGATCACCGACATCAAAGATGTGGCTCGGGTTGTGAAGGAAGCCTTCTACGTGGCCACGACCGGCCGACCAGGGCCTGTGCTGATCGATTTTCCGAAAGATGTTCAGCTGGCTGAACTGCCGGTTGACGAAATCGACTTTGATCCGCCGGTACGTCTGCCTGGCTATCACCCGGATGTTCGTCGAGCTGCTCCCGAACAGATTCGACAGGTGATAGCGGCGATTCGACGTTCCAAACGCCCGATTCTGTATGTCGGTGGTGGGTGCATTCTGAGCGACGCTTCAGAGGAACTGCGTGAATTTGCATTGCGAACCGGAATTCCCGTCACGATGACGGTGATGGGACTGGGTGTCTTTCCCGGTGATCACGAACAGTCGCTGCATATGCCGGGAATGCACGGCACAGCTTACGCGAACTACGCACTGGATCAGGCGGATTTGCTGTTGGCGTTTGGCGTTCGATTTGACGACCGCGTCACTGGCAATGTGGAACAGTTCGTCAAGCACGGGAAGATTGTTCACGTGGACATCGACCCGTCTGAGATTCATAAGAACAAGGAAGCTCACATCCCGGTCGTCGCTGATGTGAAGGAAACTCTGCGAGCATTGAATGCGGAGCTTACTGATTCGGACATTCCGGATCTGACCGAATGGCAAGCGACCATTGCGGACTGGAAGAAGAAGTATCCACTTTCCTATCGCGATGATGGAGACAACATTCTGCAGCAGTTTGCAATCGAGGAACTCTATCGCCAGACCAAAGACAAGGATCCGTTCATTGCGGTGGGTGTTGGCCAGCACCAGATGTGGACGGCTCAGTATTATCGCTTCAATAAGCCAAGGCGCTGGTTGAGCAGTTCAGGTCTCGGGACGATGGGATTCGGACTGCCGGCGGCGATGGGCGTACAGGCGGCCTATCCTGATGCGCTGTGCATTGACATTGACGGTGACGGGTCGTTCCAGATGAATATTCAGGAACTGGCTACGTTGCACTGTGAAAACCTGCCCGTGAAAGTCCTGCTGTTAAACAATCAGCATCTGGGAATGGTGACGCAGTGGGAAGACCGCTTCATGGCCGGTCGTCGCGCTCACACTTATCTTGGCCCGGTGAACCATCCGGAAGCGCTGGGCGAAGGTGATGGTGGTCAGCCGGAAGACACCTTCCCGAACTTCGTCAGGATTGCCGAAGGTTACGGAATCAAGGCTCGTCAGGTGCGTTCAAAAGCAGAACTGCCGGAAGCCCTTGCGGAAATGATCAATCACAAAGGCCCGTATCTGCTGGATGTAATCTGCGTCTACCAGGAACACGTTTTGCCGATGATCCCCAGCGGCAAGACCGTCAAGGACATGATTCTGGAGTAGGCGTCCGCGAGTGACTTCGCGGGGCCGGTTTGAACAGTTGATCGCCAGCTGGGCATCGTCAGAAATGGCGATGCCCTTTTTGCTGGCTGCTGTCGATGCGAACCGATTGGGATCGTTCCAACACCTGTCTGGCGGACTGCTGCCTTCAGCGGGCAACGAACTCCGGCATCGTTTTCAAAGCCGGAGTAGAGCACACGCGTTCTTAGCTGAGGCCATACTCAGCTGAGGCCATACAGTGGCCGGAAGCGATCATTCAGGTGCTTCATCAGCGGGCCGGTCGACAGGGGCTCTCCCGTGACGACTTCGACCAGTCTTCCGGCCGGAAATCGCTGCCCATGCTGATGAATGTGTTCTCGAAGCCAGTTCAGCAGACTGCGAAATTCACCGTTGGCGAACTGTTGGTCCACGTCGCCCAGCTGTCGGCGAGCCGCTTCGAAGAATTGTGAGGCGTACATGTTTCCAAGAGCGTACGTCGGAAAGTAACCAAACAGGCCGGCGCTCCAATGGACGTCCTGCAGG
>JAGQPY010000206.1 GCA_020426485.1 Planctomycetaceae bacterium
ATTCCCTCAGCTCAACACCATCGACCGCATCGAATGGGCTCGAGATCGAGAAGGCGCATTCGCCGATCGACTGCCGGTGCGCTATCAAATTGAAACGTCTGTTGATGGCATTCAATGGACCACCGTGGCTGGTTCCGAAGATCGTGTCCCGCTGGGAACACCTCACAACAACATCGCGTCGCTGCTTCGCAGTCGTCGGAACGTACAATCAGATTCCGGCAAAGGCGGAACCGCCGAAACGGAGTCCGTGACGGAACTTGTTGCTCGGTTGAACGACCTGGAAATGCAGTTGGCAAAATTGAAACAGACTCAGCCCGTGTTTGCGGGGCGATTTCGTGAGCCGGACCAGACCTTCGTGCTGAATCGCGGTAATCCGGAACAACGCATGCAACAGATTGCTCCGCACGTGTTGACGTCGCTCGGCACCGTGAAACTTGACCAGAACGCATCGGACATTCAACGCCGCACCACATTGGCTCGCTGGATCGCGTCGCCCGAAAACGCACTCACCGCGCGAGTGATCGTCAACCGTATCTGGCAGTATCACTTTGGAACCGGCCTTGTGGAAACCGCCAGCGATTTTGGCATGAACAGCCAGCCGGCAAGTCATCCGGAATTACTGGACTGGCTGACCGCAGAATTCGTCGCCAATGGTTGGTCCATCAAACAACTGCATCGACAGATCATGACGTCTGAGACCTATCAGCAGGCAGCAAGTCGTCAGCCTGATCCTTCGCCCGATAACAAGCAGGCTGATCCACGACAAATTGACGCAGGCAATCGACTGCTGTGGCATTTTCCCAGTCGCCGGCTTGAAGCCGAAGCGATTCGCGACTGCATGCTGGCAGTCAGTGGTCAGTTGAATCTGAAAATGGGTGGGCCGGGGTTCAACTTCTTTAAGTCTCGCGGCGGACTGAGCGGCTTTCCGCCGGTGGAAAACTTTACGGCCAACGAACTGCGGCGAATGGTTTACGCTCACAAGATACGTATGGAACCTGTTCCCGTATTTGGTGCCTTCGATTGCCCGGATGCCGGGCTGCCCACTCCCAAACGCAGCCAGTCCACCACCGCCATTCAGGCCCTGAATCTGTTCAACAGCCCCTTCGTAATTGACCAGGCATCGAAGTTTGCTGAACGAATCCAGAATATCACGCCGGATGGAGAACAACAGATCTCGCTGGCCTTCCGGTTGGCCTTGGGCAGAATTCCTGCGCCAACTGAACTTAAAGCCGCTGAGGCGGTTGTTCAAAACCATTCGCTTTCCACTTTATGCCGAGCCTTATTCAACAGCAGTGAATTTCTGTTTCTGCCCTGACAAGGGCTTCGCCCCACGGTGTGAAGAGATTGTTCCTGTTTAACCCGAGCCGCAGGCGAGGTTGATCGCAGACACGACGGGCCTCGCCTGCGGCTCGGGTTAAACAAGTCTTTTTCCTTTTGTTCAAGGTGGAAACGTCCAACCGCCGAACCGCTCACGTTGTTCGCTTTGACAATCGACAATTGAGAGAACGCAGGTCTGGCTTTGCCGGACGAGACAACTTTTAACCGCTAAAAAAACTGGGACTGGCTTCCGCAACGAGACAGAAACCTGAAATACGTGTCGGGAAGGGTGCCTGTCCCGATTTTGTTTTAAAAAGACATGCCGAAACCAACGATGACACATCAACTTTCACACACCGGCCGATCGATTCTCAGCCGTCGAGATCTGTTTGGGCAGACGGTTTCTGGCTTAGCGGGAGTGGCCCTGGCAAGTTTGCTGGAACAGGAGCGAGCGCAAGCGGCTGGCAAAGTGGCGTTTGATCCGGCTCAGCCCCATGCATCGCGACGCGGGCACTATGACGCCAGAGCCAAAAACGTGCTGGTCATCTTTTGCGCGGGTGCCTGCAGTCAACTTGAAACCTTTGACTACAAGCCGGAACTAATCAAACGTGACGGTCAACCTTTGGAAGGTGGTCCGGCGGTGACGTTTCAGGGACCTGCCGGAAATCTGGCTCGCCCACAATACTCATTTCGTCCTCGCGGGGAATGCGGCAAGATGGTGTCGGACATGATTCCGCACATGGGAGGGCTGGTTGACGATATTTCTTTCGTCCATACGCTCACCAGTGAATCCAACACTCACGGTCCGGCCGAAAACTTTCTGTCAACCGGTTTTGTGCTGGATGGCTTTCCCAGCATCGGAGCGTGGGTGACTTATGCGCTGGGCACCGACAATCAGGATCTGCCGGCGTTTGTTGCCATTCCGGATCCTCGTGGAGTTCCTCAGGCCAGCGTCAACAACTGGGGCCCCGGATTTCTGCCCGCGGTCTTTCAGGGAACGCCGTTCAACAGTAGTAACCCCATCCAGAACCTGAAAGTCCCCGAAAACATCAGCAGCGATGCCGACAACGCAGCGCGGTCACTGCTGAGTTTGCTGAATGACGAACATCTGAAACAAAATCCCGGCGACACCAATCTGGCCGCTCGCATTGCCAGCTACGAACTGGCCGCTCGAATGCAGTTGTCAGTGCCAAAGGTGACCGACTTGTCCACCGAGTCTGCTCATACTCTGAAGATGTACGGCGCTGATTCGCCAAATGAAACCAAGGCGGCCTTTGCGAAGAATGCCATTCTTGCTCGACGGCTGATCGAAAACGGAGTTCGCTTTGTGCAGTTGTTTAATGGAGCCTACGCCAGCGGTGGCAAGCTGAACTGGGACGGCCATTCCGACCTGCGCAACCAGTACGACATTCACGGCGAAATTCTGGATCAGCCTGTAGCAGCGTTGTTCAATGACCTGAAGCAGCGAGGCTTGCTGGAAGACACGCTGGTGGTGTGGTGTACCGAATTCGGTCGGATGCCCATGTTTCAAAAAGGCGCGAAAGGTCGGGATCACAATCCCTTTGGCTTCACTGCCTGGCTGGGCGGCGCAGGGATCAAGCCGGGTGTCAGCTACGGACAGACGGACGAACTGGGATTCAAGGCCGTCGAAGACGTGTCATCAGTCCACGACCTGAACGCCACCATCCTGCATCTGCTGGGTCTCGATCACACTCGCCTGACTTGCAGCCACAACGGCGTCGACCGCCGCCTGACCAACGTTCACGGTCATGTGCTGCATGATATCCTGAGTTGATGTGGCGTATGAGGCGCATTTGTCGAAGGAGTTTCGATGTGGGTCAGGCTGGAATGAATGCCGGTTTCGTACACAGGGACTGAGTGATTGAGTGATTGAGTTCCAACTTCGCGGAGCGTGGTTCCTGAACGAGTTTTCCACGGTCCGGGCCAGCGAGGCTGCGGAATCAGGGCAGGAATTCCCGGATGTCGATTTTGCGAGGCTTGATTCGAACCCACCTGGATCAACGCGACCAGAACCTGCCGGATTGCTATATTTCCGGTCGCGAATCGGGTGGGGAAATCGCAAGAGGTACAACGTTGCGGTTGCGGTACCGTCGGAAGTCTCTGGTCACAGGTGTTCGAATATCCGACGGACAGTTCGAACGGGGGGCGCCAATCGAAATCAGGCGGCTCCCTCGTTTGTGGATCGACGTTGCATCCTGAGAATTCCTGTTCGCTGAGCATAGACTGGGAAGTGATTCAGGGTATGACAGACATCGGCTGGGTGAAGAACAGCGAAGTAGCAAAGCTGACGATCGATCACTGTCGTGATGCGATCTTCTGGCATCGTGGTACCAGGATTGTCTATGTCAATGAACAGGCCTGCCGTTCTCTTGGCTATAGTCGAGACGAACTGGAGTCGATGACGCTGGATGAAATCGACGACGGACTGAGTCCCTCAGAAAAACGAGATCTGATGGGGCGAATTCTGCAGAATGGTTCCGGCATTTTTGAAACGATCAATGTCCGTAAAGACGGCAGTCGTTTTCCGGTGGAACTGAGCGTGACGGTTCACAGAATCGGCGGTGAAATGCTGTTCTGTGGAATTGCACGCGACATCACAGAACGGCGGGCTTCTGAAGAGCAGCTGCGGCGCAGTCAACATGCGCTGGAACAGAAAATTCGTGAGCTTCGAGCGGCAGAAAGTCGCTACAACCTGGCCATTGAGGGCGGTCGGCTGGGAACCTTTGAATGGATTCTTTCGGACGGTGGAGGCTGCGTTTCTGATTCTGTTTTCCGCATTTTCGGTCGGCAGCCAGGCGTGCTGCGACCTACTTATCGTGCGTTTGCTGAACACGCCCACCCCCACGATCTGAAGCGTCTGGAACGTGTCTTCGGTGTGGCTCAGAAAATGCGGCGACCTGTGTCCCAGGAAGCGCGCATCTTCTGGCCGGATGGTTCGATGCACTGGATCGAAATCCGTGCTCGATTTGCGTACGACGATTTCGGTCAGCCCGTGCGTCTGGATGGCGTCATGATTGATATCGATGAAAAGAAGACGGCTCAGGCACGGCTTCAAAGCAGCGAGCAGGCTCTGAAACTGGCGTTGGACGCCGGTGAAATGGGAACGTGGGAATGGAACCTGCAAACGGACTATGTGGAGTGTTCTGATCATGCTTTGAGGATCTTTGGATACACAGTTGACCAGATCATTCCAACGTTTCAGATTTTTCAGAATCATCTGCATCCGGACGATCGCAGTCTGGTGCTGAACACGCTTGCGGAATCGCGGGAACGTCGGCGTGAACATCATCTGGAGCACCGTATCATTACGGCCGGCGGAGAGGTCCGCTGGATCGAGGCTCGAGGACGGTTTCAGTACGATGTTCGCGGACACGCGATCCGAATGCGTGGCGTTGTTCTGGACATCACTCGTCGAAAGAACGCTGAGGAAGAGCTGGAACTGCGGCGCTTTGCTGTTGATGTTGCAGCTGAGGCACTGTTTACGCTTACGCTGGATGGACGTTTCATTGACGTGAATCAGGTGGCCTGCCAGCGTCTGGGCTATGATCGTGAAGAACTCTTGAGGATGTCCGTTCCTGATATTTCCGCCAGCCATTCGGCGGAAAGATTTCGCGAGCACATGGAGATTCTTCGCGCGGAACGAGTCCGTGTCATTCCCGGCATTCATCGACGGCGAGATGGAAGTCTGATTGATGTGGAGATTTCTGCCAGGATCTTTGAGTATCAGGGCCAGGAATACATTTGTGCAACCGCGCGAGATATCACAAAGCTGAAGCGAGCGGAGGAAAAGCAGCGAGAACTTGATCAGCAGCTGGCGCACATGAACCGTCTGGCAGGTCTTGGAGAAATGGCAGGGACAATTGCTCACGAACTCAATCAGCCACTCGCCGTCATCGCTAATGGTGCCAGTCTGCTGCAGAACTGTCTGGAATCGGAAAACCCGAATCGAGCGGAGATTGCCGAACTCTCGGAACTTGTCAGCGAACAGGCCGTCGTGGCCGGAGAAATCGTTCGCCGGATGCGGGGATTCTGTCTGAATAAGCCTCCGCAACGAGCATCGGTCGACCTTGGTGAAGTGATTGAAGAATCCGTGCAGCTGCTGAGACCGGCGCTGCGTCATGCATCCATCAATGTACTGATGGAGCTGGACCCGATCGCCGACATGATGGTGGATCGGGTTCAGATTCAGCAGGTTCTTGTGAATCTGATCCACAACGCAATTGACTCCATGATGAATTCACCCTCCGATCAGCGACAATTGAGCGTTTCAACGGTCTGTGACAGCGAACTGACCGTCCGGATCATTGTTGCGGACAGTGGGCCAGGCATCAGTCCGGAGCAGGCAGAGCGTATTTTTGTACCGTTTGCGTCGTCGAAGCTGAACGGCATGGGCATGGGACTGCCGATCAGCAGATCAATCATTGAAGCTCATGGCGGGCGACTCATCCTTGATCGCACGGTCTCTCCGGGAGCCGCTTTTTGCATTGAGCTTCCCAGAGATGTTCCCGTACAGAAGGGATCTGCGTCGTGATCAGTTTTCCATTGAGGGCAATGTGCGGAAAGGTGCCGTGGAGGAGATCAGCCGTTTGCTCTGAAACGCTTTCGTTGATGATCTGGTGCCACAAGGATCTGTAAACAGGTTGTCGGGAAAATTCACGAGTTCACGTTTGACGTTCAAAAACAGGACAGGAATCGGCGTTTGCAGCGGCGGCAGTTTCTCAATTGAGTTTCTCTGATCGGGGTCACCATGACAGTGGCCGGGCACCGTTGTCTTTGGCGACGCCGATTGAGAATGAACCGCTTCCTGTTGACGCGCAGGAATCTGGACTGCTGTAGAAATGGAGGCCCTTATGCCAAGAATTATACTGATCGATGACGAACCGCTTGTTCGCCGGACGTTTGCCCGCCTGCTGGAAACGAAGGGGTACGAGACGGAGTGTTTCGATTCGGCCGAGGATTTTTTGTCGGGGGCAAAACGGGAAGAAACGGTGTGTTTGCTGGTGGATTACCGACTTCCGGGAATGAACGGTTGCGAACTGTTGAGAGCACTTCGCCGCGCGGGCGATTTGACTCCGGCCATTCTGCTGAGTGGAAATGTGGATGACTCGATGGTACCACTGCTGTCCGGACTGGATCCGGTCCGAGCGCTCGGAAAGCCCTGTCGTTCAGCAGAACTGTTTTCCCTGATTGAGTCATGTCTTTCGGAGTCGTCGTAGACTGGTTGGCTCCGGATGACTCGTGATGGAAGCGGGTTCCGAATACTTCTGCAGCCTTCCGGACCTCGCGAGTTTTCCATGTTCCGGTGAACGGCGGTTTTCCGTTCGAATATGGTTTCAGACCTCTATTGTTACAGATCACATTTGTGCTGACGTCATCTGCTGCTCTTCAGATTGGTCCTTTTCATCTTGAACTTCCCGTTGTTCAGGCTGCGCTGAGCGGATACAGCGACTGGCCGATGCGAACAATTGCCAGACGTCTGGGGGCGCCCTACACAATCTGCGAGGTGATGATTGACTCGTTCGTCAATTCACTGAAGGATCGGGAAAGAACGCGCCACTTTCTGATGGTGACAGACGAAGACCATCCCGTGGGTGCTCAGTTGATGGGGGCTGATCCGGCGGAATTTCCTGCAGCGGCCAGGCGACTTGTGGCGGCCGGGTTTGACGTGATCGACATCAACTTCGGTTGTCCTGTCAGGAAAGTCCTTGGGCGGTGTCGCGGAGGGTATCATCTGAGCCAGCCGGACATCGCTTTGGAGATTGTGCGACGTGTTCGGGAATCCGTTCCGCATTCTGTTCCCGTCACCGTGAAGATGCGGCGCGGGATTGATGATTCAGATCGCAGTCGGGAGCAGTTCTTTCAGATTCTGGCGGGTAGCTTTGATGCCGGTGTTGCAGCCGTGACCGTGCATGGGCGTACTGTGGAACAGCGGTATCAGGGGCTCAGTCGCTGGGACTTCCTGCGGGAAGTACGCCAACAGTTTCCCTATCAGACGATTCTGGGCAGCGGCGATCTTTTTTCTGCGGAAGACTGTGTTCGAATGCTGCATCAGACGGGCGTGAACGGTGTGACGGCGGCTCGCGGTTCGATCGGAAATCCGTGGATTTTTGCTCAGACCCGAGAACTTCTGGCCGGACGCCCACTTCCCCCGCCTCCGACCGTTCACGAGCAGCGTGATGTGGTCCGGGAACACCTCGAGCTGGCACTGAGTGTGTATCCTGAACGGAAAGCGGTGGCTCAGTTGAGGAAGTTTGGAATGCGGTACGCGGACTGGCACCCCAATGGAGAACACGTTCGCGCGGACTTTATTCGATCGGCATCACTGGATGATTTTCGACAGGTCCTGAGTCGGCAGTACGCGATTGACCAATCCGGCAGGTACCCTGTGCTGCCCGGTCGTCCCAAGCCACCAGCGACCGTTTGCGATGAGTAGGTCTCCGTGCACGGATTGCTGTCGGTTCGGTCTGGACAACGGGCTCTGTGGCATCAGAATACACGGTCCTTCCTCATCGCCGAGTCTTTGATTCCCGGATCCCTGTTTGTCTTTCTTTCCATGATCAGTGATGTCTCAGCCATCCGATTCACTGCAGTCTTCCGAGGGTGAGTCACAGCTTTCTGCTGTTGGCAATTCGCATCCGTTTCGGCTGCCAACGGAATGCCCTCCGGGAGTTCCGGAATTTGCTCCGGCGATGGGGTTGAGTCATCCGCATCTGCAGACGACGCTGGCGGCATTCCTGCCGTCTCGGCCGAAGCTGCCTGGTACGGTGCAGCGAAAGCTTCGATTTGCGGATGGCGACTTCGCCGTGCTGCATGACGATCGTCCCGAGTCGTGGAAACGGGGTGATCATGTCGCGTTGCTTCTGCATGGGCTGGCTGGGTCTCATCAAAGTGGCTATATGGCTCGCATTGCGTGGCGACTAATGCAGCGCGGGGTGAGAGTTTTTCGGATGGACCATCGCGGCTGCGGGGCAGGGCGGCTGCTGGCCAGGAACCCGTATCATGCGGGGCGGGTTCGAGATCTGGAGGCGGCCATTCGAATGCTGGAACGGCTCTGCCCGGGCTCACCGATTTCTGTCGCCGGGTTTTCGCTCAGTGGCAATCTGCTGCTGCGATATCTGGGCGGTGAGGTCGATGCCATCCCATTGAGCCTGTTTCGAGCGGTCGCGGTTTGTCCGCCTGTGGATCTGCTGGGATGTGTTCAGAGACTGCAGCAGACATCCGCCGGACAGCGATATGATTGGTATTTTGCTCGTCATCTGACCAGTCAGCTGATCGGGACTCCGCTGTGGCGGGAAGATCTGCCGCTGGCAAAGGAACAACGCCCTCCGCGCAGATTGCTGGACTTCGATGAACTCTACACGGCACCGGCCAGCGGATTCAGTTCAGCCGTGGAGTACTATGAAACGGCATCCGCTGCACGTGTGCTGCCACAGATTCGGGTGCATACGGCGATTCTGGCGTCCAGCGATGATCCGATGATCAGTGTCGAGCCTTTGGTCCGTGCGCGGTTGCCCCCTAATGTGACCGTGTGTGTCACATCGCGCGGCGGTCACCTGGGATTCATCGGTCGTCGCGGCGTGGATCCTGATCGCCGCTGGATGGACTGGCGCGTTGTCGAATGGATGCTGAACTGAACAGCACAGGACATCGAGTCATTCGGACCGGCATAGATTCACGGTTTGGTCTTTCGCGCTGAAGACACGGCTCAGCGAGCATCATATTCTGCGATCCTTGGCCCGGAAGAATTTCAGGTGCGTCGGGATTGGGGGCTGGAGAGAATTCCGGGTGTTGGTTCCTGGAACGCGACAAACGGGTTTGTGTCTGATTCGGTTCGATATATCCTGAGGCTGGTGCAGGCAAATGTCCTGCGAGAAGAGCTAATCCGATGCGAAAGGATCATTCGATGAAGTGGATGCTGGTTCGGATTATGATCGTCTGTGTCATAAGCGTTCTATTGTCGGCTGTTGGG
>JAGQPY010000207.1 GCA_020426485.1 Planctomycetaceae bacterium
GAGCGGCGATGACCGAAACGCATACAGGGTTGACTCGACGTCAGTTTGGATTCAGCGCGCTGGCGGGAGTGGCATCTATGTCAGCAATCGGTCGGGTGCGGGCCGCCGGTGCTGTGGCGCCGTCAGATCAGATCACGGTTGGCGTTGTCGGACTGGGGTCGCGAGGATTTAATCTGATCGACGACTTTCTTGGGGAAGAATCGTGTCGCATCATTGCTTTGTGCGACGTCGACGAACTGCACTATCGGGACCTGGTCTGGGGAAAAGGGCGAGGATTCGGACGGATTCCTGCTCAGCAACATGTTTCTCAGGCCTACGCCCGAGTGAAGTCCGGGACACCGGCGGAAGGTATCCAGGTTTATTCGGACTTTCGTGAACTGATCAGTCAGGCATCGCCCGACGTTGTCGTTGTTGCAACGCCCGATCATTGGCATGCGGTCTGTACCATGGAATCGCTGCGTGCCGGAAAAGATGTCTACTGCGAGAAACCGGTCACGCATCTGTTTGCCGAAGGTCGAGCAATCGTCGATGCTGTTGCCTCGCAGAAGGCTGTGTTTCAAACGGGATCGCAGCAGAGATCGGATCCTTTGTTCCGGAAGGTTGTCAATCTTGTTCGGAACGGTGTTCTCGGTGACGTTCATACCGTCGAAGTTGGGCTGCCACCCGGCTACGAAAAGCCGATGGGAGACACGGCAATTCTGACCGGTCGTGATGGTCTGGATTATGATTTCTGGTGTGGTCCGGCACCCAAACTGCCACTGATGCGTGCTCGGCATCATCGCTGGTGGAGAGGTCATCGAGCGTTCGGGGGCGGCGTTTTGATGGATTGGATTGGCCACCACAATGATATCGCTCACTGGGCGATTGGTGCCGAACGATCGGGACCGACTTCCATTGAAGTGACGGAATGGTCACTGCCCCAAACCGATGTCTATAACACTCCACATCACTACACCATCGCGTGTCAGTATGCGGGTGGAATTCAGTCGACGATCTCCAGTCGGAATCAGGAAGGACTGAAGATTATGGGAACGGACGGGTGGATCTTCGTGCGCCGTGGTCAGGTCAAAGCATCAAACAGTAAGTGGCTGGAGGATGCATTCCATCCGGGGACGTTTCGAGTTCCGTCCGTGAAAAGTCACGTTGCCGATTTTCTGGAATGTGTTCGGACTCGTCAGGAATGCATTGCGCCTGCAGAGATCGCTCATCGATCGATCACCCCCGGGCATCTTGGATACGTTGCGGCCGAACTTGGCAGAAAGCTGCAGTGGAATGCTGCGACGCAGGTCGTGTCCGATGATGCTGCCGCCAATCAACTTCTTAACCAAATGGCGTACCGACAACCGTGGACTCTGTCAGGTGAGCAGGATTCCGCCTGATGGAAGGTTCGACGGATTCCGTATCGCGTGACGCTCAGCATGACCATTCGAATCATGAAAATCGGACGTCGAAAACAGTAGTGCTGTTGAGCATCCTTGCGGTGTCAGCAGGGTTAATGTTTCTTCCCACTCCGGAAGGAATGCGGCCTGAGGGGCAGCGGCTGGTGGGTGTGGCTGTGCTGATGGCAGGATTGTGGGTCGCGCAGCCGATTCCGATGGCGGCCACAAGTCTGTTGCCATTGGTGTGTTTTCCGCTGCTTGGAATTCAATCGGCCGGAGTGGTCAGTCGTTCCTATATCAACGACAGCGTGTTCCTGTATCTGGGCGGTTTCATCATCGCGATGGGAATCGAACGCTGGAACCTGCATCGACGCATGGCCCTGAATATGGTGCGCCTTGTCGGTGTGCAGCCGAAACGTCTTGTGTTGGGTTTTCTTCTGGCCACGGGAGGATTATCCATGTGGATCAGCAACACGGCGTCAACGTTGCTGATGCTGCCAATCGCTCTGGCATTGCTGACGACTCTGGATGACGAACATTCGGCAAAACAGGATCAGACAGGTGAACAAAGTTTGTCTGACCGACTTTCTGCACCGTTGTTGCTGGCGATCGCTTATTCGGCCAGCATCGGCGGCATGACGACCATCATCGGGACTCCGACAAACAACGCGGCCGTCGCCATTTATGAAGAACGTGTTGCAGACGCTCAACCAATATCTGTTGCTCAGTGGATGATCGCCTGCGCGCCGATCGGATTGGTGTATCTGCTGATTGCCTGGTACGTGCTGACTCGAAATCTTCCGGGGGCAACTTCTCGCGATGGTGAACTGAAAGCCGAACTTTCGCGGCGGCTGATTGATCTTGGAAAACCATCCACCGCCGAAATCCGGATGTTGAGTATTTTCGCTCTGACCGCGGCTCTGTGGATTTTTCGGAAACCAATCCATGTGGGCGGTTTTCCGCTGACGCCGGGCTGGGTTACATGGATTCCGGAATGGTTTCAATGGTTGGGCACTTCACTTTCTGCCGAAGAACTTTCGAAGCTCGAAGAATTCGTCAACGATTCCAGCGTATCCATGACAATGGCGGTTCTGATGTTCTGCGTGCCGTCGGGAATTCGTGAAGCAGATGGCAGAGTTGTGCCGCTGATGAACTGGAAGACGGCATCCAATCTGCCGTGGGACATTATGTTGTTGTTTGGCGGCGGCTTCGCTCTGGCGAAGGCGTTCGATACGACTCAGCTTTCTGTATGGATGGGAGAAGCTCTGACGGGACCTCTCCAGCAGATGCCACCATGGCTGATGATCGGCGTTGTCTGTCTGCTGATGACTTTTCTGACGGAATTCACAAGCAATGTTGCGACCGTCAGCACTTTGATGCCGACTCTGTGTGCGATCTGTGTGGCGCTGAAAATTGATGCCCGGCTGCTGTTCATTCCTGCGGCGCTGGCGACAAGTTGCGCGTTTATGCTGCCAATCGCGACACCGCCGAACGCGATTGTTTTTGGTTCCGGCCGAATTTCTATGGGGCAGATGGTTCGCTATGGAATCATTCTGAATCTGATCGGCGTCCCTCTGCTGGTTCTCGGAACATGGCTGTTGATCAAACCTGTGATGGAAATTCCGTCGTAAGATATTCATGAGCTACATCATCATCGGAGTCGTCGGGCACATTGATCACGGCAAGACGTCGCTGGTCGCGGCTTTGACGGGCGTCGACACGGACACTCATCCGGAGGAAAAGCGGCGAGGGATCACCATTGATCTTGGGTTTGCTTCGTTTACGGAAGGCGACCGTCGATTCGCCTTCATTGATGCACCGGGACATCAAAAGTACATCGGTAACCTGCTGGCGGGTGTGGCCGCCGTTGATGTCGGGATACTGGTGGTGGCCTGCGATCAGGGCATTCAGGAACAAACTCTGGAACACGCGTCTATTCTGCACCTGCTGGGGATTCGGCAGATCATCGTTGTTCTTTCACGAACCGACCTCGCGACTGAAGAACAGCGGAGAGACCTTCGTGAGACTCTGGAGCTGTATCTGGATGACTTTGGCTTTACCGATGTTCCGATGGTCGAAGTGTCTGTCGTAAACGGAACCGGAATTGACGTTTTGAAGGAAACTCTATGTAAAGTTTCTGACGGAATTCCGGAAAAGTCAGCGAAGGGGCATTTTCGAATGCCGGTCGATCGAGTGTTCACGATGCCGGGGCGCGGCTGCGTTCTGGCGGGTACTATCTGGAGTGGCACTGTTCACCGAGGTGACAGTCTTTATCTTCACGACGCGCGTGCAGAAGTTCGCGTGCGGAACATCGAAGTTCACGGTCAGTCCGTGGATGTGTCCACCGCAGGCTTCCGCACGGCGTTGAATGTCACGGGAGCTTCAGCGCAGGACGTTGAGCGAGGGGATGAACTCATCCTGCCGGAATATCGTCACGAAGCATCGCGCTGTCTGGTGATTGACCTGAAAACGTTGAAGAAGAGCCCGCCATTGAAGTGTCCGGCGGTCGTTCAGATGCATCTGGCAGCTCGAACCTGCTCGGCTCGCCTGACGGGCGTTCGGCGACTGACTCCGGGCGATCATCAGGTCGTCGTGGTCGAAACGGAGCACAAAGTTGTTGCTGAAATGGGGCAGAGATGTTTGTTCCGCCTGCCCTACCCTGTCGGGACGCTCGGCGGGGGAACAGTTCTGGCTGTGATTCATCAGTCCGTTCGCAAATCACGGAAGCTCATTGAACTGGGCGAACAACTTCGAGATGCGTCTCTGGCGGAGCGTCTGGCGGCATGGGTCAACTTTCTGGGCGAAGCTAAGATTGATGCAGGCTGGATGGAACAGCACACGTGTCAAAGCGCTGCGCAGTTGACGGACGCGGTTATTGAACGCGTTTGCGGTCTGGAAATCGATCGCGTTCCCGGCCCCGGCCTGCACTTGGTATCCGGAGCTCTCGTTCATCGAGTGGAGGATCGGATGATGCAGATGCTGGCACAGAGAGCATCCGAATCTGAAAATGCCTGGTGTGCTCGAGAGGCCGTTCTTGAGGCAGCGCGGCGTCTGGCATCTTCCGCTGTTGTTGACTGGATTGTTGAGTCGATGATGGCATCGGGCAGGATTGTGCAGCTGAAGGGGATGATGGCCGCTGCCGGGGAAGGAACCGTCCTGTCGAAAAAGCAGCAGGCTCGTCTGGAGCAGATCATGCAGATGTTCGACGGCAATCGAAGTCCTCCGACCGTGAAGGAGATCGCAGCGGAACTGGGCGTGTCAATGGACGCAGTCAATTCGCTGTGCCGATTTGGTATTCAGTCCGGAATGATCCTGGACGCCGGCAACGGTTTCCTGATTTCTGCCGCTGTTTTTCGGGAACTGTGCACGGAACTGGCGGAACTGTTCTCCGGCGAAAAACAACTGTCGGTTTCGCAGATTAAGGACCGCTGGAAGGTGACTCGAAAACACGCCGTTCCGTTTCTGGAATACTGCGATACGATCGAGATTACCATTCGTCACGAAAATCTTCGCTCCGCCGGACCCCGTTTGAAGAACTTCGTGGCTGTCGGCGAACAGAAACCGGTTCGCATGTCCGGGGACGACTGACCCTGCTTCGATTTCACTGTCCCACCGCAGGACGACGGTCTGGTTGCACGCGTTGAACCGGATGCAGTTCAATCCGGACGAGTCTTTGTGTCACATCCAGTCACCGCGCTTCGAGACCAAACGGAGTTATGAATCGAAACGTCGTGGGGGGATTTCAGGTCGTCGGGACTGCTGCCGAGTTGAGGCCCGGTTTGAGAAATCGCAGACATCGCTACAATCTGCTGCTCGGCACCTCGTCAGACACAGTGACTGGAGATCGAGATCCCCCGACAGCGGCCGAAAGACTGTTGTTTCGTCTGGTTTTTGCTGCATCAACGGAACGTCAACTTTTATGAAACTGTTGATTGCCGCCAGAAATGTCCTTCTTGTCATTGCAGCGGCACTGGTGCTGGCGGCGATACCGCTTTCAGATCGCCTTGAGTTTGACCAGCGGATTGAGTCGTTCTTTGCTGACGACAATCCCGATCTGCAGATGCTGAAGCAGAGTCGAACGGTTTTTGGCGGTGATGAATTCGTGATCGTGGCCTGGACGGAGCCTCGATTGTTTGACATCGATGGCGAGACTTACCCGCCGTCATTGAACGCTGTGCTGGAGGAAGACGTTCTTCTTCGGGTTTCGGACACGGCCGCCGAGCGAATTCGTGGTCTGGCGGAAAAGCTGAATCAGATTCCGGGCGTCAATTCCGGCAAGACGCAGCACCTGGCGGATTTCCTTGACGCTGCTCCTCGCTTCAAGAATTCCCGGCGAGCGATGCTGCGACTGTTCGAAGGGACTCTGATCGGAAGAGACGGTCAGACAACCGGGATTCTGCTGGAACTCCTTCCGGAACAGAATTCTGCGGTCGGTCGTGAAGTCACGTTCGAAGAGATCCGGAAAACTGCGTCTGCGTTTTCGGCGGATGTGGCTGTCGCGGGGGAACCTGTTCAGGTTTTTGACATGTTTCAGCTGGTTGAAGAGGACGGCCAGCAGTTGTTTCTGGTTTCACTGGTCATTCTGTCTGTCGTCCTGACGGTCATGTTTCGAGGGCTGCGGTGGACACTGATGCCGGTGGGGCTGGTACTTGGTTCGGTTGTGGCGACAAGAGCCGCTCTTTATCTGATGGGAGCCGAACTGAGCATGGTGAGTTCGATGCTGAGTTCGTTGGTGACTGTGATCGGAATTGCCACCTGCATGCATGTCATTGTCCACTACAGGGATCTCCGTACTGAACATCCTGTGGACGAAAATTCTGCCAGCGGCAGGTTCCATCCAGTCGCGGTTGAAACTCTGAAGGAAATGGCGGCTCCGGTTTTCTGGACATGCGTGACAACGGCGGTGGGATTTGGGTCACTGTTTGTCAGCCAGATTACGCCTGTTCGCAGTTTTGCTCTGATGATGTGTCTGGGAACGGCTGTTGTGCTCGTGGGTTGTGCGGTCATCTTTCCGGCGACTCTTGCATCCGGATCAAGGCTGAGACTACCGGCGAAAGTTCCGCTGGAGGACTGGCTTTCCCGGATTCTTCATCAGACCTGCGGTGCGGTGGAACGGCATCCGGTCCTCTCCGGAATCCTGTGTCTGGTGCTGTTTGTTGGTGCCGTTCCTGGTGTCTTTCGTTTGCAGGTCGAAACTGATTTCAGCCGTAACTTCAAGGATTCGTCGACGATCGTTCAGGCTCTGAGGTTCGTGGAATCACGTCTGGGTGGTGCGGGAAGCTGGGAGATTGCTTTCGATACGCCGGAACAGCTGACCGACCGATTTCTGGAAGATATTCAGCGGTTGACGGATCGGTTGCGAAGTCTTACTCGTGACGATGATTCCATTCGAGTTCTGTCACTGACAGACGTCACAGATCTTCCTCCGCGCGTTCTGGGCCCGGTGAAGGCGCTGGAACGCATTCAGGTACGACAGCCGGACCTGATTCGGAGTTTCTATCGCGAAGATCAGCATCGCATGCGGATCGTCATACGCTCGATGGAGCAGCAGAACAGTGAAAGCAAACTGAAGCAGATTCATGATGTTCGCAGAACGGTGGAGGAGTTCTTTCGCGAACTGAACCCGGAGCCTCCCGCCAACCCGACAACGTCCGGAATGTTCATCATGCTGGCGGAGTTAATTCTCAGCCTGCTGGAGGATCAGTTACACAGCTTTGTTGTCGCGACGGTCGGTATTCTGATTTGTATGACAGTCGCTTTTGGAAGTCTGCGAATTGGAATTCTGTCACTGTTGCCGAACATTTTTCCCGTGGCAGTTCTGATGGGGTTACTTGGCTGGATGGGCAGCCCGGTCAATATTGGCACCGCAATGATTACAAGTGTGTCGATGGGGATCACCGTTGATTCCACAATTCACTACATCACGGCCTTCGAACGCGCGCGACGGAATATGCGTGTGACGGATGCTCTGCAGGTTGCTCACGGCGGAGCTGGTCGAGCTTTGGTGTTTGCTTACCTGGCGCTGATTGCCGGTTTCACGGTGCTGACGGCGTCGCGATTTGTTCCGCTGATCTATTTTGGCGCGTTGCTCAGCCTGTCGATGGTAGGCGGAATCTTTGGAGATCTGGTGCTGCTTCCCCTGCTGCTCCGGTGGACAACTCAGGAACAGCCTCAGTTCCAGCCATCTGCGGAATCCAATCCGGAGTCCTTCCACAGCGAACCAGGGGACGACGTTCCGCAGAATTCGTCAGCAGACGAGGCATCGTGACTCTGATCAAAGTGCCTCCGTTTCCCCGTGAAAACGTTGAGCGCGCGAGGGCCGTTGGTCGTTGATGGTGCGTCGAACCGGATCGGAGACGGTGACCGGCAAATAACAGTGACCGGGAAAACGCAGTGATCGACGAAAATCGATTGGTCTCGCACTTTTCGCTGCAGGCACTACGATTCGTGCTGTGGAAGTCAGCCGGGACTCTGAAGTGAGGTTCTCCGGCGGCGTATCAAAACTATTCGCGGAGTTTTCAACGGTGTCCAAGAAGAAGCAGCAGAAGCAGAAAGACCGAGAAAAACGAGTCGCTCAGAAGAAACTGGCAGAAACCGCGCGGCGAAGAGAAGCCACGAAGGATCTGGGGGCCGCACCGACTTCGACGCCAAGAGCAAAGAAGGTCCTGACGGCCGGCGTAAAGAACATGCCCCAAACTCCAACCCAGCGCCCGACTGTGACGAACCGAAGGACCGGAGGATAGGTGGTCGCCGAATCGGCGGCAGCATCAGGTGTCGACCGGAGTTTGAGACGCACTGAGGTTGAACCTGTTAGATGTGGTAATCAGTTGCTCAGGGAGGAGCCTGTTGAGATGGAACTGACGAACAAGGTCGTCATTGTCACCGGAGGCGGCAACGGAATTGGAGCGGCACTGTGTCGCCGATTTCATCGCGAAGGCGCAGCGAAGATTGTTGTGGCCGATATTGACGAAAACGCCGCGCGAGTTGTCGCTGAAGAAATCGATGGCGTGGCCGTGAGATGCAATGTCGGTTGCGAAGACGACATTGCGGCTGTGGTGGATTTGACTCTGAAGCAGTTCGGCCGAGTGGATGTGTTCTGTTCGAATGCCGGGATTACTGTCAAAGGTGGTCTCGAAAGTTCCAACGAAGACTGGCAGCGGATCTGGGACGTCAACGTGATGTCCCGACTGTTCGCGGCGCGGAAGGTGATTCCGCAGATGCTGGAACAGGGCGGCGGATATCTGATTCACGTGGCGTCGGCGGCCGGTGTTCTGACGGAAATCGGTTCCGCGTCGTATTCCGTCACAAAGCATGCCGACGTGGCTCTCGCGGAATGGCTTTCCGTTTGTTACGGACGTGAAGGCATTCGTGTGTCGTGCGTCTGTCCGCTGGGCGTGAAAACGGACATGATCGACGATGAAGATCCGATTCATCGCTATCTTCATTTGCACATCATCACTCCCGACGACGTGGCGGATGCTGTGGTCGAGGGAATGAAGACCGAACGGTTCCTCATTCTGCCACATCCCGAAGTGGCGGAGTATTTTGCTCGCAAAACGAACGACTATGATCAGTGGTTGCGAGGAATGCAGCGCCTGCGTCAGAAACTGACTCGGAATCGTAAACGCGGACAGACAGACGCCGCCTGATTGGTAGCGAGGCATCTGCGGGCAGACCGTCTGACTTGTGTGCGTGCTGCGTCGAGACTGATTGGAACCGCGAGATCGGCTGGCTTTCGGGTGTTCAGGGAGTTCGGACAGTTCCGACTATGTGTCCCCCTTCCCGGCATTGTGAGTATCGCGAGGGGGATTGCTGCTTCTGAACAAGGGCGGTACCCTTGACCTGATGGCGTAGAAAGCGAAATGACGCGGAAAGCTTCAACC
>JAGQPY010000208.1 GCA_020426485.1 Planctomycetaceae bacterium
GTTAGATTTCAATTTTAGGGTACGACGGACTTCCAGTCCGTTGATCGAACATGTAAGCAACGGACTGGAAGTCCGTCATACAGGCTTGGATCAAACCGGATTTTGATCGCTGACAAACAACAGTGCGGATCTTATGCAGGTGATGTTTGGCAGGTTCAGGTACCGTCGGTGAAGACCTGAAATGATTCCTGAACAGTCACTCAGCATCAGGTATCTCGTACAGACCGAAGTGTGACGCCGACAGAATCACAGCCCTGTTTGTTTGGCAGGAGATTTTAATGGCCGGAAAATACGATCCGCGAGTTGATTCGCTTGTCATGGAAACCCGGACTCTGTGGGATTCCACGGTTGGTGACCTGTCGCCGGAAGACCGACGCTGGGTTTCGCGAGAGATCCATCAACACCCCGAGCTGGCATCGAACATTACCTACGACCGCACCCATACCGGGTTTGCCAGAATCATCACCGTCACGCTGGAAGATATTCAGAAGCTGTACGTGGCAAGGCAACAGGCCTGAAGTAAGCGGCAATGTGTCTGGTGTTCGTCACGACCATAACGTGACACTCGAAGCCCCCCGGAAGAGCTTCCTGAGCTTCAGATCCGGTGAGTTCCCTCGATTCTGATCCTCACGCTGACCTCTTTTCGATGAGCGTCTCTCGCTTTTCCCGGGCTACCGCATCCCCGAGGTGATCGCAGAGTTCAATTTTCCCTGAAGCTGCAGGCAGCACGGGGATACCCTGTTAGCGAACCGCTCCGGGTTGTCTTTGTCAGCAGCCGATACTGGTTCTTCTGGCGGCGCAGGTCTGTTGGTCTGACTGCTTTCAGCAGGGTGACCTTGGGGTCAATACGCGTCCTTGGATGTCCGCGCTGATCTTGACGATTGCCTTGACGTCCATCGTGGACCAGAATGCTAGAGTGTTCCTGCATTTCGGAACCCCGCTTTATGACGTCTGATCGACGTCAGTCATATCGTCTCCCGCTTTTCCGGGAGACATTCAAACTCAGTCGAGCAGGACAGCGATTTATGCCAGCCATCTCGCGTTTCATTCCGGTGTGCCTCTTTTGTTTTGCCGTGCCAGGTTCATCAGCAATTGCGCAGGATGACTTTGTTCCACTGATTCAGAACGACTCCCTTGATGGATGGCGCGGTGATTTGGATTCGTGGACCGTTGAAAACGGTGTGTTGATCGGCAAAGCCGACGGAACATTGAAGGCTAACCGGTTCATTGTGGCCGATATTCCTCCGGTGGCCAATTTTGAGCTACAGGTCGACGTGCGGGTGACAGAGGGGGGCAACAGCGGTCTTCAATACCGTAGTCAGGATCGTCCGGATCTTGGGCCGTTCGTCGTCACAGGGTATCAGTGTGATGTTGTTTCAAATCGAGATGTCTATAACGGCATGCTGTATGAGGAGCGTGGTCGTCGCATTCTCGCTCACGCAGGGCAACAGGTGGTGATTGATCCGGCGGGCCAGCCATGGATCACCGGTACGTTTGAAGTGAAGCATTTCGCGCCGGGTGAGTGGCACCATTTTCGTGTTCTCGTAGAGGGTAATCATCACAGACACTGGATTGATGGTGTCCAGACCGTGGATGTGATCGACCTGGATGAACAGAATCGCTCACTCTCCGGAGTCCTGGGAGTCCAGGTTCACGTCGGTCCACCCATGGAAATCTGCTATCGGAACATGAAACTGAAGCGGCTGTCCGACGATCTTCCGATCATTAAATCTCAGGACGCAAAGATCCCGGACGGTGCCGAAAAGGTAGAGCCTCAGGGAGGATGGAAGATGGCTGGTGTTCGCGATCAGAACTCGCCACTGGAAGATGTATCGATCGGGGACATTCCCAATCTGCATCAGTGCGGCGATGTCCTGCTGTCGGGGCAGCCCTCTGCTGAAGATCTTCGCCTTCTGGCTCAGAAAGGTATCAGGACGGTTATTACACTTCGCCCCGACAGTGAACTGGATTGGAACGAACGAGAGGTCGTGGAAGCGGCCGGAATGGAGTTCATTTCCATTCCTGTCGCCGGACCGGATTCACTGACAGACGAAGTGTTTGAGAAGATCAGAGACACGCTGCGGAAGACCGGACCGCAGAATAAAACGCTGCTTCATTGCAAGAGTGCGAATCGAGTTGGTGCGGTCTGGGCCATCCACCGAATCTACAATGGCCGAATGGCGCCTGACTATGCTGTTAGAGAAGCAAAAGAGGTTGGACTCAGATCACCGCCGCTGGAAGAGAAGCTGGTCGACTATCTTGTTCGACACAGAAAGCTCTGAGCCTTTCCGATACAGGCTGCTGTGAGGTGTACGCCGGACTCTGCGTTGTTGGAACTGATTCCGCCCTGCCCAAGAAGTTGACTGCTGATATCGCTGCGGCCAGGGCCACAGCGCCTGCGAGATGGAGTTGTGTGAATCCTGATGACGGTTTCGATGCTTGCGACGGATATGGACGGAACTCTGATTCCGCTTCCGGAAGCGAAATCAGAAAACACTGAAGACCTTCAGTTGCTGAAAGATCTGATTCAGTGCCGCGAGATTCGTCTGGCATACGTCACAGGAAGACACCGAAAATCCGTCGAACAGGCGATCCGGGAATTTAATCTGCCGGTCCCGGAGTTTTTGGTCTGCGACGTGGGCACCACAATTCTGCAATACCGGAAGTCACGAGGCGGTTTCGAGGACTGGCCCCACTACGCCTGCCATCTTCATTCGATCGTTGCGGATCAGACCGTGGAAACGGTCCGTGAACTCTGTTTTGACATCCGCGGGCTGCAACCACAGGAACCCGAAAAGCAGGGGCCGTTTAAGGTCAGCTTTTACTGCGAAAGGAAGCAGTTGACTCCAATCGTCGATGTAATCGTGCATCGATTGACTCGCGCGGATTCCAAGTGGTCGGTCATTTCCAGTGTTGACCCGTTCAATGGCCAAGGCTTAATCGATGTGCTGCCCTTGGGGGTCTCCAAAGCGTTCGCTCTGGATTACCTCGCGCGAAAGAACGAGCTTCCCTCTTCGTCGATCATTTTCTGTGGAGACTCCGGCAATGACATGGCTGCGCTGACGGCTGGATTTCGCAGCGTAGTTGTGGGCAACGCTCCGGAGGAACTGAAGTCGGCAGTTCGATCATTGCACCAAAAGAAGGGGTGGAATAATCGACTGTTTATTGCCCAACGATATGCCACCAGTGGAGTCATCGAAGGGGTACGGCATTTTCTGGGCGAATCGTAACACACACCTCGCTGATCAATACGTCGCTTCGATGTGTCCGACCAGGTTGTCGGAAAAATTCAGTGCCAATTCAGCGTAACCGAACCGCTTCCAGGCCACTGACTTCGATAACGTCCGTGCCGACAGCATCGTCAAACCAGCGTTTACCCTGAAGTCCAACCGACTTCCCGACCTGCTCCGCAAGATTGACATCAGCAGACTCTGCTCTCAGCGTTGCCAGAACTTTTCCGCCGGGCGACATCAGGACATACTTTTCTGCATCCTGAGTCTGTGTTCGGCGGACAATGCCTGCACCTACGTAGGGACTGTTGGCAGGAATCTGACTGGCGGTTTTGCCGTCGGCCACACCTCCGGAAAGCAGAATGCCTGTTTCCGTGCTGACAGGGGGCGTCATCTGCAAACCGGAGTCCGCGATCATCAGCGGGCTCTGTGCTCCATCGAAAACGACCGGCGACGGAACAAGGCTGCCTTCCGGTGGTGAAATCAGAGCCGGATCGGTGGGGAAGGTTGTTGGCGGCTCAGAAGTGGGCAATCCAAACTGCTGCGCCAGCAGCTCCGCATCGCGCCGTTCTGTTTGAGACGTCAATCGTTTCAGATCGTCGTACTCCGCTTTTCTCTGACGGTAACGCTGAATGGCCGGGTACCGAAGATCAATCTGAGCCGCAACCGGCTTATAGTTCGCACGCTGCTGAAGTTCCTGATAAGCGGTCTCCATTTCCTGAAGATCCCAGCCTGACGGATCGGAAAGAATCATGCTGCGAAACCGCTGGTCCAGCAGCTGAAGGTCCCGCTGCTCCTGACGAATCTGCTGCAGTCGAACCATCTGCTGACTGGGCGAATACGGCGACTGCGAGGCCGCTTTGCCATTGGCATCTCGCTGCTGTTCCGGGCCGGGGGCCGGCAAAGTTGTAACGCCGCTTTCTCCGTCCACGGGACTGGGACTGCGCTGAACCAGATGGGAAGGAACAGCATACGGATCCTGATCTCGCTGCATACGAGCAGCTTCGGCAACGGGTACAACGGCTGTTCCCTGCACCCAGCGATATTCACGGGCCGGAGGAGCGATCTTCAGCATTGCTTTCAGGCCGGAAAGCGTGTCGACCTGCTTTTCGCCAAGGATGCGGACGTTTTCTCCTGCGAGCAGCTTTCTCTGCCACACGGACGTTTCGTCCCCAAAAGCGCTGCCCACAAAAACAACGGCGTCGCCTTCAATCACTTCACCTTCATCGACGGAAATCCGTTTGACAAACTTCTCCGGGACCCAGCTGAAACTGCCTTCCGGTGGATCGATCATGTACCACCCGCCCGGATCGTGTCGATGAACTCTGACAGTGGTTCCCACCGGCAACGATATCGTTGGATAGAAAGCATCGCCTCCACCGCTGCGAGCGTAGGTCTGTTCCGCAACCACACGAGCCTCATATGGAAACTGGCGAACCTGTGCCTCTGTCGAAGTCCAGGTCAGCAGAATCATCAGGAGTGTCAGGCCATATCGCTTCATAACTCGTTGCTCCAAAGCAGCGTCAGCGCCACTTTCATCCGAACTGATTCCTTGCGGTGAATACAGGATTGCACCTGCCCGACATCCTTCCGGCAGGTACGTGTCGCAGGATCACCATGAATTCTTTCACTGCATAAAGACCTATAACATGAAGGCACCTGAATCGGGAGGGGATTCTTGACGAACAGCGTGACCTGGCGACGGAGTTCCTGCAGTGGACGCCGCGCAATCGGCATCAATTGCCGAATTCAACGTCACAGGAATGCACTTCTGCGGGTTTTTCGATGAAGTCAGTGAATTCCCTAAAGATTACCGGGTTGCCCCAGTCCTTCGATCTGCTGTCCGCCTGAACTTGTCGCACGGAAACAGCAGATATTGGTTTCAGGCGGCGTCGAATCAATCAGATTCAGATGACGTCGGTCGTCTTCCGAGAAAGCGTTGCTGTGCACGAAGCCTCTGGCACTGCAAATGCACGTTGCTTCTTATGATCTCCAGGGTAGGTTCCCGGCAGCCGCGGGAAATAGTGGCATTCGGCTGCCGGGTTCCTTATAACTGCAGGTCTCCCTCCTCAAATCCTTCCGCTGGTTGCAACAAATCTTCCCGTAATCAGCTCCCGCCTCGTTTCTCACACCCACTGAATTTCCGCCCAGATCATGACTCAACAACTCCATCCCCCGGGTGGCGCGTGCGCTTGTGTTCGAAGCGTTTTGCTCACTTCGGTCTTCACTGCGTGTTCCTGTTTGCTGTTCGTTGGCTCGACTGCTGCCGATGATCGCACGGATTTTTTTGAGACGCGAATTCGCCCGCTACTTGTGCAGAAGTGTGCGGAATGCCACACAGGTGACACGCCCGAAGGAGATCTTCGGGTTGACAATCTGAATTCTCTGAAAAAGGGAGGAATGGGGGGGCCAGCGATTCTTCCGGAGAATCCTGATGCGGGCTTGCTGCTGGAACGAGTTCTGACGGAGGACGCAGATCTGCAGATGCCTCCGGAGGAACGATTGACGGAACAGGAAATCGCTGACCTGAAAAAGTGGATCGCTGACGGGGCGACCTGGCCGGAAAGCAATGCGGCCTGGGCGACGGCAACTGACCGTGCTTCTCACTGGGCTTTCCAACCGGTTCGCAGGGTCGATGTCCCTGAGGTCGCCAACTCGGATTGGTGTCGAACTCCCATCGATTTCTTTGTTTCCGCCGGTCACGCCGCACGTGGTGTCACGCCGGTTGATCAGGCCGACCGCCGGACACTGATCCGTCGTGCTACATTCGACCTGATCGGACTTCCACCCGCGATTGAAGATGTCGATGCCTTTGTCGCAGACGAGTCTCCGGATGCTTTCGCAAAGGTCATTGACCGTCTGCTGGCCAGTCCTGCCTATGGTGAACGATGGGGACGACACTGGCTGGATCAGGCTCGTTACGCGGATACCAGCGGCGACGGAACAGACACGCCGATTCCCGAAGCTCGTTACTATCGCGACTACGTCATTCGCTCGTTCAATGATGATCTCCCATACAATCAGTTTCTGAAGGAGCAGATCGCCGGCGATCTGATGGCGGCAGACAATCCGGATTCTCCACGTGCCAATGACCAGATCATTGCCACCGGCTACATCGCGCTGAGTCGCCGGTTCGGCAATTCCGCTTTTGCCGAAATGAATCTGATCATTGACGACACCATTGACACTATCGGCAAGTCCGTGCTGGGACTGACTCTGGGCTGTTGTCGATGTCATCATCACAAATTCGATCCCGTCACGCTGAATGATTACTACGGACTGCATGGCTATTTCAACAACACTCAGTACCCGCATGCCGGCACCGAGCATCAGAAGGACCGACAGTACTTTGTATCGCTGACAAAGACTAAGCAGTGGCCTGCAGACTATGAATCCCTGGAAGCATGGGCAGTCAGCGACAAGGAGAAACTCAGCGGCGATTCCCGCATTCTGCTGGGTGGTGATCCCGGACAGAAAGGCGACGTTGCGAAACGGGGATTTCTTTCGGTTCTCTCAAAAGACTTACCCGAAATCCCTTCCGGAAGCAGCGGCCGACTTCAGTTTGCGGAATGGCTGGCCAGTGACAGCAATCCGCTGACAACACGAGTCATCGTCAATCGCGTCTGGCAGTATCACTTTGGAAAAGGCATCGTCGAATCGAGCAGTAACTTTGGCCTTCAGGGCTCCCAGCCAAGCCATCCCGAACTCCTCGACTGGCTGGCCACATTCCTGACCGAAAACAACTGGTCACTGAAGAAGCTTCACAAAGAGGTAATGACGTCTTCGGTTTACCAGTTGAGCAGTACCGGCGGTACGGAGAACGCAAAAGCAGACGAAGCAAACGTCTCTCTCTGGAAGTTCAGTCGACGTCGCATGGATGCGGAAACGATTCGAGACAGCCTGCTGTCTGTCAGCCGCCTGCTGGAAGGCGGCAGTGGAGGTCGGCATCCGTTCAAAGCGACGAAGGATCTCAAGTATTCGCAGGGCCGCCCCTTCATGGAGACGTTTGATCATCGTCACCGTTCGGTATACCTGATGACCACGCGACTGCAGAAGCATCCTTTTCTGGCACTGTTTGATGGTCCCGACCCGAACAAAACCACAGATAACCGCCGCGAAAGCACCGTGGCTCTGCAGGCGCTGTACATGATGAACAGCCCGTTTATCAACGAAACGGCAGAAGCCTTTGCCAATCGGCTGAAGGAATTTTCCAGCGACGATGCTCAGCGTATTCAGCACGGCTTTCGGTTGACGGTCAGTCGTCTGCCGACCGACGAAGAACTCAAAGACTGCCTGACCTTTCTGAACGATTACCGTCAGGAACTTGTGGAAGGTAAACAGCCCGAACCTGAGGCTGACAAACTGGCGTGGATCGCTGTCGCACGAGTCATTCTCAGCAGCAGTGAGTTTCTTTATATCGATTGAAATGTTTCGAGATTGTCGGACAAACAGTCCTCGTTTGAATTCAATGAATCACACGCTCCGGAACGTCATTGGAGCAAAACAGAATAAGGTAAGCACCATGAAGAATTCTCACATCGATCGCCGAACGATGATCTCCCGGACACTGGGAGCAACCGCGGCCGGTTCAGCTTTCGGGCTGCTGCCACAGCTGGCGCTGTCGGAAACCGTCAATCCGCTGGCGCCACGTCAGCCGCACTTTGAACCTGCGGCCAAACGCGTCATCTTTCTGTTTATGCCCGGCGGCGTGTCTCAGGTGGATTCCTTTGACCCCAAGCCCGATCTGACGGCGGCTCACGGTAAAGCAGCCGGACGTGATCGAGTATACGTGTCCAGTCAATGGGGACACCATCGCTGCGGCAGTCAGGGAACGCTGGTCAGCGACCTGTTTCCGAATATCGGTGGGTGCATGGACGACATCTGCCTGTTTCGATCGATCCACGGCGACAAAGGCGATCATTTCGAAGCGACGCTCAGCATGCATTCCGGCACCATGGCCGAAGCTTTGCCCGGAATTGGTTCGTGGGTCAGTTACGGTCTGGGAACGGAAAATCCCAATCTTCCGTCTCACGTCGTTTTCGCGGAAGCACTTCCCTATGCCGGCGCGCAGTCCTGGGACAGCAACTTCCTGCCCGCCTATCATCAGGGGACCCGCATCGTTCCCGGAAATGAACCGATCTCCAATCTGATTCCGGATTCACGCACCGCTGGTGTGCAGTCGCGAGAACTGGATCTGCTGAAAAGGCTTAACGCTCGCCATCTTCAGGCTCGAAGCGACGATTCCACGCTGGCGGCTCGAATGTATTCCTTCGAAGCGGCCGTCGGACTTCAGCAGAAAGCTCCCGAAGTGTTCGACTTCTCCGATGAGTCTGATGAAACACTGCGTATGTATGGCATCGATCGCAACGACCGCAAAAGCTTCGGATGGCAGTGTCTGGCAGCGCGACGAATGAGCGAACGGGGAGTCCGTTTTATCGAGGTGGTGGATAAGGGGAACTGGGATGCTCACAGCAACATGAAAGGGTACGCTCGATTGGCTGCCAACGTCGACAAGGGCATCGCTGGCTTGTTGCAGGACCTGCGACAGCGCGGAATGCTGGAAGAAACACTGGTTGTCTGGTGTACTGAATTCGGTCGAACGCCGTCCGCCAAAAAGACTCAGATGGACGGACGAGACCACTACAAAGATGCCTTCACCTGCTGGATGGCGGGCGGTGGCGTAAAAGGTGGCTACGTGCATGGAGCGACCGATGACGTGGGTGAAAAAATCGTCGACAGCCCGGTGCACATCCACGACTTCCATGCCACCATCATGCATCTGTTGGGTTTCGATCACACGAAGCTGACCTATCACTTCAGCGGTCGAGATTATCGGCTGACCGGTCTGGCCGGAAACGTCGTCAAAGAAGTCCTGGCCTGACAAGGGCATCGCCCAACGCCGTGAAGAGATTCTGAGGGTTTAACCCGATGCCGCAGGCGAAGTTG
>JAGQPY010000209.1 GCA_020426485.1 Planctomycetaceae bacterium
GAGGACAGTTCACAGGAAGATCCCCAACCTGCCGGAGCGGTGGAAAGTTTTCGATTTTATCGTGAATCGGCGACTACTGGCCGGGAGTCCTGGGTTTGATCCAGAGTGAAGGCACAACAGTGTGCCGGAGACAGTCGGACACGGAGTCCTGTGACAGATAGATCAATTCGACCGCTCCTCGTTTCCGGCTTCTGACTTCAACCGGTGGCAGTACAGAATCTGCCCACCATGTTTCATTGGGCGACAAATCAAAAGCGGTTTCACACTGAGACCACGAACTTAAGGAGTTGACAGATGTTGAAGAAATCATTGACTGCAGCAGCCCTGTTTTCCGCATCGCTGGCCGTTGCTCAACCTCCGGAACGCGGTGGAGATCGCGGTCCGGGACGTGAAGGTGGTCCACAGGCCATGGTGGATCGCATGTTCAACTTTGACGAAAACAAAGACGACAAACTTTCAAAAGAAGAAGTTCCCGAGCGACTGCAAAGCATGTTTGCTCGCGCCGACAAGAACGAAGACGGCTTTCTGACTCGCGACGAGATCGCTCAGGATTTTCGCGGTCGAGAAGGCGATGAACGTGGTCGCGGCGAAGGTGGAAGAGGCGAAGGTGATCGAGGTCGCGGCGGAGACCGAGAAGGTGGAGATCGCGGACGTGAAGGTGGTCGTGGATTCGGTGGTCCGGGAATGGGGCCCGGTGGACCAGGCTTCGGCGGTCCCGGTCGGATGCCGCCGTTTCCCGTCATGATGGCTTTGGATGCCAACGGCGACGGCGAAATTTCTGCCGACGAGATCAACAATGCCACGGCCGCACTGAAGAAACTCGACCGCAACAAAGACGGTCGACTGGATCGCGAAGAACTGCGTCCGGAATTTGGTGATCGCGAAGGTGGACGCGGTTTCGGTGGTCCCGGTGGTGGACCGGGATTCGGTGGCGGCAACATGGCTGACGGAATGCTGGAGCGATTCGACGCTGACAAGGACGGGAAACTGACCGGCGACGAGATTCCGGAACGGATGCGCGAGCGGCTGGCGGATGTCGACACCAACGACGACAAGGCCGTTGACAAAGCGGAACTGGAAGCGATGGCTCGCCGATTTCAGGGTGAAGGCGGTCGCGGTGGATTCGGTCGCGGCGGAGACGGCGAAGGTCGTGGTCGTGGCGGCGAAGGCCGTGGACGCGATGGCGAAGGCGAAGGCCGACGACGTCCGGAAGCCGAATAGTGTTGTGATCAGCCACGGTGTCTTCAACACCGCGGGTTGAGTATCTCCTGCCTGACAAACCAGCCAGGCCAAACGATGAATCACAAAACGGCAGGCGGAATTCCCGTCTGCCGTTTTGCGTTTATCTGAAGGGAATGCTGCCGTGAGATCACGGCACGAATAGGTCAGTCCTGCATCGGCAGTTGCTTTTCCATGCGTTTTCCGTTTCGCAGAACCGTCACCGCGATACGCTGCCCCGGCCTGGTCGCAGTGGCACCATACGCCAGCAGTTTTGAAGACGTTGTCAGGTCATCCTGTCCGTCAAACGACACGATAATGTCGTCCTTCTGGAAGCCCGCCTTTTTGGCGACTGCATGTTTGCCGTACTGCCCGACATGTTCCACCTTCAGTGCCATCTGGTCGCCGGAAAGCTTCAACCGTTGACGAGTCGCGTCGTCGGCCGGAGCCAGCTTCAGCCCGCCGGTAACCATTCGACGAAGACCCCACGATGACGCTCGCCAGTCGATGTCGTCACTGGCTCGCCAGCCGCGGGGCAATGACAGAACCACTTCGATGGTCTTTCCCTTTCGATCAACGACCGCGGGCAGTTTCGCTCCGTCCGGATCGGCTTCGTTCAGAACCCACTGCAGATCCGCCATCGACAGCAGCGGTTGCTGGTTGAGTGACAGGATGCGATCACCCTTCTGAAAACCCGATCGAGCGGCGACAGAATCGGGCGTTACATCCAGCAAAGTGGCCATTTCCTGCGGATCGCAGATCAGTCCCTGGGAACGCGGGTGAGGAAAAGGATACAGAAGTTTCTCGGGAATCGCCTGTCCCTTGCTGCGATAGTAATCCCGCCGAGCATCGCCGATCTGGTGGCAATGAATACAGCTTTTCACGACTTCGCCCTGATAGTTCAGACGGTCAGTAAATCGATCCGAAAGCGCGGGGTACTTTTCCGGTGAACCGAATTCCAGGGGTGCTCCTGTTTTACCCGCCAGAGAATCTCGATTGGCCGGATACTTCGCATGCAGATCCAGCGCGCCTTGAAGTGCTTTGCCAAGTCCCTTGAGGCTGACATCGCCGAGCCATTCTGTGCGGTGAGATCGCGTTCCGAATCGTCCGTAGATCGTGCGGTCGGCATTCAGCATGAACATGGCGAACGACTGATCCGTGTCGTACTGGAACAACGACAGATCCAGCCCGTTCGTCGACACAACTCGAACACAGACAAACTTCTCCAGCAAAGGTCGAATCACGGGATCAGTGTCAACCAGGTGATCATCCAGTTTGACACACTCTTCGCATGGAATGCATCTCAATGCCACCAGCAGAGGCTTCCCGGTCTCGCGAGCTTTCTCAAAGGCGGCAGGCAGATCGTTGTAGATCCAGAAGCCATCACGACTCACTCGATCTTTGTCTTCACGAACTTTCTGTTCGCGAGTCTTCTCCTCACCGAATGCGACTCCGGTCAGAATGGCCACACAGACAGACAGCACAAGAAATCGGCGCATGGGTGTTTCACCTTTCGGGTTGCGGAATCATGAACGTCCAATCCAGCGGCAGTATTCACGATCTGCTTTGGAAATTGAAGGATGTGAAGGGCCTCAGGCTCACGACAATTTCAGGCCGTTCTGTCCTTCGAACGACGGCGGCATCCCGGCAAGCCAATCGAGGAGCAATTGCGGACAAATCGATCTGAATGCGCTGCGTGTCCGTTTGATGTCAGCCAAATCGGACTCTCCTGCGGCCTGTCAGCCGTTTGTGCCGTGAATTGCAGGGTTTTGCATATTCTGCGGTATTGGCACGCGGATTGATCTACAGGTTGTTGTCCTCTGACTCATCCGACGAATCCAGCTCAAGACGAAAGGGCTTTGTCATGAACCGATTTCTGATTTTCTCCGCCGTTGTCATCTCCTCGACAACCATTTCCGCAAGTGCCTCGGCCAATGATATTGTCGACTTCTTTCGAGCATTGAATTCGCCATCGCCGCGGTATGTTCCGGTTCGCAACAACCACGGGCGAGACATCCATCGCACGGGATTTCGCTCCAACGACCGACATGATGATCATCACGACCATGGACATGGAAGTCCCGCATTTTCGGGACGACGTGCCCCGGTTGTCGCCCGCCGTTCCGGAACATCGTTCTCCGTCAGCATCGGAACCGGCCCTGTGCGAGTCGGCGTTCCAGTCCGAACCGCCGGACCACCCATTCCCGTCCTTCCACCAGCGCCGGTTGTCGTGAACCCTTACCCTGCTGTCCATCATATCGGCGACATCGTCACCTGTCCGGTGCCTCTGGAAACCTGTGTGGTGGTCAAGGACGAAGACGAGATCGCTCCGGGAGCTATCCCGACCGTGGTCGCCGTTCGAGACCCCCACGCGACCTGCGCCAATGCACCTGTGGTTTTCGTTCAGGTATTCGCCCCGCCATGTCCTCCTCAGAAGGTGAAGATTTCTCCCTGCGGTACCAAAGTCCGTCTGGACTTTGGTCGTTACGAAATCGATCTGGTCTCCCGAAACAATGTCATTGAGATCGACTACGACAACTGATGCACCGTCGATGCATCCTCTCCGGATGCAGGTTTGTGTGATCGAGCGGGTTTCAATGTATTGGAGGCGTCCTCAGCTTTAAGGCTGACAATCTTTCGACACTCAAGGTGCCAGCTGTTGCGAATTCGACTTCGCGGCAGCTGGCCTTTTCATTTCGGGTGCCGACCTTCCGCCGTCGCTCTCAGACCTCTGGTGAAGTCCTGCGTTGGCCGCGTCTGAAGGTGGTGAACTCGCAGTTGCTGGTGATCACGTGCGACTGTTGAATCCTGTCAAAACAAATGGCAGCGCGCTGTTGCGATCGATACTCGCCGGAGTTCCGGATCAACCGGCACAACCTTCCGGCCACCGGACGCACGAAAGCTTCGATGACGCCAAGTTCAGAGACAAAAACCGCTCTTTGATGGGCCGTTTGTAACAGTTATCCGGTTCTGTTGCGGACAGTCAACAGGCCCCGATGCGCCGGGGCAACACGTTCACCTGGTCTCTGAGGGATCAAAACAAAGTCGATGCAATTGTTGGAGCAACAGAAGCTAGGCTTCCCGCAGAAGAGCCCCGATGGCGCCTCGGAATCCGGACAAATGTGTGAGAGGACGCGAGAACGTGTTCTCCGGAGTCAACCGAGACCACCAGGGATTCAGAGCGATTGCGGAACTCTGTGATTCGCGCAATCGGACTTCAGGAGACAGGAAGACTGTTCCTGCAGAGCTGTCATCCAGAACGGCAGAGAAAACCATGAGACTTCTGCGAAAAAAATCAGGTCGTTCTGACCGCCGCGGTACCGCAATTGTGGAAACCGCTGTGGTACTGCCGATCTTTTTCACCTTTATCTTTGGGTTCATCGAGTTTGGTCACGTCTTCATGACCATTCATACGCTGAATTCGGCGGCTCGTCGAGCGGCACGACTGGGCGTTGGGGAATCATCCACGACGGCCCAAGTGGAAACGCTGGCTCACGACGTTCTGAACTCTGCGATCAATGCAGACCTGGAAAACGTGGTGATCATGGTGAAGGACGCTTCTGTGTTTGACTCTATGTCTGTGAATGCCAGTCAGATCGACTATGACTCACTGCCGGACGTCAACATCGAAGACCTCGAACCACGCAGTCTGTTTCTGGTTCGTATTCAGGTTCCGTACAACGAGGTCGGAATTCTGGGTCCACGCTGGATTTCCGGATTGAACCTGTACGGTCAGTCGGTGATGCGGAAGGAATAGGTGTCCCGATGAAACGTCTTGCCACAACATCTTGCGTTCGATCCACAGATGAGTCACGTCGCAGCGGCGTGGCTGTCGTGGAAGCGGCCGTGGTACTGCCGGTGATGCTGATTCTGGTGCTGGGTACCATCGAAATGGGTACGGCTCTGCGAGCCAGCACCATCCTGCAGTCCGCAGTTCGAGAAGCAGGCCGCATTGCCAATATGGACTGGCGATACATTGTGGAGGACGGTGATACACCCAACGCCAAAATGGAACGCGACATTCGCAACTTTGTGACCGCTTCCGGCCTGCCGGGTCAGGATCTGACGGTTTCCATCGTCCATGCGGACGGGGATTCGGCAGGTCAGACGTTTGATATTTCTGATGAAGACAACGAACTGGAGATGATGAAGGTGGAGATCACTCTGCCGTATTCATCCATCAGTCTGTTCCCAACGAATTACATGTCCGGCACCAATGTGAAGGCCTACCTGATCATGCGTGCCGGACTTGGAAGTGGTGGTCTGTCCCAATAGAAGTTTGCACAGACAGCAGATCTGTGTTGAGCCCGTCTGAGGTCAGGGCAAAACCAGACGACTGTTTCACTGCAGCGGATGCGGTTTCTCTCCGGTAGAAACAATCACCGCAACATTTGGCGACAAACCAGCTTCGTTGATGCCTGCTCAACGAAGGTTTCAGTCTCTCGCTCAGCCGTCGCGCTGAGCGGAAGAATGCCGGAAGGTACGAGTCTGGAATCGCTGAGCCCGGGGTCGCGCATTGCGCAGCGGCTTGGCCTGTCAACATTTTGCACTGGGGGCATATGAAACGAGACCTTTTAAAGAATGCAGGATGGCATTCTTCGCACAGTCATCGAAAGGGAGTGTTCTTTGTGCTGGCTATCGTGTGTCTGTTAGCCGCGATGACATTCGTCGGAATGTCTGTCGACCTGGGGATGATTACCGTCACCAAGACACGAATGCAGTCCGCTGCGGACTCGGCGGCTCTGGCGGCTGCTCAGGAAATTGTCGTCGGCATCCGAAATGCCGGCCAGCAGGGGACCACGGACATTGCCGCCGTTCAGGCCATTGCAGCAGCGGCGGCTCGCACCATGGCAGAAAACGTGGCTGCGATGAACGGCTTCTACCTTGATCCGGAGACGGATGTGACGCTGGGACGACGAGTTCTGGGCAGTGACGGAGTATCGTATACCGAGGTCTGGAACGAACCGCCGTACAACATGGTGAAGGTGGAGATTCGCAAAACCAACGATGATGCCTCTCAGCCGGACGCCAAACTGCCGCTGATTTTTGCCGGTGCCGCAGGCAATCGAACTCAGTCGGTCACCGCAGACGCCGTCGCCTTCATTGAATCTCGCGATATCGTCGCCACACTGGACTATTCCGGTTCCATGGCCTTCGACAGCCTGTTGATGGCGGCGACGGTCAGCCGTCTGACAAAGCCGACGGTCGAAAGCGGACTGGATGACATCTGGCAGGCACTGGTCGATTCGGAAGCGACCTTCAGTGATGATCCGGATACGCTGAAGTTTCCATCTACCGGTTTCGGCGGGATCAATTCCGCGGCCGGAGTTACGAACAACAGTTCCAACGCGGACACGGTACTGGAAGATCTGGGACTCTACACTCCCGCCGAAAATTACTGGGATTCCTGGAGCTATTCCGGTTCCGGCGATTATCACTACACATCCAGCAAAGTGGGCGGTTACTACTGGCGAAAATACGATTCGGGAACGTTGAAGCGACGCTCCTCAACCTACGATTCATGGTCGACGGTGGCCGACACAACGTACCCTTACTACGAACCCAGCACTCCTGAAGAATACGTGCCGTTTCCGCAGGAGGGCCGCAGCACCAGCACCGGAGACCTGTTGGGCAAGCCAAATGCCACGACCAGCAAAAGCCTCTGGAAAGGCTACATCAACTATGTCATCGGCGACTCTGACCTGAACGGTCAGGGGTATCGCAAAAAGTACGGCTACCGCACGCTGATGAATTATCTGGTCGACATGCGAAAATCAAACTCGCAGTCGGAAGACCTGTGGCGAGCCCCCATTTATCCGCACCATGCTTTGAAGGAAGGCGTGTCGACTCTGGCAGACTTCCTGAACAACCTGGGCTATGGCGACCACCTGGGCCTGGTAACTTACGCCACGACGGCTCGAATCGAAACCGGTCTGAATGATGACGGTGTTGAAGACACTGTCGATCTGGGAGACGAATATCTGACAGAAAACGTCACCGGCATCGATACGATTCAGCGTCACCGACAGCCGGGACATTATGACAGTTCCACCGGTATCGGATACGGTCTGGAACGGGCCAAAGAACTTCTGGATGATCAGGGGCGGTATGGTGCTCAGAAGGCCATCCTTTTGATGACCGACGGTCAGTCCAATCAGTATCCATCCGGCTACGGCAGCAGCAGCCTGCCTTCGGGCTGGAACTGGAACGACATCACCGACTTTGACGGTGACGGAACGGCTGACTTTGTGATTGATTCCAACTACTCCGGCGGCGGAAACGGCGACGGAAACTGGCGAGCTGCCCTGCATTCCTTTGTGAAAGCCAAGGAAGCCGTGGACGCCGGCTACATCATCCACGCGATTTCGCTGGGTGACGGAGCCGACACTTCTCTGATGTCAGCCATTGCGGAACTCAGCGGCGGTGAATATGTTCACATCGCTTCCGGAACATCCACCGAAGACATGGAAAGCAGCCTGCGAGCCGCCTTCTCTGTCCTGGCCGGACAGGTTCCACCCGCTCGACTGATCATGGAAGAAGACTAACAAGGGCAATGCCCTTGACCTGATGGCGTGGTCAGGCGATTGAGGCAGCAAGCCGCAATCGCCGAACCGCTCCCACTGGTCGCTCCGACCAGGAAGACATCGTTGCAGGCTCAGACGTGAATCTCCGGATCGACAGCCGCTGCCCAAACAGCGGCTGTCTTCGCGCGCGAAGGCATTGGATCTGCGCCAGCCGAAAGCTGCGCCGTGGGGACGAACGTCTTACGCAGTGCCGTCGCTTACGGTTCCGATGACTTCTGGTCCGAAAAGTGGACGTCCAGTCGGCTGTGGTGAGTGTAAAGTCGAAAGCGTTCGCCGTCGTGAACCAGTTGACCGCTGGAGCGATTCCATTCCACGGGCAGCAGCGGACCAGCGGGCAGTTTCTCCCAGTGAAGCAGATCGTCGGAAGAAGCCAGATACGTGCACCATTGGCGAGGCTTTTGCGGTGTCCCCGTTCCGTGCATGACGGCGTAGTAGCGCCCCTGAAAGTGAATCACCTGATTCATCGCGATCATGAGGTGATCATAGGCCTCCGGCCCGGGACTCAGCACCGGATCATCAGAAACGTTGGTCCACACTTTCAAATCGCGCGATGTGGCCAACCACACTCCAAGGTCGCGCCGTTCGTAGAACAGATACCACACACCATCCTTCACCAGAGCTGTTGGAGTTCCGTACGGTCCATCCGGAATCTTCATTCCGTTGGTCAGCCGAACGTCCAGTGAACCAACCCGAGTCCAGTGTAATCCGTCCGGTGATGTCAGCAGTTGAGCCTGATCCATGGCTCCTTCCGAAAACATGTAATACCGACCGTCGTGCTGCACGACCATCATGTCTTCCACCCAGACGTCGTCAAAGATTGGATTCTTTGGCGAACGCTGCCAGTGCAGACCATCCGTGGACGTCGCATAACCCAGCTTCATCGTGAGCGGCTGCTGGTCCGGATTATAGCCGGTATACCAAAGTCGATAGGTCCCGTCGGCATCTCGCATGATCCAGCCACGTTCACGAATCAGACTGTCCCACTGTCCCGGCTCCGCTTCGAAAACGGGATTGTCGGCATGGTCCGTGAACCGACCAAAGACTGTAGAAACCTGCTGAGCGCAGACGGGCGTCGCCACCTGCAACAGCACCCCCAACGCCGCGAAACATGTCCGAAGATACATTCCCCAAAGCCTTTCCGTTGTCGACTCAACCAGGAAGCCGTCTGGCCGGAACATGAATGTTCATGGCTTGAAATATCAGTTGTTCAACGGCTGCACGATGCTGCCAACAACCGACGCCCAGACTTTGTAGCCCTCTTCATTCAGATGCAGACCATCCTTCGCGAACAGCTCTGGTCGAGGCGTCTGGTCTGCTCCCAGCATCGGACGCCAGATGTCCA
>JAGQPY010000020.1 GCA_020426485.1 Planctomycetaceae bacterium
ACTCGACGTGTTGAATCAAAGCCAAAGCGGCGACAAGTCGCCGCACTCCAAAAGACGACCGGGCACTGGCCAGTTAAAATCTGATCGCCTTGCCGGAGTTCATGATCCGGGGCAGGCGAAGCACCATCTCAATTCGGATGATCTATGCAACGTTCTTTCGTTCACTCGACATTCCTCTGTACGGCAGCGGCAGGTATTCTGATCATCGCATTCGGCGTTCAATGTATTGGTCAGCCGGCAATTCCGGTTGCAGCATTGACTGCGGATGAGACGGCGGCGCTGCAGTCCATTCAACCCGGATCGGTGCTGGCGACAGTAGCCTTTCTTGCTTCCGACGAAATGGCAGGCCGAGACACACCGTCACGAGAACTGGACATCGCGTGCAGCTATGTCGCCGCTCGTTTTCAGGGAGCCGGACTGGAGCCGCTGGCGGCGGATCAGTCGTATTTTCAAACGGAACAGCTGACGACAATTTCCACGGCCGACGCCGGTGCGGTGATGGTGAAGCAGGACGGCACATCGATTCCTGTTCGAGCCGTTATTCCGGGGCTGACGCCGCTTGAGAAGGTGTCAGGGCGTGTGTATGTGGAACACGAACTTCGCGGACGCAACGCTGCTGAAGCAATATCGGCCGATGAGCGAAACAAGCATCCTTCATTCGTCGTGATCGAAGCGCCGGACGTACCACCTGCGGCTCGAAACCGTCCGGAACAGTTTCTGAGATTCTGTGTGCGTCAGACAAGACCACTGGTATCCGCCGGCGCGGCGGCTGTATTGATGAAATGCCCTGCAGACAGCGACTGGCCCGAGCTTGTGGACCGGCTTCGTCGGCAGGAACTGATCTCAAAGCCGGAACTTTGTTCGGACGGCTGCATTCTTCTGGTTGATGAAGACCAACCTCTGCAGGCTGGTCCCGTCACATTGACCGCTTCGGCATTGAGTCAGCAGGACCGGCCTGTTCGGAATGTGGTCGGTATTCTGCGGGGCAGCGACGCCGAACTGTCGAAGTCGGCCGTCGTGGTGACCGCTCACCTGGACCATATCGGACGTCTTGAATTCGGCCCGGATCGAATCAATAACGGAGCTGATGACAACGCCACGGGGGTGACGGCAGTCCTTGCGCTGGCCGAAGCGTTTGCTCAGCTGAAGCAACGTCCTCGACGTTCCATCATCTTCATGACATTCTGGGGCGAAGAAAAGGGGCTGATGGGATCGCGAGCGTTTGTAAAGGCCCCGCTGTGGCCGCTGCAGGATATCTACGCCAACATCAACATCGAAATGATTGGCCGACCGGAAGCGGATGCTCACGAAAAGATCTGGATGACCGGTTGGAAGCACTCCCGTCTGGGATCGGTGATGGACGCTGGTGCGCGAAGAGTCGGTGTGGAGGTCTTCAATCGGCAGGATGTGGGTGAAATGCTGTACAGTCGCAGTGATAACTATTCATTTGTCGAACGAGGCATTGTTGCGCACAGCTTCAGTGCCGGTTCGCTGCATTCCGACTACCATCAGCCGACAGATGAATGGGACCGCCTGAATATTTCGCACATGACGAAGGTGATTCAGGGCCTGTTCGCGGGAATTCTGCATCTGGCAGACAGCGATACCGACCTGAAGCAGCAGCGTTGATGCACTGAGAATCAGAGTGACTGCTGCGGCAGCGAAATTCTGACCCCGTCCGACCGCCTTACCGCCGCCGATGAAGCAGACTGATTTCGTGTCCGGTGCTGGTGGACGGTTCAATCAGAGTGGGTGTGAATACCGGTCGCTGATTGTTGTCAGTCGCTTTTTTCACACGGCCGAAGATGTATTTCCCCATTTCCGTTGTGGTCACGACTCCATCTTCCATCAACTTTTCCTGAAGCGGGACCACATCGGGAAAGACTTCACTGTTGATCAGCGTTTCCAGGAATGCCAGAGTAAACCAACCGTGACCTTTGTCCGTCAGCCGAACCAGAGCATTCTCGTTTTCACGCGCGAGTTCTCTGGCTCCGGACGTCGATAGAAAGACGCATCGGCGGCCGGTACCGGTGGCGTCCCGGTCCAGCGCCTTTTTGGCGGCATCGCTGGCGGCTCCGGCATGGCAGGCATCAATGGCCCAGATCACGTGACATGGAGCATCGTTGACCTGCGATGTCAGTGCCGCCCAGTCGATTCCCTGTTGCTGCAACTGCTGACTGTTGCGGTTGTCGACATGAGGCGGCAGGTAATAGAAAACTTCCGTTTCTCCATTCGGCCCGTCGCCCAGAACGCCGTGTCCGGTGATATACACCACAATCAGGTCTTCGGGGTTCTTTCGTTTGCGGACATCGGCCAGAATCTCTTTCAGCTTGCCCTGCAGTGTTTCTCGCGTGACGGATTCATTCGTGAGCACATTGGAGAGACCGGAGAATTCCCGATTCAGGTCCGGGTGATTCCTCAGGGTTTCGTAAACTCCTTCGGCGTCGTCAATCGCGAACTGCAGTTTTGGCTGATGTTTGTAATCCTCCGCGCCCAGAGCAACCACGTAGATCCGCGGTCGCTCCTTCGGTTCAACGCGTCCGGCACGAATCGTCACCGTTCGATCTGTTGCCAGACTTCTGGTCACGGAACCGTTCAATTCCTTCACAGAAACTCGCAGCTTATTGATGTCGTCTGTTGGCTGCAGCAGCCACTGTGAGACAACGGCTCCGTCCTGATTGACCTGAGCCGGTGCGCCCAGCGATCGTCCGCCAATGTCTGCCTGAACAGCAAACTGATTCTGCTGAGCGCCCGCCGGAAACTGGATTTTTGCCTGCAGTGTGACGGACTGTCCGGCGGCAACCTGAGAATTATCCGCAGGGGATACGATTTGGATTTCAGGCAGCGAACGAATGCGGTCAGAAAGTGACAGCTGAAAATCATCGGGAACGGGCAGACCAGCTGCAGCGACGGCGTCCGCGACACTGCCCAGACGCAGGATGTCTCGCATGATTCCGGGCTTTTCAAATTCCTTCTGCAGACTGGCGGCGGTTTCAAATCGTGGCGTCTGGTCGCGACCGTTGTTGAACTGCCAACCGAACAGGCGATGACCTTCCGCCGGCGAAGCGTTATAGAAACCTTCCGGTGTGAACATGACCCACTCCTGAGTCTTGTCCATCATCAATGTCAGCAATGGTTCCCATCCGGGCACCATCACAATGCGATCGTCATCGCCACCCGCCTGATACCGCTGACCCGTGCGCGCTGTCCACAGATACATTTCCTCAAATGGTGATTGCGACTGCAGAATCTGCAGCATTCGCACAGGATCAGTGAACCCACCTTCCGGCACCCGCAGGTTCTCCACCCGGACGATATGATCGCCTTCACGGATTCTGCGGCCGAATGTGATGCCCTGCTTCAGAACATTTGTGGCCACGATGCGTCCATCGACTCCAGTGACGAAATCCGCGCCGTAGATGGACTGTCCTGGTCCGCCATTCAGCCCGGTAAGACTCCAGAGCTTGACGGTCTTGTCTCTGGATGTCGACATCAGGTATCGAGCATCTGCGGACACGGAAAGGTCGACGATTTCTCCGCTGTGGTCACGAAAGTAGCGAAGCAGATTCTGTCGCCCGACCGATTGCGGCCCGAGGTTCTGCAGTGAGTAGACATAGATTCCGTCTATCGTTCGAGTTCCCAGTGCGACGGCGATTGGCTGTCCGGCAGCGTCGGGAATGAAACAGTGCGTTTGAGTCAGCTCGCCCTGTGCTTTCAAATCAACTTCGATGCGATGTGGCCTTCCCTGCGGATCTGTCAGTTCTGCCACGTTCACAATGCTGTTGGTCTGAAGAAACTGAAGCTTCCAGCCACCAGAAAACGTGTTTCCGTCGATCACGGGCGAATTTTCAACAACCTCAATTTCACCGTCTGACAGCGAAAACTGATGCAGCTCCTCGCCGGTGCTGAGTTGCACGTGGTAGCCGGTTGCCTCCGTTGATTTCTGCTGCAGAAACCGGGCGAATGCATAGTTCTGTCCTCGGCCGCCAATCGCCAGTGGCGGCTGCTGCAGCGGCTGGCCAATCGGATTTCCGGCGGCGTCGATCAGGTTCCAGACGAGTACAAATTCCCGGCGGTCATCGTGAGTCACGAACTGACGACCATCCAGACTGAAGGCCGCCGCCACACAGGCTTCGCGTTCCGGAAACGCGGTCGAATCAATCTGCTGCAGTGTCTGAGCATCAAAGAACAACAGTACCGAACTTCGACTGTCAGGACCGTCACCCAGTGCGGCAATCATGTTCCCGGCGGGAGACATCATCACATTGCGAACGACGCTCATGCCGTCCAGCGCTATCGTCACTGCGGCGGATTCCGGTCCCTGATGTCGGATGGTGACCTGCCCGGATGTCGATGATATTGCAAGGTGTCTTCCGTCCAATGACGACGTGATGGCCGAGATTTCCGAATCGAAAGTATCCGCGATGTAAAAACCTTGTCGGCTTGGCAGATCGTATCGGACCGGACGGAACCCCCTGCGATCGGGACCAGTCGGAAGTGTATAAACCAGAGTGGACGGACTGATGAAGTGAACCGGATTGAATTGAGACGTCACGGCATCTGCTGCTCGAAGAATCTTCCCGGTCGCAGCCTGAAAACCGCGAGACAGATCCCATAACCAGATTTCACCATTACGGCTGGCAGAGGCGGCGAATTGGGAGTCGGGAGAAACCGCCACAGACAAAATGGGTGAGAAGCCGTGAGCCTGACTGTCCGGCGCTCCGGAGGGCTGCACAGGAAGAACGCCAACCACAGCCCGCGTGGCCAGATCCATGATGACCACATCCCGAGAACCGCGTGCAGATGCACCGCCGATCAATGCGAAACGACCGTCCGGTGTCACAGCGACATCGTTGATTTCACCTCGCGCGCCGCGAGCGAATTCCCAGCGCCCCGGACCTGCCAGAGTGACCTGGCGTCCGTTCAGATCAAAGAGTTCCAGCACCTTACCTTCACCTGCGGCCAGCAGGCGATTGGACGCTCCCACAAACGACAACGCCCGGGTCTTTCCGACCGGTCCCTGAAACTCAATGTGGAGCCGAGGCCGATCCGGCTGCTGAGCGATCGATGGAGACGACATTGTTGTGCTGCACAAGGTCAAAACGGCCAGCAGCATTGAGTGATGAAACAGTTTCATGTGGACCTCCGAACGTCGCAATTCTGGTTCGATGCGAGATTCCGGTCTGATGGAAGTAGCCGAACTCGGCTGAAATCAAACGTCAGGCAAACGGTGCGACACTTAAATTGAGGTGTCCATGAACAAAAACGTCGACAGCCCGAAAGCTGTCGACGTCTTCAGATTTGATTGTGCCATCCTACAGAGCGAACATCAGAGAACGCCCGATTATGGCCGGGCAACACTTCATTCGAGCCCCCGGTACCCTGCACAGGTCAACCAGGAATGTATCGGGAAGTGCGAACCCGTTCACGGACACTACGGAGTCGGTGCGGCTGGCAGATCGTCCGGAGCGGCGTCGTCTTTCGGCAGATTGGTGATCGGAGTAATCGGCTGACCATCAGACTTTGTGCCGTCCGTCGCTTCCGGAATGGCCGGCATTGCACCCGGTGCAGGAAATGCTGATTCCGGAATGTCTTCCAGTTTCTCTTTGCGATCTTCCGGCTTCAGCAGTGAGTACTGATGACCAGGCTGACCTTCACAATCGAAGCGACCCCAGTACTGTCGCTGGTGCGGATTGTAGTAGTAAACATATCGTGGCTGTGCCGGACGATAGACGCAGTAGTGATAGCTGTAAGTTGTGTAGGTTGGCGTTGGCTTGTAGTAGTAGCGGGTGTAGTAGTAGTTGTGGCTTGGCCGATATGACCAAGAGCTGTAATACTGTCGATAACCGAAGTACCCTTGAGATTCACTGGAGGTGACTCCAACAACAGCCAATGAGGCCAGTGTCAGGAGCATGATGCCGAGTTTGTTACGCATCGTCTGGGTTCCTTTCTGAGAAACATGAAGGAGAGTGGTTTATTTCGGAACGGGTCAATGATTCCGTGCTCTCCCGCGGCCCGGGAAATTCCGACACATGCCGGAGTGACAACGATTGTGGCAGAGGTTCGGCTCTGCTGAACTTCGAGCAACCATCAGGAATGGCTCCCTTTGGTGACTCGGGATACGTGGACTTGAATTCACACAAACTCTGCCGAATCGACTTCGCTAGGGTGCGAGGTCGGCTGGCGGCAGATCTGGTGGAGTTGGGTTTCGATAGATCACAGCGATGCTGGCCAGTGACTGTCCGCTTTCGAAGACGCGAGTTTCCATGGTGCCGCCGAATTCTGTCGGAGCACCTCGACCAACCGCGTTTCGAGTCTGGTCAAACAGCGATGCAAACTGAGATGGTCCCTGTCCTGGTGAACGGGCCATGAAGAACGAGGCCTGAATGGTTCCGATGGAATGTGGTCGGCCGAGTTCCGCAGCGACTCCATCGGGTTCCGCCTTGATGATGAAGCGATCGACTCGAGCCGGATTGATAAACCAACCTTTGATCGCAGCCCCCTGAGTTCCGGCTCGAATCAGCCATTTGCCGTCTTCACGAAACTCCGGAGTCGCGCCTTCTGCAAAGTGCATGGTGTTGATTCCATCCATGCGAAGTTCCAGCCCGACATCAAACGATTCATTGTTGAAGACCAGAATTTCAAAAAACTGTTCCTGCTGCAGATTCACAAATGCCCGCCCGCCTTTGTCTTCGACCGGAACCGGAACGAAGGGCCCCACTTCAGTGTTGGACGCTCGGATTTCCAGACCGAATCCACTGGTTGAAGAAGCTCGAACTCGCGTTGGACCATCGGCAAAGAACGACGGGTTGGTGATCGCGTCCTTCTGCAGGCTGGTCGGAATGTTTCGAATCTTAACAGCCTGTCGAGCAGATTCCGCCGGGGTCTCTGCCAGCTTTGTCGGAGTGCTCTCCGCACTGACACCCGTGGCCGCTTCCACCCGGGACTGATTGTCAACCGTCGTTGCGGCAACCTTGGCGACATCGTCAGCTCCGTCCAGCACGCCAACCACATCCTCATTGGAAGCAATTGAACTGGATTCTTCCGGCAGCGACGCCGCCAGTTCCTGCTGGACTTCCGGATCTGACCGAAAACGCTTTGTAAACTCGGCCATGCTGTTGCGGCCGTTGTCGAACAGTTCAATCCGAACCGCGACGATTGCCGAGCGTCCGGACGTATCCGTTGACAGCTTGCCTTCCAGAGTCCAGCTGGCCTCCAGATCGTCCGCCTTAATCTCAACCCCACTGGCCTTCAGCTTTTCCCGAACCTTCGTTTCCAGCAGACGTCCGCCGCTGGTGCGCGGCCCTTTGAACTGATCAATGAACAGCTCTTTCTTGCCCTGATCCTCAAGATACTTGACGACGTGTTTCACGATCATATCGACGACATCGTCAACGGAAGATGCCGAGGCCGATGGTGTCAGCATGAACAGCCATCCCAAAGCCATCACCGTCAGAATTGATTTCCACTGGAAGCCCGGTTTCATGTCCAAGGTCCTTTCGTACCCGCGATGCTTTCATCGCTCATTCTGTTCTGATTCAGGAAACGATCGTGCAATTCACTATCTTCCCGAATTTCTTGATTTCTTTTTGGATTTCAATTTGGCTGAAAAAACGCTGAGTTCGCCGCGTTCGCAGTGGGAGATCAGCAGTGGAAGACCAACCGACGTGAACGGATACGGACGATGTTCACCGCCACTTCACGCAGATGTTGATCTCATGGGGCCTGCCCCGATTAAATCAACACGCCATGTCGAAACATCTCCGCTGTGTTGAAATCAATTCGTCGCACACCGCATTCCAGCCGGCCACCACTGCGCAGTTGAAAGTCAATCAGAAGCCGGCACCGATGGCTGCTGACCCAAAGCCGACTTCGTTGGCGGCCTTCTGGTAAATTGAGATGCCGCTTTCAGCGGATTCCCAGAATGCTCGTTTGACAGTACCTTTCGGTTCACTCAGCGGACCGAGTCCCAGTTGCTGAATATTCCGCCCGGAAAGCTGAAGTCTCAGATCATCCTCCCGTTCAAAACCCAGTTCCCGTGAAGCCGCAATAATGTCGACGTTCTTGTCATACTCTGTTGCGACGAAGCTGACGGGTTCGGGCAACTTGAGCAGGTCGGTATCCGGATCAAAAAACGGTCCGATCGCTTTTTTCAGTGCGGAATAAAACTTCTCATTCGTTTCGTCCATCACACGCGTCATCTGAGCGGCGGGCGGGTAGAGACGTTCCACCTTTTGAGCCGCTTCGTTATTGAATCGGAGTGCGTGACCGTTCCGAATATCATCCACAAGCGGCTGCATTCCCTTTTTGTGACAGGCAATACAGGAAATTCCGTTCACAATCAGCGGACTGCCACTGGTGTGATTCTTGTCAAACACAATTTCGACCGGACCATCATCAATCCGTTCCCCGGTGCCTTTCACCAGCATGTAGCCGTGCATGCCGTTATCAAGCTCCCAGATGATCTCCCCGCCATCATGTTCGAAGGCAAATTTGTTGAAATCGTTGCCTTCGAACTTTGGCCCCAGCGGAAACAATGCCAGGTTGCTGCGCCCTGCGTCGCTCTTGAAGTCATAGCTGATCCAGAAGGCTCCGCCGTTGTGGTATTCCACCAGCCGGTTCTGGCCGGACACTCCGCTTTCAAACATGCCTGCTCGCTGAGCCGTCTCGATCTGGAAGTTTTCCTCCGGGTCAATTTTCAGGCGACTGTACAGGTCCTTTAAGTCTTCCGGAATATCCAGCAGCTTGTGGTAAATGGGCGGTCGAGTTGCCGTCACGATGAACCAGTCGGCTCGAACATACGGAAATCCGTCGAAGGCGACCTCACCGTACAGCTCCGCGACTTTGTCAAAATACTGACGCTGTCGCAAATCAATGGGTTTCAGGCCGTACGGATAACGGCCAACAACTTCTTCCCAAAGAAGCAGATCCTGCCAACCCAGCTTTCTCAGATCGACACTGTAGATCGTCTGCTGTTCGTTCACGGCCGTGGGAACGACGATGACGGAGCCGCGACTCATGCTGTTCAGAGACTTCGACAACGCCGCGCGGTACAGCCGCAGGTCGCGATCCGAAACATTCGGATTATTGTACAGGTGAGTGATCGAGAAATACCGCACAAACTTCCGTGTCGAAGCGTCGCCACTGTTGAACAGATGGTTGGCAATACTGTTCAACACATCGATTTCGGTAATGAAAGGACGTTCATGAGAACCCTTCCATGCCGGCGCGCCTTCCAGAATCCAGTTCCGCAGAACTTCAATTTCCTCGGCGGGCATGCCTTCAGGAAGATGCTTTTTCGGAGGCATATCTTTTTCTATGCCGACTCTGACCCAAAGATAAGAGGCTTTGAGGTCACCGGGCACGACGTAAGTTTCATCGCCCGCATCTTCCAGCATGATATTATGGGCCAGGGCCTCCATGCGTTCCGTCTGTTTTTCGGCACCATGACACTTGTAGCAGCGTTGCTGCAGTATTCCGAAGGCCTGCTGAGCCAGATCGTCAGCTGACGATGCAGCCGCGAAAGCCTCGACAGTCAAAACGCTCACCACTGCGCAGCACAGCGCAAATTTTTGGCCCGTCCGCATAACCCGTCTTCTCCGAAACTGAATCGACCTGTCCGTCATTTGGCGTTTAACAGTTCGACAACGTGTCTGCGGTCGTAAATCTTCCCCAAAACTTCTGACATTGGAGAATTCAACCGGAACCCATTGCTCGCACGAACTGCCTGGTGCTGCACCCCAGTGTCATACCGCCACGCGGAGGTGTCAAGGAGTGGCCAGTGCAACAATGCTCATTCACCCCAATCTTTTCCATGACTTCAGGCACAAACTCCCCCACCGTCGACCTCGCGGGATCAGGAGTCGCATGTCTGGATTTGATGCCGTCCCATGCGATTCACCTGATTCCGACGGCCGGCAATCCTTCAATCCGGCCGCCGTTCAAAGACAGATCGAGACCTGAAGAATGTTTCCGCCAAAATCAAATGGGATGTGAACAACTGATCACATTGCGAGGCAAAGCAGTCCGGATGTGACGATTCCGGAGACGCTGATGCTGCCGGAGAATCAACACGTTCGTTGCAACCGGAACCTGATGCTGGCGGCCGTCTCGATCGCGGTTTCTGCAACCATATTGTGTCAGAGCGATCGGCGAGATCAGCCGATGCTGACAGAACAAGGATGTTGGCAAAAACCGTTGGTTCACTCTGAACGTTACAGAACGAAAGAGTGGTCAATGCGGGCTCGCATCAAAGCATCTAAAGTGTCGGGATGCAAACGTGGTCGATGATTCGGCAGTCGTCGTGGTTGCGTCCGGGAAGATCATGATCTCGGGTCACACTTACTCAGTTCTACGTCTGCCCGACACTCAGCACCCTGTTTACGGAGATTGAAATGAAGGGCCTTTCGAAACTGCTGGGCAGGAATTGCCTGGCGATTGTCGGACTCACGCTGTTATCGCAGTCCGTCGCCACGGCACAAAACCAGACCGGACACTTCAAATGGCGCAGATCAAATCCGATCTGTCCTCCTTATCAGGTGCCGAACTGTCCGATTCCGTCCTGCCCGCCGGTCAGTCCACATGATCACGGCATCGCGTCGCCAACACCGGATTCCAACGTGCCGTTGTCTCCGTCAGCAACTCCGGATGATGCGTCTCCTGACGCACCCACTCCTGACAGCACTCCCGCTCCGGTTCCGGCACCGGTTCCGGAAAACAACGCTCCACAGGCCGACCCGTTCGCCAACCAGCCGAACTTTGCTCAGCCACAGATTAACAACGCGCTGGCGAATGTCGGAGATACCGGTTTCAGCGGAAGTCGCGCTCCCAACATGATCGGCGACTTCTTCGGCACAGCGGCAGGTACACACTACGAACCATTGATCGTCCCGATCGGTGCACCTTCGACGTCCGACTTCATCTACGGCAACCTTGCAGCAGCACCGGGTGCCAACGTTGGGCGATTGAAGCTGGCAGAAAACGTGAATCCAATCCCTCAGGATCGCTTCTTTGTCAGCTACAGCTATTTCGAAGACGTGAACATTCTCGGGGGCGGTGCCGACGTTCATCGAATCACCCCCGGCTTCGAAAAGACATTCATGAACGGGAATGCATCGCTGGAATTCCGCTTTCCATTCGCAGATACCGTCAGCAGTACATACGACACTGCCAATGGTCTGCGAAACGCGACTGAATTCGGCAACATGTCTGTCTGGTGGAAAGCGCTGCTGATTCAGGATTGCTGCTGGACAGTTTCTGCGGGCAGCGGGATGACTCTGCCAACCGCTGATGACTATGTGGTCCTGGACGGAGCCAACGGTCTTCGAGTCGAAAACCAGGCGGTTCACTGGCTGCCATTCCTTGCCACAACGTACACACCTGACGACCGATGGTTCATGCAGACGATGCTGCAGTTCGACGTCGACGTGAATGGCAACCCGGTTTCCTTTGGCACCGCGTTCCCAACCTCGGCCGGTCGAGCTCACGACAATGCCTACATGTTTGTCGACCTGAGCGTCGGTTACTGGGTGTACAAGAGTCGTTGCTGCCACAATACGATTCAGGGCATCGCACCGGTCATCGAATTCCACCACAACACGGCACTCGACAACGGTGACCCGATTCCGGCACTTGGACTTGCAGCACCCGGCCGCACGACGGTGTCCAATATGGTCTTTGGCCTGAACACAAAGCTGCAGGACGGAAAGTCTGTCACGATGGGCTATGTCACACCGATCGGTAAAGACCGTCAGTTCGACGGAGAACTCCGATTGTTCTTTAACTGGCTGTTGTGATGTGATTTCGAACGGCTGTTCGAAAGACGCCTCAATCCCGAAATGCAATGTGCCCCACCGAACGTCGCCGTTCGGTGGGGCATTGTTGTTGTGTCGACCCGCGAAGAATTGGCCTGACTCAGGCGTCTGTGTGTTCCGGTTCGGATTGTTCAGCCGACGACTTCTCCAGAACCCAGATCTTCATGCTGGACAGGTGCCAGCAATCGGCTGTCCGCCAGCCCTCCTGAGACTCAAGGTCGAAACGATCCGGGGTTCGCAAGAGGACTGTTGCATTGATGTCCGTCGCTCTTGGCTTGCTCAGACGAGCCATGCACCTGCTGAGGACTCCACCATTATTCAGAAGTGGTGCCTGTTCATAGGGTGGATCAAAAAACACAAGATCGTATGGCAAGCACTCTTCGGCTCCCGTTGGACAAAACGACGTTCGATGGATGTCCGTTTTCCAGCACAGAGTCTCCCGCTGAGAAGCGATTGTCTGGACATTTTCCTTCAGATGCTGATGCACGACGCGGTCGGCTTCGAAGAATACACAGGAATGAGCCCCGCGACTTAACGCTTCAAGCCCCATCGTTCCAACGCCGGCAAACACGTCGGCCACGCGAGCATCTTCAACAAGGTGGCTGATGCGATCAAAGACCATCTGGCGAACACGATCCGTGTAGGGACGCGTTACGTTTCCCGCGGGTGTCGCAAGTTTTCGCCTTCGAAATTCACCAGCAATAATTCGCAAACTCATAGAACTGCGTGATGTCAGAAACCTGAAAAAAACCCCAGAATTCGAGCAACTCTGGGCAAAATGGGTAGCGAAGGTCGCTTTGGCCCCGGGACTCCATCAAAAAACCGAAGGATTTTGTTGTCCGGGAGACAGGAATCGCCGAAAACCCCGCAGAATTGGGGATTTCCGGGGTGCGCTGACATTGACATGCGGTCAGCCTCCCTTAATCTCCGCCACACCACAACATTCTACTCGCGATTGAACATTTCAGTGTTGGTGCCAACGCGAGATCCCTTTTAAAAAGTCAAAGGAGCCCTCCGCCAATGGCCAAGGACAAACCACTTTCCAAATCCGAAATCCTGAACGCTCTGGCTGAATCAACTCAGCTGAGCCGCAAGGATGTTTCAGCCGTTTTGGATGGGCTGGAAAACCTGATCGAAGAAACGCTCACCAAAGGCTGTGGAATTTTCACATTGCCTGGCCTGCTGAAGATTCACGTTCACCACAAAAAGGCGACTCCGGCTCGCGAAGGCCGCAACCCTGCCACCGGTGAGCCAATCACCATCAAGGCAAAGCCAGCTTCCAAAGTGGTTAAGGTGAAGCCACTGAAGAAGCTCAAGGGCATGATCTAGTCAATTCCGGGTCAAATCCGCCGGAGTTTTTATGGTTTCCTAGCGGAATTCCCTGACTTTTTGGACAAGAGCCCCCTCCGAGACAGCCGCATTGCTGGTCAGCAAATTGTTGACTGCGATGCGGTTTTTTTCCGTTGTCGGCGTGCTGGGCTCCCTCGGTGAATCTTCTGTAAGCCCGAATTCGGGACCTTCCGAATTTTGCCTGATTCAAGGTGGTTGATAGAAGTCACTAGTTGACCTCTATATCCGCACATTTAGAATAAAGGTTGTGAAAAGAGGAATCCAAGATTTGAGATTATCCAGCGAACCTATCCTTGTGGCATGAGTGTCGCAGTTCCGGAAGTGTCTTGAGTCCCTCCATAAGGGCACCCCATGTTAGTCCTGTCCCGGAAAAAGAATGAAAGCATCGTGATCAACGACGATATCGTCGTGACGATCGTGGAAGTACGCGGTGATAAAGTTCGGTTAGGAATACAGGCCCCGAAAGACGTCCCGGTGCATCGCAAAGAAATCCTTGACGCGATTCTTCGCGAGAATGGTGCTGCTCAGGCCCCTTCAACACTTGAACCCTGAGTTTCTCCATTTTAGACTCCGCCTCGGTTAAAGTTTGTCGGAGAGTCTGTCCGACAAAGCTAACACAATCGGCCCTATCGTCTAGTCAGGCCTAGGACACTGGATTTTCATTCCAGTAACGGGGGTTCAAATCCCCCTAGGGTCAATTTTTACCTGATCAGTTTGATCAGGTTTTTTTATGCGCTGGCGATTCTTTGAGATGCCTGGTTGACGGACACCTTTCTCAGGTTCATCATCAATCGCAGAATCTGCAGGACTGGGTGATCCATCCCTGGGTTTTGTTTCCCGCCTGATTTTGCCTTCCTCACATTCCTTCCGGCGTTTCCTTCCTGGATCACAGGAACTTCGGTCGCCTCATTGTCCCGCTCGCTTTTCTGTGGAGGTGTCTTATGAGTCCAGCCACACATTGGACTCCCCGCGTCTGCTTCGCACTATGGATTGCTTTCGCGGGCGGTTCATTGCGAAGCGGAGAGATCGATTTCAATCACGACGTGCGGCCTCTGCTCTCCAATCATTGTTTCTCGTGTCACGGGGTTGATGACAGCAACCGGGCTGCCGAACTTCGACTTGATTCACGGGAAGAAGCCATTGCCCGCAAGGCGATCATCCCCGGTGATCCGGCCAACAGCGAAATCATTGCGCGACTTCGATCTTCAGATCCGGATGTTCAAATGCCGCCACCATCAGCGAACAAGCCGCTGACGGCGGAACAGATCCAGCTTCTGGAAGACTGGGTCCGTGAAGGTGCCGAATATCAGCAGCACTGGGCTTTTCGTCGAATCGAACGTCCTTTGGTTCCAGGGGCGGATGAGGCACCGGGAACGGACCATCCGATTGACAGATTTGTCGTCCGAAGGCTTCGATCAAAAGGTATTCCGCAGCTCTCGCCGGAATCCCCTAAAGCAACATTGATTCGTCGCGCTTATCAGGATCTGCTGGGACTTCTGCCCACAGTCTCAGAGGTTGATGAATTCATTGAAGACTCACGCAAGGATTCTTACGAACACCTGGTGGAACGTCTTCTGTCCAGTCCGCATTACGGAGAGCGCTGGGGACGACATTGGCTGGATCAGGCTCGTTACGCAGATTCAAACGGCTACACCATTGACGGTCCGCGCATCATGTGGCCGTATCGAGACTGGGTGATACATGCCCTGAATCAGGATCTGCCGTTTGACCAGTTTACGATTGCCCAGCTGGCGGGTGATCTTCTGCCGAATGCAACGAAGGCTCAAAAGGTGGCGTCCGCGTTTCATCGTAACACGATGATTAATCAGGAGGGCGGCGTCAAACCGGATCAGTATCGTCACGAAGCCATCATCGATCGCGTAAACACAACGGGGGCGGTATGGCTTGGGTTGACCATCGGTTGTGCTCAGTGTCACACGCACAAATTCGATCCGATCACGAATACCGAATATTACAGGCTGTACTCGTTCTTTAATTCAGCAACGGATGCCAATAACACGGGGGCGACCGTTGCAGTATTTGAACAGGAAATGTTTGGCTGGCCGCCGTCATTTGACAACGCCGCGAAAGAACTTGCGGTGCTGCGAGCGGAGTTGAAGAATCTGCAGGCGGAATCTCCTGATCAGTCGCCGTTGGCCACACTCAATTGGGAATGGAAACCTTCGAATATTGTGACGGCTGTCGCAGAAAGCGGGACTTTGCTGACAGTTGACGAAGTCGGGTCTGTTTTTGCTGGTGACGGAGTGACGCCATCCGATGCCTATCGGCTGGAATTCACGGTTCCTGAGGCGAAAAGTCCTGTCAGTGCTCTGCGACTGCGGGTCCTCACGGATTCTCGACTACCCAATCGCGGGCCTGGCAGGGCAGGCAACGGCAACTTTGTTCTGACCGAGTTCACATTGGAAGTGGATGGGCAGTCCATCGCGATTGCCGATGCATGGGCGGATCACAGCCAACCGGATTATCCAATTCTGAACGCCACCGACGGCGATGCAAAAACCGGTTGGGCGATCAACGTCAATGCTGCTCAGGCACGCGCGGGGGCTGTGATGAATGCAAATCACGAGGCCGTCTTTCTGCTGGCATCTCCTGTTCAGCTGAATGGTCGGCAGTGCGTCATCCGAATGCGACACGACCTGAACAAGCAGTATCTTGTCGGTCGTTTCGCAATTGATGCCAGCACGATTCTGCCATCGAAGGACGGCCCGGAATCTTCGTCGTCAAACCTTGTTGCTGTCCGGGCTCGTATTGAAGAACTGGAGGCATTGCTGCCGGGGAAGGGATCGCCTGTGTCTCAGATGATTATGGCAGACGCAGCGGAGCCGGTTCCCACCTATCGGTTGGAACGTGGCGACTTTCTTTCACCGCTTAAAGAAGAAGGCGCGCTGACACCGGGCGTGCCCCAGGCGCTTCAGACGTCTGTGTCGACGATGGCATTCGAAAACCGTCTGGATCTGGCGCGATGGATTGTGTCTCGTGATAATCCGCTGACGGCTCGAGTCATCGTAAATCGCGTCTGGACAAAATACTTTGGCCGCGGTCTGGTCGAAACGGAAAACGATTTCGGTTATCAGGGCGCGTCGCCGACTCATCCTGAACTTCTGGATTGGCTGGCAGCCGAATTCATGGAGAATGGCTGGTCACTGAAGCACCTGCATCGGCTGATCGTGACATCCATGACCTATCGACAGTCTTCGAACATTTCGCCGGACCTGCAAAAAGCGGATCCCGGAAATCACCTGCTCGGGCGCCAAAGTCGTTTCCGCGTGGATGCTGAAATCGTGCGAGACCAGGCGCTGGCTGCCGCCGGAGTGCTCAACCCGCAGTTGGGTGGCCCGGGAGTCTATCCACCGCAGCCGGAAGGTGTTTATGATTTCACTCAGAATCGAAAGAACTGGCCAACGGAAACGGGCTCCGGGCGTTTTCGCCGAACGATGTACACCATGTTCTATCGCAGCGCGCCGTATCCTTTGCTGACGACGTTTGATGCTCCGGACTTCAGTACGGTCTGCACGGCGCGCGTTCGATCCAATACTCCGCTGCAGTCACTGACCGTTGCCAACGATGAGGTTTTCGTGGAGGTGGCTCGTAAGCTTGCTGAGCGAGTTCTGGACACGGCAACTTCTAAGAAGCCCGATGACATTCTGGAAGTCATGTTTCAGCGATGTCTGACACGAAAACCATCCCCTGCAGAGAAGGATGCGTTGATCGCCTTTTTTCATCGCGAAACGGAACGATTTGAAAGTTCGCCGGATTCAGCAAAGGACTTTGGGTACGAGAATTCCGCCGAATCGGCCGCATGGACAAGTGTTGCTCGAGTGCTGTTCAACACGGATGAATTTGTAACCCGGAACTGACGTTTACAACACCATCGATTCACTTCTGCCATTCGGATCGGGAAAGAGCCATTTCCATGATGTTACTCGACACAGACTCCATGTTCCATCAATGCAGGAGGCGCGCGTTTCTGCAATCGGCGGGAATCGGTCTCGGCAGTGTGGCTCTGACACAGCTGATGGACATGGAGCGGGGCCGTTCTGCCGAAGTCTCCCTCGATCGTCCGATGGCTTCCCAGAGTCCTCCGACGGTGGCTAAGGCAAAAAATGTCATCTTCCTGTTTATGGCGGGTGGTCCCAGTCAGCTGGAACTCTTTGAGCCCAAGCCAACACTGAATCGGTATCACAACCAGTCACCGCCTGCCAGTCTGACGGAAGGCAGACGGTTTGCGTTTCTGAAGCCGGACGCGAAACTTCTCGGGTCACGGCGAAGATTTGCAAAGTTCGGCGAATGTGGAATGGACGTCAGCGAACTTCTTCCACATCACCGGAGTATTGCAGACGATGTTTGCTGGCTGCGTGCCGTGGCGACTGATGTCTTTAACCACGGTCCCGCCAAATTGTTTATGAACTGCGGTTTTCAGGCTCCCGGTCGGCCGAGTATGGGGTCGTGGGTGACTTATGGTCTGGGAAGTGAGTGTCAGAACCTTCCCGGATTTGTTGTGCTTCAATCCGGTCCGCGTGGGCCTCGAGCAGGTAATACTCTGTGGTCGAGCGGCTTTCTGCCAACCGGCTATCAGGGCGTGCCCTTTCGCAGCAACGGAAGTCCGATTCTGCATCTGGATAATCCTCCGGGTATTTCCCGAGATGCACAGCAGGACTTTACATCGACCGTTGCCGACCTGAACCGGATTCGCTTTGGAGAAGTCAATGACCCGGAAATTCTGACGCGAATTCATGCCTATGAAACGGCCTTCGCCATGCAGACTTCCGCGCCCGAGTTGACCGATGTTTCGGATGAGACACCGGAATCGCTCAATCTTTACGGTCCGGATGTCTCGCGGCCGTCATTCGCCAGAAACTGTCTGCTGGCAAGAAGGCTGGTGGAACGAGGCGTCCGGTTCGTTCAGTTGTACCACACGGACTGGGACCATCACGGAGGAAAAGACAACCTGGAGAACTCGCTGGAGGACATCTGCCGCCAGGTGGACCAGCCTGCCGTTGCTCTGGTGAAGGATCTGAAACGCCGAGGGCTGCTCGATGACACGATTGTTATCTGGGGTGGCGAATTCGGTCGAACTCCAATGGGCGAAGCTCGCGAGACAACCGGGCGAGACCACCACATTGACGCCTTCACGATGTGGATCGCTGGTGGCGGGTTCAAACCCGGATACATTCACGGAGCGACCGATGAACTTGGATTTGGTCCGACAGAAGGACGACTGCACGTCCACGATCTGCACGCCACGATTCTGGACCGACTGGGCATTGACCACAGGAAACTGACCTTTCGCTTTCAGGGTCGAGATTTCCGTCTCACAGATATTCACGGAAATGTGATTCCTGAAATCAGTGCATGATTTCCAGGTGCAGATCATACTCCGATCGATTCCGATTGTGTGCGCGGCCTATCGGCCATCCGCAGTCGGCATCGCCTGCTGAATAGAAGAATTGCTGAGCATCTGAGAAACGTGCCAGCGCAGGCCGTGCTGAAAATCGAGTCGCGGGATGACGGCGGAAAGCTCTTCATCGATGATCTCGACCTCAAGTCCGGCATCCGGCATGGTGGCGATTCCCCAGAAGACGGCCTCAGGAAACATTGTTCGACTGGCATGCAGTGAGCGTTCGACGGTTTGTCCCCATGGGTCCAGATCGTGAATCACCAGATGAATCGGTCCCCGGGTCGTTTCCCGAGGCGTAACGGTCCTTCGTTCGGTGATTAATGGAAGCTTCAGACTCTTCAGCCCAAGATCCTTCAACGCTGTGGACAGCGTCATTCGAAACACCCGGTCAGCACTGATGACCGCGCCATTCAGATGTTTCAGAGATGACAGTGGCTGCCATTCCTGAATTCGTCCAAGACGATGAGCAAAAACTTCATCACGCGATGAGGTGACCGGCAAGGTGTCCTCATCACGCAGGAGAGCGTCCAATTCTCTCGAGATGACCGACGCACTCAGGCGTACAGGGACTCGAAATGCATCCGGCCAGATGCTGTGGTTCCTTCCATCAGATTCACACCACGGCCCGAAACAGCAGATGACTCGACTGAACAGAGTGCGACCGATCAACTCGTTCACATCCTGTGGATGGTATTCCCGTGGTGTCGACTGCAGCACGATACACAGGTCCGGAGGGACATCTTTGAACAGAGGATCCGCCAGTGCTGCGTTGATAGCAGGGAATGCGGTGACACGATGCTTGTTTCGGATCCTTTGCAGCACCTCCAGAATGGGGCGAAATTCGCGGCGATGCGTATTGCCGATCACGCAGATCGTTGCCGATGGATGGGACATCATTTCTCCAAAGCGAATTCGCGCCGGTCCGTGAAGACTGAAGATTGTGGGGGAGATTCACTGCGGTGGCAAGGTCTGGTCCATTCTTCAAACGAAACCGGGACGGGCCCCCTTCCCGATGCGGACTTCACAGGGTTCGTTGCCGTTGCGGAGGTCCGTCGCGGCTCCGTCAGCGGTTCTTAACAGTTCGTTGACCGAACGCACGTTCCGGCGGATGTCACAACCCCAAAAAGGAAACATCCTCGGACCAGAATTGATCCGAGGACGCAGGTTTCAGAGTTTTGTTGATTTGTTCAGAACGAACAGAGAGGGAATCAACATTCGGGGCTGAATTGCAGATCCAGCCGTGAATTCTGCCTGAAGACAGCGATCAGATAAATGGACTCAGTCGCCGCTTTCAGAGTGACTAGTGCAGTTCGCGAGCTTCCGGAGGCAGCGGAACCAGGCCTTCTTCACCTGCAGAGGTACTTTCCGCTGCATCGATACGACTGGTTGCAACGTTATCCGACTGCGAGAACCGCGTGTTTCTGCGATCAAGAATGACTCGGGCGGCCTCTCGGATTTCTGAGTCACCAAGGCGTCGAAGATTGCTGATCTCTGTCAGCGGGGCCATCACTTCCGCCACTCGACCGATGGTTGATTCCATCATGGCCATGTCGACCAGTGTTCGACGAAGGCCGGTCAGAGATCGAACGTGTGTCGATACTTCGCTCTGGAAGTCTTCCAGAATTTCGAGGTTCTGGATGGCTGCTGCGACGTGAGTGGACTGATTACCAAGCTCATCCTGCAATCGGACCAGTTCGTTCAGGTTACTTCCGGCAGACTGCAGATTCAGGCCGGGGCCGTTCAGTGTTTCGTTCATGGCCACCAGTGTCCGTGCACTTTCCGCAGCGGTGTCAGCGTCTTTGCCACCGATCATGATCTGCTCTTTCAGTGACGCCAGCTGACCAACGGCTTTCTCAGCGTGGTCAAATGATTCACTGGCTTTGGTGATCTTTTCTGCAGAGGTGATCATTTTGTCCTGAAGTGCGATCATAGCGTTGGCATTTTCGGTTGCCTTCACAAGATCAGCATCGGAATCAATCAGCCTTTGTGACAGGTCGGCAAGGTGAGCGATACTTGCACTGGCCATTTCGTAGTTATTGCTGGCGGCAATCACACGATTCTGCAGAGCCACGATTCCTGACAGGCTGTTTTCGGCAACATCAGTCATATTACCACCGCTGAGCACTTCGTCTCGAAGGCCCTCCAGCTGGGCAATCTCTCGAATGGCATCATCCGTTTGCTGCCGCGATGCGACCAGCCTTTTCTGAACCGCTGAAAGTCGTTCCAGAGCAGCGAGAGCCACTGTGGCTTCACGCGCTTCTCGCTGCAGGGATTCTCGAAGAGCAGCCATCTCCACGATTGCTTTCTTCATTTCCGACATCCGAGCACTCTGAACTTCCAGTCCGGCCAGAAGTGTGTTGGCTTCAAGGACACCGTCCTTTGAAGACACCAACTGCTTCATATTCTGTTCAGAGAAGTCCAGCCGAGCCTGAATGGCGTCCAGTCGTCCCTTCAGCGGGCCGACCATCATCAACTGCATTCCAAAAAACACGACCGCCAGTGACATCAGCATCGATACCCACATGAAGTTGCGAAAGCCGATCTGCTGCTGATTTACGTTGCGTCGTATTGTCGTCGTTGTCGTCACGTCAATTCCTCCGATTGGTTCGATGAAACTCTGAACGAGCCCAGGCTGCAACAATCTGACTTTCCCCCAAAGTCACCGTACCTGAGCCCGAATACCTATCTTTCCCTTTGAGTATCGCCATCCGGATCGGCTGTATTTGCCCTAATCAGAATCTCTCCGGTCATTCGTGCCGAAAGAAACTCGGACTGGTCCGAGCAAAAAGGATTCGTCGATTGCGTCGGGCGCGCCAGGAAAATCGGCGGCAACCCCTGAACTGTCGAGAACTTTTCGACTCGAGCGAAAATCACTCAAGAAGCGACACGCACAGTTCGGATGTCTGAGACCGGTCGGTGTTCGGTCGCCGGCTTTGCGGGAAATCTCCGCCGGCGTAACTCGATGGTGTTTGTCATTTCCACCGGATGTGTGGCTGAGTCTGCCTGACGTCACAGCAGACGATTCGCGTCACAGGCGGCAGTCATCGATTGACACACCAGTGCCGGAAAGTGTCCAGATGTCGATCCAGCGGGGTCTGCCGCCGTCAGTTCAATGTCCCTGGACGGCCGGGATTCAGGTCACAGAAGCAGTTCGGGGCACTCCGCAGAGCGCGTTCCGGGGACAGGCGAATTGTCGATGGATCGAAACGTGAAGACGGCGGAGTATTTCGTTGCGTCGGTGTAGTTACGAGTGGCCGCATGAAAACAGCGAGCATGAAAGAACAGGACGTCTCCCGGCTGCAGCTCGGCACAGACCGCAGTTTCCAGCAGCAACTGGTTTTCCGGAAGGTCTTCTCGCAGAAACAGGGCATCGTCGAGCTGAGATCGCGAAACCTGTAATCGGTGAGTGCCGGGAAGAAGTCTGAGACAGCCGTTGGAAAGTGTTTCCTCACCGAGTGCCAGCCAGACATTCACCAGATCCGGTCGAGTGAACGACCAGTAGCGAGTATCCTGATGCCAGCCGGTATCACTGCTGAAGCACGGGTTCTTCGTCATCACACAATTGTGGTGAGCCAGCGGCATCACAACCTGAGGCCCGACCAGCTGACGAAGTCGATTCAACAGCCACGGCTCCTTCACCAGTCGGGAAAAGATCGGGTCACGACTGAACGCCTGACGAAGTCGGCGAATGGTCCGACCACCTTCTTCATCAATCGATCCTGGTGAACCCGGATACTGAACGTCCGCCTCATACTCAATGTCACCGAAGTGACAATCCGCGTCGCGACGTGAAACCTTCAGAATAGCGTCAATGTAGGAGTGCGGTACTAACGACCGCTGGATCAGAAAGCCATTCTGTGCAAACTGCTCCATTTCTTCCGGACGAAGACGGTCGCAGGAGACATCGGTGTCTAGCATCGGAGCGAATCTCAAAAGAGGGCTCGAATGCCGGCAATTCGAAAACCTTTCGATTGCTTTCCATTCGTCGCGCCCGCCCCGAATTTTCGCAGCCGTTCAGGAATCTTCAATCCTGACTCCCGTAAGACTGTCGTTTTTCAGGAATCGACAAATCATCGATTCCTGTCACAGCGTGGCTCAGAGGACTTCACGCAGCCTCCACCTCCACTCGCAAGGTGATTTGCGGAACTCAGTTCGGGTGGGGATTCAAAACGTCACTTCCGGCAACGCCTGTCTTTCAGCGATTGCCGCGGACTCACATCCGGATGCTGTGGCAGTCCCGGAAGCCATGCCTCTGGTTTGACAGCGTGCGATCGTCAGACGACCTACGTTCCCTCAGTGATGATGCGATGAGTCACTGATTTTGCGGGCAGGGTGACAGTACGGTTTTCAAAGGTGTCCACCGACGACATGGGAATCTGAAGGCTGATCGGTGCGATGCCGTCCGTCCCCTCGTTCATCGGAGCACTGTCGCCGCCCATGGGTACCGGAGGCGGCAGGACTTTCGCGTCTTGATTGACAGCAGGTGGCAGTGGAACTTCAGGAGCACTGAAGCCGGATGACTGCTGTTGGCAATCACAGCCTGATGAAGGAACAGATTGCGAGCTTACGTAAGAATCCTGATACCAACCGTCGCCCGAGTATTCGTCCATGGCAGACATCATACCACCACAACCGTCACAGCTGCATTCAAACTGAGCACCACAAGAGCACATGTCACAACTGCAAGCGTCCGAGAATGGTGCGCGAGAGTGAGCATGCGCATGCCGAACATGGTGAACCTTGCCACAGTGACGGCAGCGGCGGAATTCCTGGCGTCGTGGCCTGCCTCCGTGGTAGTCATCGCCATATTCATCATCATATTCCGGTGTGGAATAGTTCGACGTGATTGGCCACAGATATTTGTTCTTTGTGCGCTGACGATAGCTGACGTGGTTCCGAACCGGCGAGTATCCGGCCGGAAGGATCGCGGGGCCCGGAGTGATTGGCGGGACCAGAGGGCCGGCGTACGGCATGGGCCCCGGAAACATTCCTGGCCCACAGGGTCCCATCGGCGGACAAAACAGTCCGGGGCCCTGGCAACACATGGGGGCAGGCAGGCAGCATCCGGCGATGACCAGTGGGAGAAGTGCGAGGAAGATTCGGTTCATGATGTGAATTCCAATGACCATGCGGACTCACATCAAAAATCGGTTGGCAAACTGCGTAAACTTTAACGGTTCTGACGATTTTTACGGGACCTCACGGCACCTCCTTCGGATAGGCCCGCGGAAGAATCGGATTAACTGGCCACAAGTACACCAAAAAGGTGGAACTTCGAGTCACTGTAGGCAAGCGACCTCACCATTTCGGTCTTAAGTTCCACTGGGGGTTTTTTCTACTGTCGGTGATTCTCGTTGCGTTCTCACATCATTGTGTGAATGTGGCAGGGAACCATTGGCGGTCGAAGCCATCTGGTCTATTGAAGATGCATCTGAGGGCCCTGCATCTTCGAAACGACAACGATGGTTACTCCCCCGGCTGGCGCAGCATTGGATTTGTCATTCGGAACTCCTTCGGATGTCACACAAATGCCGGCTTCAGTTGGAAAACGGAACATCTCTGTTTCACACCAAGTCCGTTGACACAACACAGGCGCCTTCAGATATGAGCATTGCGACAGGGCGAAAAGTGAGCTTATCACAGGAAGCAAAGCGTTCGAAAGGACACCAGGCCGTCTGGACGCTGACTGGATATTTCGAACGTGAATCACAACCTCAGACGATCAGTATTCGGAAGTCGCCTTTTGTTGTCGGTCGGCGACCGGATCTGGATCTCAGTCTGAATTCCAACGTTGTCAGCGGACGCCACGCGGAATTCGTTGTTCAAAGTGGACGCCTTTATGTCCGGGATGCATCAAGCACCAACGGCACGTACGTCAACGGAGTGCGAATCGGCGGCAGCGTTGACCTTTCAGAGGGAGACCTGATTGAAGTTGGTGACGTTCATTTACGCGTCGGTTTGAAGGCCAGTGATTCTTCACCGTACAACGTAGATATTCCGTACAACAAGACATGTCGCTTCGACAGCAAAGACGAACTCAGCGCAATCCGTGGACTCAACGAACTGATTGAAACTCGATCGTTGGCTCCGTGCTTTCAGCCGATCCATTGTTTGAAGTCTCATGACGTTTACGGCTATGAGTTTCTCGCTCGCAGCAGTGTGACAGGCGTTCAGAATCCGGGGCAGATGTTTGATGCCGCTCGAAAGGCCGGACGTGAAATTGAGCTGTCGATGTTGTGCCGGGAAGTCGGTGTAGAGCTGAGTTGCAGTCTTCCCAGCCGTATGCCACTGTTTCTGAATACGCATCCCAGCGAACCACTGCTGGAAGGCGTTGTTCCACAGATGCGACGTCTGCGGATGCAGCAGCCCAACAGACCGCTGGTTCTGGAGATTCACGAAGGCGCGATCACGGAACCCGGCCTTGTGAGACGGTTGCGATCCGCCCTCAGGGAATTCGATGTGCAGCTGGCATTTGATGACTTCGGTGCCGGTCAGGCACGAATCCGGGAACTCATCTGCGCGCCGTCTGACTACATTAAGTTTGATGCGGCTCTGATCAGAGATCTCCAGGATGTTTCTCGGGACCAATTTGCTCTGTTCCATGCAATTCTGAAAGGCATTCAGTCGGAAGGTGCCATCACGGTGGCCGAAGGCGTTGAAGACGAAGCCATGCTGGCCATTTGCAATGAACTTGGGTTCGATCTGCTGCAGGGATATATTCTCAGCCGCCCCGCAATCATGCATCCCGCCCGAAGTCTCGACGGAACAGCTTCTATCTGACGGCTCTCATCCGACAATCAGCCTTGTCACGCCCGACCTGATGGAACCACCGCAATCGCAGCTGGCTGATTCAATGCCGAACGAGGTCGGTTGTCTTCCGGACGCACTTTCGTGAAGTTTCGGGACGTTGACACCCAAAAGTGTCAAAAACCGGCGACTCCACGGCGTTGGAGCGGTGTTACGGTGGATGTTGGATTGCTGGTTGAAAGGACCGACCAGCATTTCGACCGCTCCAACTGCCCCCTGCACGCAATTCTCTGACGAGAATGCAGCCAACGGATTCACCGTCCCGGAGATACTCAGATGCCCCAGCGTCCAACGTCACCCAGTCGTAGAGCCTTCGACCAGTCTCCCTCGGCCAGATGGTCGCTTCGTCGTCGGCAACCCCGTCAGAAACCTGCCCGATCGTTCGTGCGAGGCTCCGTCGCTTTGGCTGTGCTGCTCAGTGCCGGCCTCACACCCTGCTCCGGCAGTGACTGGACAAGATTTCGTGGAGAAAACGGATCCGGAATCGCGGCCGATGCCGGTTCGATTCCGACCAGCTGGGGCGAAGATCAAAACCTGAAGTGGAAATGCGAGCTGCCGGGGCCCGGCGCGTCGAGTCCCATCGTGGTGGGAGACCGCGTTTTCGTGACAAGCTGGTCCGGCTATGCAGACGGTTCCGACGCTGAAGGAGATCTGGAGAATCTCAAACGGCATCTGGTCTGTGTCGATCGAGCGTCCGGAAAGATCCTTTGGAAGTCCACCGTGGACGCAACTCTTCCGGAAGATTCGTTCCGTGGGATGTTCGCGGAAAACGGATACGCGACTCACACGCCCGTGTCCGATGGTAAACGGGTGTTTGCCTTCTTTGGAAAATCCGGGGTGAAGGCGTACGACCTGAACGGAACTCAGCTGTGGGAGGCCATGGTCGGCGAAGAACGTGATGGTCGAGGTTGGGGAACCGCGTCCAGTCCAATCCTTTACAAAAACCTGCTGATCGTGACGGCATCGATCGAAGATCGAGCCATCGTGGCGCTGGATACGGAAACAGGCAAACAGGTTTGGAAACAACAGGCAAACGGTCTGGAAAGCACCTGGGGCACTCCGATTCTTGTTCAGGCCGGCGATCAAACGGATCTGGTCATTGCTGTTCCTTATGAAGTGTGGGGCCTGAACCCGGACACGGGTAAACTGCGATGGTATTGTGAAGCCATTGATTCAAATTCCATGTGTTCAAGCGTTGTTGCTGATGGCGACGTTGTCTACGCCATCGAATCCGGTCCGGGCGGTGGAGGGTCAGTCGCGATTCGAACCGGCGGCAAAGGTGATGTGACGGACAGGAATATTCTTTGGAAGGGCAGTGACCGTTCCAGAATCGGGACACCCGTCGTTCACGAAGGACGCATGTACTGGATCAGCTCGGGCGTTGCCAACTGTGTCGACGCGAAGACGGGTGAAGAAATCTACAAGGCACGATTGTCGGGTGGCGGAGGCAGCGGCGGTGAGAACGCAAACGAAGGTGGTCGCGGCGGACGGGGCGGTGGTCGAGGCGGTCAGGATTATTCGTCCCCGATCATCGCCGATGGCAAACTGATCTTCTGTCGACGATCCGGTGACACCTACGTCATTAAAGCCGGCCCGGAGTTCGAACAGCTTGCCGTCAATCGATTTTCGTCATCGGAAGGTGACTTCAGCGCGACACCAGCGGCTGCCGACGGACAGTTGTTTATTCGATCCAGCAAAACGTTGTACTGTGTCTCGGCAAACTGATGTCGGACGTTGGCGTTCGCAACGTGCCGTGCGATCACTGAAGCCCCATCAGTCTGGCCGTGGCCATCGCGACCAGACTTCCCTTCAACCCAAGTGCGCGTTGAACCAGCTCTTTCCTTTCAACATTCTCAGCCGACAGGCGGCCCGCAAGCGCGCAGAGCAGACGGCTTTCCAAGTCAGGTTCCTCAACCACTTCCAGTCCGCGTCGGTAGGCCGAAACCACATCGGATTCGTTGGTCGCCGTGTCTCCCAGGCACAGATAAAACAAACAATGTTCGGATACATGCGAAGCTGCTGGGAAGCTAAGGACTGTGTTGGAAATTATGGTCGAAGCTGACGCCACTTTTTTCCAAGACGGCTCTCAGTGGTGGAAGCTGTCGGCTTCCTGTTCAGGGGGCATGGAAGCGGGCAGCGTCCGACACAAATTCCTCGACAGTGACTTCCTGGTCGGTTCTAACCAAAGATCATTCGACGGGGCACATGCAAACCGCAATCAAGACGCCGTGTTGGCAAACAGATTCTTCACCGCCGGCTTGGTGACTTTGCCCATGGCGTTTCGCGGCAGGTCATCAACGATCAGCATTCGGCGCGGAATTTTGTAAGGTGACACGCGGTCTTTGCACCAGTGGCGCAGTGAAACGGCATCCAGCGTCTTGCCGTTCCTGAGCACAATCGCCGCTGCAACTGTTTCGCCCCATGTTTCATCGGGCAGACCCACCACGGCACATTGCGAGATG
>JAGQPY010000210.1 GCA_020426485.1 Planctomycetaceae bacterium
CGTTGGCGGGTACCTGAAAGCCGTGATCTCGATTGTCCGGAACAGTTTGGGCTTCAGTGACGACAGTGATTTTTGTTCGGCAGCAAAAATGAATGCGACGCTGCAACGAGATCAGGCAATCAAACTCGCAAAGACGGACGCTCTCAAGGCTTTGGCCACAGCGAATTTAGTGGAAGACCCGTGGTTTCGTGCACAGACACTGTCATGGGTGGCACGTTTTACAGATTCCGCTCCCGAACCAATTGCTGCCCAGGCGGCGGAAGCGGCGGCCGCCTGCGACGACGACTACAAGAAGGCCGCCGTTCGCGCGTGGGAGATCGCTGCGCTGGCGGAACGCAAATGTCTTGCAAAGGCAAAGAACGCGCTGCAAGAAGCGCTCGCCATTGCTCGTCGAGTCCAACCGTCCGCTTCTCGGAGCGAGGCATTGCTGATTCTGATGCAGGCCGCCTTCACAATTGATCGTGACACTGCCGCGAATGTCAGCGTTCAACTCACGCAATGTTGCCCGATCACCGACCATTGGCGATGCAGGCGAGCCGCAAGGCGCGCATCGCAGATGTTGGAAGGAAAGCTCGAGCCTCGGAAGTTTTTCTGGTAGCCGCGAAACTGAGTGCGCGATTCATCAGCGTGCTGTGAGATGGTCGTTTTCAGACTTCGCGTAGGAATGTTGCGTTTCACCGCAAAACGGTTTCAGAAATCAGCCGGTGGTCAGCGCAGCGCCACCACCGGAATGCGTCTGGCAGCAAAAGACGTAAGACTTCTGAGATCACCACGACTTTTCCGAATTCTCAGGGTGGCCCAGTCGGTCGGCTGGGTGCCGCAGGCACAAGATGAATCACCATGAGGCATCAACCTGGGTTCGGTCTCTCTTCTTCAATTGAACCCACATGAATACACATCTTGTCGCTTTGCGACCCGACCGAACAAGTCGGTCGGGCCACCCGGGTTGAACGCGGCAAGCATGCGCACTTCGTTTCGCGAAGAGAGCATGGCACCCAAGCGGATGGCACCCGAGCGGTGTTCGTTATGGCGGAGCGTGGTGGGGACGTTTGTCGGTGCATCGGCAGACGTTTGACGTGGAGGACGCTTCACGCGACGATGGTGTGACGATGCTTCGGCATCTTCTTTATCCACACTCACCGCACAGGAATCCTTCCGTGAACGAACCATCACCGAATCCCGCCTCCATTGCTGCCGTCCCGTCCGAAGTCAGTCGCCGTGGATTTGTCAAAGCAACGTCCACGACCGCGGCAGCATTGTCGGCGGCTCTGCACGTTGCTCCTGCCAGAGCAGCCTTTCGATCTGTGCAGGACAAAGTTGTCATTGGAGTCATGGGACTGAGTCGAGGCATGTCTCTGGCAACAACGTTCTCGGAAACTCCGGGGGTGGTCATCAAATATCTGTGCGAAACCGACAGCAATCGTCTGAACGCGGCCGCCAAGTCGTTTGAGTCGAAAGTCGATTACCCGATTACGACCACCGGCGACTTTCGGCAGATTCTGGACGATTCGGAAGTCGATGCCTTGGTGTGTGCTGCACCGAATCACTGGCACGCTCCGGCTGCGATCATGGCGTGTGTCGCAGGCAAACACTGCTATGTCGAAAAGCCGTGCAGTCACAATCCGTGGGAAGGGGAAACACTGGTCGCTGCCGCTCGCAAATACAAGAAATGCGTGCAGATGGGCAACCAGCGTCGCAGCGCGGAAAAGATCATTGAAGCCATGAAGCTGATGGAAGAAGGCCGCATCGGTCGCGTGTATTACAGTCGCAGCTGGTACGCCAATCTGCGAGGTCCCATCGGTCACGGCGAACCCGCCGAAGTGCCGCCTCACATCGACTACGAACTGTGGCAGGGTCCGGCTCCGCGACAACCCTACACCAGCAACCGATTGCCTTACAACTGGCACTGGGTCTGGCATTATGGAAACGGCGAACTGGGCAACAACGGAATTCATTCCCTGGACTTGTCTCGCTGGGGACTGCAGGTCGACTATCCCGTCCGTGTCGTCTCTTCCGGCGGCCGATATCGCTACGACGACGACCAGCAAACACCGGATACTCACATCGTTTCCTTCGAATTCGAAGGCAAGCGGCAGATTATCTGGGAGGGACTCAGCTGCAATCGGATGGGCATGGACGGACAGGGCTTCGGCGTTTCCTTCCACGGCGAAAACGGTTCCATCAAAATCGACAGCTGGGGCTACAGCCTGTTTGATGAGAAAGGCAAAGAACTGGAAAAAGTTGCCGGGACTCGCGCTGATGAAGCTCACATCGCCAACTTCGTCGACGCCATCCGCGCGAACGATCCCGGCTTGCTGAATTCAGAAATTGAGGAAGGCCATAAGAGCACCATGTTGTGCCACCTGGGCAACATCGCTCAACGAACCGGCGACGCTCTGACCTGCGATCCTTCCAACGGCCATATCCTGAACAACGAAGACGCCATGAAACTCTGGAAGCGAGACTACGAACCCGGCTGGGAACCCAAAATCTAACAAGGGCTTTGCCCAACGCCGTGAACGGTTCTTGTCACCCGTTTCCGCAGGAAAACGAACGTCTGAAAAGTGGTGAGGACGGTAGCAGAAGTCGTAAGACTTCTAAGGGCATGGCCCAGCTTCCGAATTCTCACGAATCCGGCTACGAGATCTCTTCACGGCGTCGAGCTTCGCCCTCGACCCGGTGGAGTGGGAGTGTCGTTTGAGGTGGAACGCTGTAGTCGCCGGGACGCTCACGTTGTTCGCTTTGTCGACGGTCGTCACTTGAATGAGTCTGACGAATTCGGAAGTCAGCGAATGACTGAGCCCATCGCCGTGACGAGTTTCGTGGACGGTCATGCAGGCAGACTCGTCAAAGAACGGCTGACAAAACCGGGACTGGCAGAGGGGCAGGATCCCTGCGAAACACCTATCGGAAAGGGAGCCTGTCCCGGGTTTGTTCTGCCTGCTGTTTAACCCGATGCTGCAGGCGAGGAAACAGGAATCTGCACCGCCTCGCCCGCGGCATCGGGTTAAACGAACCGTGTTTGAGAATGCAGATGCTTCACAACGTTGCCTTTCTGCGCTCCGAGGTCCTGACAAAACCGTAGGGCTGGGAATTGCGCTTAACCCGGACGCGGTGCAAAGGTTCACCGGCGTCAGCAACCTGCTGCAACGTTAAATCAGATCATGTCCAGCTTGCGGTGCCGCCCGGTTGGAGGCTTGGCACAGTCCGCACAAATCCCGCTGGCTTCCAATCGATGCCCGGACATGCGGAAACCAAATTCCAAAGCCACGTTTTCCAGAATGGCGGAAATGGCGTCGTTGCGGAATTCGATCAGCGTGCCGCATTTGTCGCAGATAAAGTGATCGTGCTGAGGATAACCGTAGTCGTGTTCGTAGACTTCGCGGTCATTCGCACGAGCGACCTTTCTGATCAAACCTGCTTCTTCCAGTTGAGCCACCGTGCGGTAAACAGTGGCCCGGCTGACTCGACGGCCATCAACAGGGCGATCCAATCGCGCGACGATATCGTCGACGTCAAAGTGTTCGTGATCCGCAAAGATTTCGCGGACAATGATGTCTCGTTCCTGAGTCAGTCGCTTACCACGCGTGGTCAGGAACTCACGAAATTTTTCTTCGGGCGAAACCGAAACGTCTTTTGGAGCCAGGTCGCTCACCACACACCTTTATCCTGAGATCATCAGATGGAAAACGCGGACAAACCACAGCGATAACCGCCGTCCTCAGGCGAAATTCTGGTGACTGAGGTCGTCGATGCAACGACAGAATCGCGGCGTTTCCTGAGGTTTCCTGAATTATTGATCGGATGAGTCGTTTTCAAGGGATCGCATCATCTTCAGAAAAGCCTGATCCAGCTTTTCATCGGTGTCATACGCGCCGGATTCGATGGCATCTCGAATCGCGGCCAGCCTGGCTTTCCTAAACTCACTTTCGACAGACTCACCGTCCCGCTCAGGATCGAGTTCGTCGTTCTGTGAGCGTTGAGCGGATTGATCGCAGCCGTCCGAATCCGATGTCGTTCCGGCGGCCGCCTCTCTTGAAGGATTCTGATCCGCAGAGGCAGACGTTTGGTAACAATCCTGACACGAATTTTGAACGCCGTCTTCCACGTCACTGCCGTCCGGCGGATGTCCGGAATCCGGACGAAAGGAGGGCGTGGAATCGTCAGCCGATTCTTTTGCCTGTTCGTCCTTCGGGTGACCTGACATAAATCGACCTGACAATCGGTAACCGCGCGATACCGCAGACAAAAGAACAATGACGAGCAGGACATGTCGGAAGGGGGCTGTTCGAATTCGAACGTCAGCAGCGGACCAGATGTCAACAATCGTTTGAGCCGTTTAGTACTGCAACCCGTGATCTCGATCAGGAATAAAGCGGCGTCGCAGTCTTCACCGACTTCGTCCGGTACCGACAACAGGACACCGTCCTGAAGTCTATGAACCGTCTCATCCGCCGTGAAGCCAAAAGTCGATGCTGGTACGGCAATGATCAGGGTTCGCCTGGAGATTCGGGCAAAATGGTCACTCAGCTGGTTCAGGGGTGATCGGCGAAGCATTCCGTTCGGAAGAAAACAGCCCCAAAACGGCTCCGGGAATCTCAAATCGTTCCGGTTTCTTCCGGATCTTTGCATTAATCCGAGCCGCCAGTCGCGCGCTTTCTCGCTGAACTCGGTTTCCCACAAGTGATTCGAAGGTTTCGCCGAATACCCGAGCCGACGTTCCTTTGCTGTGGCTCACTCGATTCACTCGAAAACCCGTCATTGCAAGTTTCGCTCGATCAACAACGGGAAGAATTCGAACTCGTGGTCGACCGTCTGCCGTTATCACATCACTTTCAAAATGAACGTCGGCATCAAAGGTGAAGTCGCCTGAAACATCCGCACTGATGCTGTACAGCTTGAGTCCTCGGTTCCAGTGCTGCTGAACAGCGCTGGCGGTCAATCGAAGCTTCGCCTGCACTCGATAACCAGGTTCCGCCGGATTTTCCGTCGGCAGAAAACAGATCCGCAGATCGAATCGTTCTTCGGGATCAACCAGCGAAGCGTCCACTCGACGCCAGGTACCATGGTTCACATTCTTCCAGCGACGAGAGGTTTCCAGTTGCAGTCCGTCCAGATCAACGTTCAGACCGGACTGGACTCGTTTGGTTCGTCCCCAGTCATCATCGTCGGAGTAGGTTTCCGGCAACAACAGTAATGCCAGACCTTTAACAAACGCTGTGGCCTCCGGAGACAACGGCGTTTCGCAGTCGGCAATCGCCAGTGGGCTGACAACACAGAGCATCATCGCAGCAAGAGCCAAAGGGGGCAGGGTGGCGGAAAGACAATCGGCGTTACCTGAAACGCTTCGTAACAAAATGCGACTCCCATTCGCATCAGACCAATGAACAACTGTCACGGGAATCGTTGTTCCGCGAACTACTTTGAATATGGTCCGGAACCAGTCAACTGTTGATCGCTGAATCCGCAGGCCATGCAATCACGAACGGCCCGAAGCGCTGTCGTGATGTCATCGGCAGACACATCCAGATGAGTCACCGCACGAACTCGCTGGCCTCCCATCGGGCCCACGCGAACACCTTTCTCCTTCATCGCAGCGGCAAACTGAACGGCCGTTCCCAGCGAAGGATCGATTTCGAAGAACACCAGATTGGATTCTGTTTCTTCAGCGGAAGCTTTGATTCCATCAATTTCAGCCAATCCCCGCGCCAGGGTTTGAGCATTATCGTGATCCACCTGAAGTCGGTCTACATGATTCTCCAAAGCGTAGATCGCCGCAGCGGCGACGATCCCGGATTGTCTCAAGCCGCCACCCAGCATTTTTCGTACTCGCCGAGCCATTCGCATGTCGGCAGCGGTTCCCACGATGACAGAACCCATTGGACACCCCAGCCCCTTGCTGAAGCAGATGGAAATCGTGTCGAAGCAGTCTGCCACGTCTTCGGGAGAATAACCGGCCGCCACCGTCGCGTTGAAGAAGCGAGCACCATCCAGGTGCATTCGCAGTCCCGTTCGCCGAGCCCATTCGGAAACGTCCTGCAATTGACTCAGCGAGTAAACATAGCCGCCCGCAATGTTCGTCGTATTTTCCAGACACACCAGTCGAGTACGACAGTAATGCTGATCGTCAACGCGTGGCTGATCTTTCAGAAGATCGACGGATAACATCCCTTTGGGCCCGTTCAACTGTCGGACAGTGACCCCGCTGAGAACCGCAGGCCCGCCACCTTCGAAGACACCGATGTGTCCGGTGGAATGAATCAGCAGTTCATCGCCGGGCTGACAATTGACGCGCACGCCGATCTGATTCGACTGCGTTCCGGAACACGCAAAGACGGCCGCTTCTTTGCCCAGCAGGTCCGCAATCATAGCCTCCAGCCGGTTGACGGTTGGGTCTTCGCCCCAGACATCATCGCCAACGTCCGCATCGAACATGGCCTGTTTCATGGCGGCGGTCGGCCGTGTGACAGTGTCGCTGCGAAGATCTATCATGAATGGTGTTCCGAGGGCAGGGTTCGCCAACCACCGTATTTCGTGTGTTGGATTGAGAAATCGTCAAAATCCCCGAAGAAATCCGGTTTTCGTGACTGTACTTCTGTCTTCGTCCCGGTTCAATCTCCGCAGTCCGGAGTGTCTGACGGAAACTGAGGATGCCGGACTGTTTTCACATGCCGTGACTGAATCTCTGATCAAATCCCTGACCGACCTTATGAGTTCCCCCACGCCCAATCCGATTTGCCTTCAAACGATCGACTGCCGCAAGGGCAGCGCGGCTCAGTTGTTTACAGAGCTTCGAGAAAAACTCAGCCCGCGCGGAGATGTCGTTTCGGAAGCCGGACGCCGCCGAACGATTGAACTGTTCGGCGAAGCCCTGACTCCTCGGGAAGTCGTTCGACGGATCTGCGATGACGTTCGGTCCCGAGGTCGCGAAGCACTGCTGGAATACACACAGAAGCTGGATCAGAAACAGCTGACCGGTGAGACCATGCGAGTCTCAGCCGATGAACTGGAAGCGGCGAGCAGAGCGGCTTCTCCTGAGTTTCTGGCGACAGTGCGACAGATTCGCGACAACATTGCTGAGTTTCAGAAGGCCGTGTTGCCTCAGGATGCTCTGGTGGAACGGACTCTCAACGGAGGAACCGTTCAGCTGCGTCAGCGACATCTGCCGATGAAGCGAGTCGGCATCTGCGTGCCGGGTGGAGCAGCCGCTTATCCTTCGACGGTTCTGATGACCGCCGTCCCGGCAATGACGGCCGGGGTTCCTGAAATCGCGATTGTTGTCCCGCCGACAGAATTCGGTGGTTACAACACCGAAATGCTGGCGACCTGTCACGCCATCGGCGTGAAGGAGGTTTATCGAGTCGGCGGAGCTCAGGCTGTCGCCGCTCTGGCTTACGGCGTGGAAGGCATCAATCGAGTCGATAAGATCGTGGGCCCGGGAAACCTGTTCGTGGCTTTGGCAAAACAACACGTCTTCGGGGACGTCGACATCGACAGCATCGCCGGTCCCAGCGAAGTCATTGTCCTGGCGGATGACACAGCCAACCCTGAGTTCGTGGCAGCGGACCTGATTTCTCAGGCAGAACACAGTCCAGGTTCCGGAGTCCTGATTACGTGGCATGAGCCGCTGATTGAGCAGGTGCAGCAGGCCCTGGAACAGCAGTTGTCTCGCCTGCAGCGAGGCGACCTGGCTCGTAAAGCGCTGGAAGATTACGGAGCCATCATTCTGGCCAAAGACGAAACGGAAGCGGCGGAGTTGACAGACCAACTGGCTCCGGAACACCTGCATATTTCGATGTCAGATCCGGAGCCCATGCTGAACCGCATCCGGAATGCCGGAGCAATCTTTCTGGGTCACTTCACGCCTGTTGCGATGGGAGACTACATCGCTGGTCCTTCACACGTTCTTCCCACTGGAGGAACGGCTCGCTTTGCCAACGGCCTGGCGGCCACAGACTTTCTCAAACGCAGTTCCGTGATCCGCTACGATCAGCGGTCACTGGCAGGCGATGCGGATCGAGTCCGACTGATGGCCGAAAAAGAGGGACTCACTGCTCACAGCGCCAGCGTTGATATTCGTCTGAAGTAACAATCATCCGCCCCCCATTTGCCCGATGGTTGGTTTCATGCCGCCGTGTTAAACGACATCTTCGGGTCCATCTGTTGAAAGTTTTCGCATGAAGTCTGCCGTCACCGTCAGCATCGTCGAACAGGCAAGAAAAGGTCCGTTCGTTTTTCACGACGACGTTGCCCAGGGATGCCGAAGTGCGGCTGAGCTGGGGTTTGATGCCGTTGAACTGTTCGCCCCATCGGCCGAATCCATTTCTGCTCTGCCGCTGAAGCAGTTGCTTGATCAGAATTCACTCCGTCTGGCGGCCGTCGGCACCGGTGCCGGTATGGTGATCCACGGCCTGCATCTCTGCGACGCCGACGCCGATCGACGAACGCGAGCTCGTGAGTTCATCCGCGATATCATCAGCGCTGGCGCGGCGTTTCAGGCTCCGGCGATCATCGGTTCGATGCAGGGCAAATGGGATGCTGTGACCAGCAAAGAAACGGCCTTGGAATTCCTGCGTGAAGGGCTGAATGATCTGGGCGATTTCGCAGCCTCGCTGAATGTTCCGCTGTTCTACGAACCGCTGAACCGTTACGAAACCAATCTGGCCACGACCATGAAGGAAGGCGTTGAACTGCTGAAATCTCTGCAGACAACCAACGTTCGACTCCTGGCCGACCTGTTTCATATGAACATTGAAGAATCCTGTATTGCCGACGGCATCCGCGATGGCGGTTCCTACATCGGGCATGTGCACTTTGTGGACTCCAACCGCCAGGCGGCCGGCCGTGGCCACATGGATTTCCAACCGGTCGCTGAGGCACTCCAGGAAATCGGCTATGACGGCTACGCCTCGGCTGAAGCATTTCCGATTCCGGATTCGACCGAAGCAGCACGACAGACGATCGAAACCTACCGACGTGTCTTTGGAGAATCAGCTTCGGCCTGATGAAATCATCCTCAACAGGGCATGTAGCTGCAGCCGGACATGTTAAGGCCAAAGCTTTTTATCTGCACACCATTTTCTATTTCCTAAGGGTCCTGTTTCATGCTGAAGTCTGAACTGATTCATCCGGATATTTCCGCG
>JAGQPY010000211.1 GCA_020426485.1 Planctomycetaceae bacterium
CGCAGCAGGAGACAACAGGTACTCGGGAAAACGCTGCCTTTCAGCTGAGCAGTCGTGATTCCACCGACGCAAGGTCGGTGGCGATCAGTGAGAAGTGTCAGAAACAACAGCGCGATCTGTCCGAACGTCAGCGTTTTTTCAGCTCCATTCTCTTCACGGCGATTGGCACTGCCCTTGCCGGGAAAACTGCTCCCTCGGCCTCGCGGGATTGAGCAGAATCTCCACCATGGATTGCTCGATGCGGGCACATGGTAAACCGAAGTGCTTTAATTCCGCACACGAACCAGCTTCATGATGCGTCCTGAAATATTCCAGTCCTGAACATACAGGTTGCCGTCCTGATCCCAGTAGGATCCGTGAGTGCCGCTGAAGACACCTTCGACCCATTCTTCCTGAGGAATTTTGAAGCTGCCACCTTTTGCTGCGTCCGGGTTATTTCCAAGGACGGCAATGATCGTGTTCTTTCCGTTCAGAATGACCAGTCGCCCGTGCAGGTCGGGGACGGAAACGAATTCGCCCTGAACTGCCACGGCTGTTGGCATACCAAGCCCTGTGATGACTTCTTCAATGAAGTTGCCATCAAGGTCATAGTGAAGCAGCCGGCCTTTGGGTTGGTGGTTTCGATCGCAGATCAGCAGGCGCGGAGGATCGTATCGAGTATCCAGAGTCATTCCGTGAGCCGTATTAAACTGCTTCAGGTCATTCCCCTTTTGCCCGAAATGCATCAGATATTTGCCGTCTTTGTCAAACTTAAAGATGTGATTGCTGGCATAACCGTCGGAAAGAATAATGTCACCATTCGGAGCCACCGTGATTGCCGTGGGGGCAAATTTCTTCAGGTCGAGTCCTGATTCCTTTGGGAACCCAAGCTTAAGAACAATGTCGCCGGTTTCAGCGCTGAATTTGATTCCTTCGCCATTGACGTTTCTGGCTCCGTAAATGAATTCTCCCTGTTCTTCATCGCGGATTTCCATGTCGTGAATGTTCGAGTGGTCGTCACCGATGAAACGGCGAATGACTTTTCCATCGGGCGAAAAAACGAAGACCCCCAGCCTGGAACTGGTATAAATATTCCCCGCTTTGTCGATGACGACGCTGCCGTGAGTCGAACCAATCTGCGACTTGCCGTCTTCGCCAAGTCCCCAGCCGGGAACCGTGTCAAACGTCATGTCGCCGCAACCCATTCTGACGGGGGCGACCGTTTCGGCAGAAAACCCGCCCGCTGAAATGCAGAGGAACATGACCACAGCTGAAAACATCGTTGGACCGTTCATGAAGTTCTTTCCTGAATAACAGGGTATGGAGTCACGACCAGAAGAAAAGCCGACAGCACTGTTCAGGCATCGCTGGTATCGCGTGCATCCCTTCAGCCCGGGTTCGACACGGCTTACGTCAACCGAAGAGTTACGTTGGGTTTCGTAAAATAGTGGCCGAGCACCGGAGTGACAGATGCTGCTGAAAACAGATGCTGATGAAATCCGTCACGAAAAGCAACTTTGTGCCGGGAGAACATGCTGATCCGTTGTTCGACTCGATTGGCTTGCGCCGCCCTTCATGATAGTCTCCGGCCCTGCATTTTCGGTCGCTGATGATGAGCGGCATCGCCCAGAGGCGCGGCGCTGAAGTCTGTCAGCAACTCACCTTCCATGATCCACGAAGAGATACACATGCCTTTGAGAAACATCAGCGGCTGTTTTGCCGTTCTCGTGCTGACCCTTTCCACCACACTGACGCCGGCCGCAGAACCCCCGGAGGGTTTTCGTTCATTATTCAACGGCACTGACCTGAACGGCTGGCACGCGATGCCGCACTTTGATCCTCGCAAGCTGGCGGCGATGAGCGACGACGAACGTACGGCAAAGCTTGCTGAGTGGATGGAGGATGCGAAACAGCACTGGACGGTTGAAAACGGCGAACTTGTCAACGATGGTCATGGGGCTTATCTGGTCACCAACGATGAGTTTCAGGATTACGAATTGCTGATCGAATACAAAACCGTGCCTCGCGCTGACAGTGGAATTTATCTGAAAGGTACGCCTCAGGTTCAGATCTGGGACTTCACCGATCCCTCAAAGTTCAAACTGGATTCTCACCTTGGCAGCGGTGGCCTCTGGAACAACAGCGCCGGGGCTCCGGGTAAGAACCCCTTCGTACTGGCAGATCGTTCCTTCGGTGAATGGAACAGCTTTCGAATTCGACAACTGGGTGCGCGAACCTCGGTCTGGTTGAATGATATGCTGGTTGTTGATCACGCCATCATGGAAAACTACTGGGATCGTTCTGCGCCACTGTTCCGCAAGGGATCCGTTGAGCTGCAGACCCACGGTGGCGAAATTCGCTGGCGGAACATTTTCGTGCGGGAGATTTCCGGTGAGGAAGCCAATGATCTGCTGGCGGCTCATCAGGCTCAGGCGTTTCAAAGCGTTTTCAACGGCGAGGACCTGAGCGGCTGGAGTGGTGCTCTGGACAACTACGAAGTCGTGGACGGTGCGATTCGCTGCAAGGAAGGTCACGGCGGTTTGTTGCTGGTGGACAAAGAGTACAGCAACTTTGTGGCGCGGGTCGAATTTCGTCTGCCTCCGGGCGGGAACAATGGTCTGGCCATTCGGTCCCCGGGCGAAGGAGACGTCGCATATTCCGGAATGTGTGAGCTGCAGGTTCTGGATTCCGAACACGAAAAATACGCCAAACTGGATGCTCGTCAGTATCACGGTTCGGCTTACGGAATGGTGGCGGCTCACCGTGGCTATCTGCGTCCGACCGGGGAATGGAATTTTCAGGAAGTCACCGTGGATGGAAGCACCATCAAAGTGGAACTGAACGGTAATGTGATCCTGAACGCAGATCTCAGCAAGGTCACCGAATTCATGGCCGAGCGCCCTCATCCCGGCAAAGACCGCACTTCAGGCTACTTCGGATTCGCGGGACACAATGACCCTGTCGAATTTCGAGCGGTGCAGATTAAGGAACTGGCACCGACTGTTGTAGAAGCCGCGAAGTAGTTCGGCGTAGTTTCATCGCTGCCGCGATTGTGGCAGTGATGAATCAGAGACAGATTCGACACCGCAGGATGGTCTTCGGAGACTGGCCTGCGGTGTTTCCTTTTGCACACTGCTTGCTGCTGTTACCTATGCCGGATCGTCATCGTTGATGGTGAACAGGTGGCTGAGCAATCCGCCCAGAACCGCGTACCGCGGAGAACTCAGGCTGATGGAAATCTGTTCAGGGTCTTCGTGAATTGAGTCATTTCTGATAACAAGCGGGATAGTCTTTTGTGTCTCGCCGGGAAGAAATGTCAGGGTTCCGGATCGCAGGACGAAGTCCGATGTTGACGCGGTTGTGCCGGTGCGATTGACGGTAAACCGCACGGAAACTTTCTGCGTGGATGCGGCTGAAAGTCTGACGATGATCAGGCCCGGATTTGCGGTGCTCTCATTGGCTGATGCCGCAGCTGTTGTGAAGGAGACCGATGGAGGCGGATCATTGTCGGCGATGGTCAGCATCCCGGATGCGCCGCGACTGATGGTGGATGACGATCCCGAGACCGCAGTAATGGCCAGCTGGATCGTTTCATTCTTTTCGTCGATGTCGTCGTCCGTCAGGTTCATCGTTACGATCTTACGAACTTCTCCGGGAGCAAATGTCACGACTCCGGGCGGCAGAGAGAAGTCCAGACCGTGGGTTGCGGTGCTGCGGGAAGATGATTCCACGTTCAGCACCACCGGGCGAGACGATGGAGCGGAGAGCAGAATCGGCACCTGCACCGTGCCCGCGCCTTCATCGACAGTCAGTCTTGTGGTGGCGGCCCCGGTGGGAAGACGGAAGTCGAATTTGGCAGACGGTCCCGGATCGTCATCCAGAATCGTGTAAGTCGCGCTGGTTTCGGCCAGCGTTGCATTCACGGCTCCCGTCAGTTGAATGTTGACGGTTTCGTTGTCTTCGTCCGAACGATCATTGATGACTTTGAACATCAGGTACTGGGATGTTCTTCGAGGAGCGATTGTGACCGTTCCGGACGCAGCGATGAAATCGCTCCCCGCTGTGGCTGATCCTGACTGCACTGTGTAGCTGACCGTGACAGGTTGCGTATAGGCTGTCGACATCAGCAGTTTGAACTTCGCTGTCGTGGTGCGTTCGCTGACGGACAGACTGTTTCGTTCAAAGCGAATCTGCGGCAGGTCGTTATCGGCGATCGATACGGTCGTCGTGGTCTGAGATCCCAGAACGCCGCCCACGGGAGCGGAAAGGCTCACAGTGAACTGCTCAACGGGCTCCATCGCGGTGTCGTCCGTGATGGGAATGACAATGCTGGCAGATGTCTGTCCGGGGTTGAATGTCAGCCGACCTGAGGCTGACGTGAAGTCACTGCCGGATTTTGCCGTGCCGGACGATGTTGCATAGCCCACGGTGACCGCCGTTGCAGCGGCTCGTGAAAGGTTCACCGTGACGGTCACCGTGCCCGCGGACTCGTTTGTCGTGGTCGTCGTGGCGGCAAACGCGATTGCCGGGCCGGAGTCGACGTCGAGCCGAGCGATCGCGTCAACCTTGACGTTCTGAGATCCGATGCTGAACGATTTTGTCACGGGTTGAGTAAGTCCGGGACCGGAGAACGTCACAGAATAAGAGCCCGCAGGCAGTGCAATCCGGTAGCCTCCGGCGGCGTTGCTGGTTGTGTTGAAACTGCCGCCGGTTCCGGTGACAGCCACGGTGACTCCTCCAAGCTGTTCGCCAACAGTGTAGAAGCTGTCCGGAGTGATCGTGTCGGTGTAGACGACGCCCGTCAGAAACGCGTTGCCGGGTCGGGCTCCAAAATCGTTGCCGGTGAACACGGCATTCAGACCATTGAAGACACCTGTTCGAACTCCGGAACCGGTTTCACGGAAGTCTTCCTCAAGAATGTTCAGGCGATGTCCTCGGCCGCTGATGCCCGCATCAACAAACAGAGCACGGTGTTGGTCGATCACGAACTGCGTCACATTCGGGGTGGCAGATGTTGCTTTGTAAGCAATGTTTTCGCCAACGATCAGGTAACCCGTGTAACCAGCGGACTGCATCCGCTGACTGGATGTTGTGGAACCTGTGCCCGTGTGAGAAAAGAAATCATGGTCAATCATATCCTGCAGATGCCCCTGGATGGCTGTCTGCAGTGAATCATTGATCGCCAGCGGCTGACGGGCGGTGTTTGAAATGGTATTGGCCGGCAGACCTTCGTTCAGATTAATCCCGAATCTGGCTGCTTCTGCAGCGGGCTCAGCGCGAGCACGATTGATCAGCTCCAGAAACAGCTGTTCCTGAGGACTGACTGTCAGCAGAAGTCTGGGCTCCAGATTCTCTCCGGTGCGAAGTGCCACCGAACGTCGTCGTTGAGATCCGTGGACCGAAAGGCTTCGAAGGAACGTTCGAAAATTGCTCAGTGACATCGTTGCGTGTTCCCGTCTGCGATCAAACTCAAGGACAATGCTTGCTCAAATTTAGGGCACGGTTCCGGCGAAGGGGCATTTTGTCTTCCGGAAACCGGCAGAAACAGCGTAATCCGACAAATGTTGATTTCCTGAAACATCGGCACGACGTCGGGGAATCTGTTGCTCACTGAACGCAGCCGGTCCTGTTTTCCAACACGCTCCGTCCGGACGATCTGAAGAAACCGTTCTGTTGGCTTGTCGATCAGAATCCGGCGAAATTTGAGCAGCGCTGCAATTAATGTTCTGTGGTTGTGTGGAGAAACTGTACTTCAGCGATGCCCACGCTGTCACCGCCGAAGTTCGTGTCCAGCTGCAGTCGAATGAATCGACAGGTTTGTTGATCGAATCTGTGTTCTTCACCGTAGGAACTTAGCGATCCGTCCGCCGGTGCACGTTCGGCGGTAAAAGATGTCAGCAGTTCCCACGAATCATGCCATACCTCATGAAATGCTGCCGCGTCATTTGAGTAATAAACCCGAATATTCCTGACGCCTTTGCCATTGCCTTCAGGGCCGTAAACGTCGCCGTGGTAGTTCCAGAGGCGAATCTGGTTGACTGCCTGTTTCCTGCCGAAATCGTAGTGCAGTGATGCCGGCAATACGGCTGCTGTGAGGAATGCGTCCGCGTCGTCTGCGGTATGCGTTGCAGGAAATGTTGGGTATGCGGCTCCGATTCCCTGGCCATTGTGTGTGGCTGTGACACTGGTCCCGGCGGCTGTTCCGCCGGGAGCAATGGATATCGAATTCACAACGTTGATCAGCCTGCCGTGGGGAGACCTGGAGTTTCCGGACAGAACTGCGATTTCAGGCACACCGAGAACTCGATCGTAGATCTGTACTTCATCAATCTGACCTTCAAACGGAGCAAACGCTCTTCCGTTGGGGCCACTCGTTGTGCCAATAGACCCCATGCAAAGAGCGTCCGGCGCGGTGCTGGTGTCGAACGGTGCCGACGCCTCGCCGAATCCTTCAGGCTGACCATTGAGGTACAGGTTGGATCTGTGGCCATCAAACGTCACTGCAAATGCCGTAAATATGTCCGCCGGCAATACCGTTTTCGACACGGCACCAACCGGAAACTTTCCGCTGAGTCCCTGAATATGAAACTCCAGATGCCGCGAGCCATCCAGACGCAGGCTGAAGCCGTGCCTTTGGGCAGCCGTGGAGGTTTCGTCAATGGTTGTCAGAATTCCGCCGTCCAGATTGGAAGCGGATGGTGCCACGAATCCGGTGACACTGAAGGGGCTTCCGTCATGCAGAAAATTCCACTTTGACGATCGCCCGAAACTGATGTAGTCGCCGTCTCCGTCAAAAGAAAAGGCCTTTCCGAAAATGCCTGCTGCACGCGACGTGTCGCCGATCAACGCTCCGTTATTACCGTTCGGGGAACGGTCCGGCACGGCGGACGTTGTCCCTTCGGCGGACCACCACGCTACCAGCGATCCGTCATTGATGACGGCGGCAGGCAGCGCGGTATCCGGTGAGGCGAACGGGGCTCCGGAGTTTATGAAAACGGTGTCGTCTACCAGCGACTGCTGTATCGCATTGCGACTGGCTGAACTACCGGCAAGGACGACAAACAGCAGAACCTGACCGGCCAGCAGCAGAAGTGCCGTCAGAACGGGTGTACGATGCCGCTTCAGATGACGACGAATTCGAAACACTTTGCCTCGATGAGCGGCAGAGACAGGGTCACCGGCAAGGTAGCAGTCGAGGTCAGCGATTAAATCCCCGACATCGGAATAACGATTCGCCGGTTGCTTCTCCAGACACTTCAGCACCACCGCATCCAGATCCCGCGACACATCCGAACGATACCGGCAGACGGATTCCGGTTCCTGATGCAGAATGCGATGCAGCAATTCCGCTTCGGAACATTCCTCGGTTGCCTGAAACAGTTTCCGTAGCGTCAGCAGTTCCCACAACACTGCGCCCAGGTTATAGATGTCACCGGACTTCGACGGCGGTTCTCCGCGAAACTGCTCGGGACTGACATACGGCAGCGAACCGGCAATCTGACCGGTTCGTGTGAGCCGGGTTTGCTGATTGTCAGTCAGATCGGCCAGCCCCAGATCCATCAGCGTGGCGTGATCGCCGCTGACATTCACCATGATGTTGCCGGGCTTGATGTCTCGATGCACAATACCCGCGTCGTGCAGAGCCTGAACCGCCAGCGCCACTTGGCGGATTACCGTGACAACCGATTTCACGACGTCGCCATCGAACTCAGCGATCGTTTTCGCATCGCTCTCTGGATTTCCACCGCTGTCCCGTCGACACGCTTCCGCAACAGCAGCGTTCCATGAGTACTGTGACGAAGTCGAATGTTCGGATGATTTGAGCTTCGAATCTGATTCGGATTGCGACTCCAGCGCAGACTGCCGGACCAGTTCCCGAAAAACCATCGACAGGTTCGCACCGTCGATCAGTTCCATGGAATAGAAAAGGCGTCCTTCCTCAGAGATGCCGGAGGAATAGATTCGCGCAAGATGCGGATGCTGTACGCTGCCCAGAGCCCGGATTTCCCGCTGAAATCGTTCTGCCGCGCGGTGCGATTCGGCATTTTTCTGAGGCATCGGAATGTGCAGCAGTTTGACGGCCACGTCGCGTCCGATGGCTGACTGCCGAGCCCGCCAGACGACTCCCATGCCGCCGCTGCCGATGATCTCCAGCAGTTCCGGCACTTCGGTGACCGCTGTTGTGAACGACGGCGGTTCTTTGCGATCGGTGGTCGGCTGTTCCTGTGAGAACAGAACGGATTCTGCCGTCACTGTGACCGAATCAATGTGGTTCGCGCACGAATCGCACAACTCCACGTGTTCGGCAATGCGGTCCCCTGCTTCTTTCGGCAGCCGCCCTTCCGCGAACGCCAGCAACTGATCCTTCGGCGGATGATGATCAGGTCGCTCTGTCATTCTGATACTCGTCTCAGAAACACGTCTTCTTTGGAACGACCGCGTTTTGTTCTACTCGAACAGCCCGGCGGCGAGTTCCCTGGCCTTGCGCAGAACTTTGCACTTTGCAACCAGGATCGCATTTCTGGTGCGACCAAACTCCTCCGCCACCTGTTCTGCGCTGGCGCCGTCGATGAAGGTGCGGCGGAAGATTCCCAGGGAATCGGATGAAGTGTGTTCGCGAAGCAGTTCCAGAACAAGCCTGATCGTTGCTCGATTGTGTTCGTCGTTCCACAGACTCACGAGTTGACTGTCATCCTGAGCCAGATGTTCTTCCAGTTTTGGCGGCAGACTCTCTTCGTTGCGCCTCGCTCTGCGACGACAGACGCCCAGTTGCGAAGCCACCACCTGACGCAGCCAGTTGCGAAAGGCTCCCTTGCGTCCGTTGTGTGCGAAGCGACCGTCGGTCATCACTTCATAGACGTGCTTCATGACGGTCTGGCAAACGTCTTCGGCCAGATGTTCGTCCACACCGCGACGCCTCAGGAAACTGGTGATGAAGCGGCGGTATACCGCATCGAAACGATCCCAGGCACCGTCGTCCGACGGATCCAGAATCTGATTCAGCAGTGTGATTGAGGTCGTATTGGCCATCACATCACTTGGAAAGAAGGGCGGAAGGCGGCGTGTATTCAAAACGGGGCTTTCGGTACCCCAGACGTCGCGGGACTCCGAAGGAAGGAAATCTCGCGAGTTCAACGCCCCCGGGAAACAAC
>JAGQPY010000212.1 GCA_020426485.1 Planctomycetaceae bacterium
GTTGGTCAGCCGTCTTCTTAAGACAGCCTTCGGCAAAGTCGCGAAGTACCCCCGCGCGATGACCGATCACTTCAACTGCGGACCGAGTGTGGTTCGCTGTCAGTCAAGTTCAATCGGACACTGAAAGTCATCGGGCTTGATGACCAGAACCGCACACGGCACTTCAGGAAGCAGTCGTTCTGCCGTATTGCCCAGCAGCATGCCCGGCAGACCGCCACGGCCAAGAGTTGCCATCACCAGCAGATCAATATCCAGCTCTTTGATCGCCGACAGCAGGCAACCATGGGCTGACCCTTCCGTGATGTGAGTTTGGACGCCACTGGGAACCGTGCGGTAGTCTGTCTGAGAAAGCTGCTCGTGAAGCTTGGCTTCGGCGGCGTCCAGTGTTTCCCGGCGGTAGCGTGTCAGTTCTTCTTCGGAAGCTCCCACGCGGGCCATCTGTCGATCCAGGTCTTCGTCGACGACATGCATCACGTTCAGATGAACATTCAGTGCCTGACCCAGAGCCACGGCGGTATGCAGGACGTCTTTCCCGACTTCGCCCAGATCCGTCGCTGCCAGAACATCCAGCACTTTGTCGTCGTCGATTCGTGGTTTCACGAGCCACACGGGTCCCGGAGCATTCCGCAGAAGTTTCTGCCCCGTGCTGCCGAACAGAAAGCGACTGACAACATTCTGATCGCGGGTACCGCACAGGATCAGCGTCTGGCGGTCTTTGCCGGCCGCTTTCAGAATTTCGATCCATGGTCTCCCGTGACGAACGCGAGAATGAACCGTGATTCGGGTCTTTGCTTTCTCCTGATACTGATTGCTCAGATCTGCAAGAACTTCAGCGGCCTCCGTACTTTCCGAGGCCGCCACCCGTTCCGCATCCTTTTCATCCTGAAAGAATCCGGGGGCAATCTCGGGCAGCACACACACCAGTTCGATGGGAATGCTGAATGCTTCGGCCACATGAAACGCCTGTCGCACGGCCAGTCGACAGGGAGCCGAAAGGTTGGCCGCGTTCCAGGGGTGCGTATCGGGCATTTCCACGCCCACGACAATTCGTCTGATTCCGGTCATGATACAAACAATCTTTCTATCTCAGGCCAGCTGGTCAAGTCCGGCGTTCCGATAACTCAGGTCCAGCAGTTCCAGGGGATGTACAACAGGGACGTCGCGGCCCAGTGAACGAAGCTGAGCCTGCAGTTGCAGCGAACATCCGGCATTGGCACTGACAATCAGGTCCGGCTGCACATCCAGCAGATGCTGAATTCTGCGGCGCCCCAGCCGATCGGCCATATCCGGTTGTGTCAGATTATAGCTGCCCGCCGCGCCGCAGCAGAGTTCCGGTTCCGCAACCGCTCGCAAAGTAATGCCGGGAATCATCTGCAGAAGGTCGCGAGGCTGCTGGCGAATTCGTTGTGCGTGCTGCAGATGACATGCATCCTGATAAGCCACAATGGCGTCGACCGGCCCGGTCGGTTCCTTGAGTCCCAACTGCATCAGAAACTCAGAGATGTCTCGCACCTTTCCCGTGAACGCGGCGACCTGCGACGGGATCTTTTCTGCTGCCAGTGTTTCTTCGGCAATGTGGTGATAGTCCTTCAGCATAGCCCCACAGCCGGCCACATTGACAACAATCGCATCCAGCGCATCCAGTGGAAAGGCTTCTGAATTCTGCTTCATCAATTCGATGGCCGGCTGGACGGCTCCACTGTGGTAATGAATCGCTCCGCAACAATTCTGAGAACCGGGGATGTAAACGTCGCAGCCGTTTTCCTGCAGCACGCGAGCCGTCGCCCAGTGCACATGCCGAAACATGGCGTCCGCCACACAGCCCAGAAACAGTCCCACGGATGCTCGACGTTCACCCTTGGCGGGCAGAAACACAGGCAGGGTCGGTTCAGCCGGTTTCAGTTGAGGCAACTGCTGCTGCATGCGTCGCAATCGCTGAGGAAGCAGGCTGTTGATACCCGTGACATTCATCAGGCGATCCAGCTTCAGCGTCTGCAGCATTCGAGCAGGCCACAACGCCCACGACATGCGTCCTCGATGCGGAAACAAACCGTACATCACCCAGCGATGAAACCAGTCCGGCTTTGACACGGCCTGACTTCGGGAAAGGCTGTCCGCTTGCGGCAGATTCCGCGACGCGTCGGCAGAACCGCTGGATGCTGTTTCCGCTAAGTTCTGCATGTCGACTCGGAAAGGTTCCAGCAGTCGACCGTACTGGACTCCGGAAGGACACGCCGTTTCGCAACTGCGGCAGTCCAGACACAAATCCAGATGGCCACGCACTTTGTCCGTCAGTTCCAGCCGACCATCCACGACAGACCGCATCAGATAAATGCGACCGCGCGGGCTGTCGTTTTCATCGCCCGTTTCCACGTATGTCGGACAGGCCGACGTGCACAGTCCGCAGTGAACGCAGTCCAGAAAACGTTCGTAGGGAATTGCGGCTCCCGGAACGCGTTTCTGAGAAGGCAATGACACCGGCGGTGATGCGGGATTGGTTTCAGAGGCAGTCATCAGCGTTGAAAAACAGAAGAAGGATCAAAGGTGTCACACAGTCGTCGGGTCACAGAATCGGTTCTTGCTGCAGGATGATCCGCCTGCCATTCTGTGACGTGGCCGTTTCGTTCCAACGCCAGCCTTCGGCAGAAGGCGATCAGCTCGCTGCGATCTTCGTCCGCCATCGGAGACTCGTCCTGCCGATTTGAGAACGGCACGTACACGATGCCATGACCGGCATGGCCGAACGAATTCACGGACCTGCGCTGCAGAATCTCTGTGACCGTCGTCAGATTCGATGGCGGCACGACCAGCCGCAGCGGAATGGCCGACAGATTCTGATTTGTCTGACGATCGCTGGATGTTTCCACCGAACCATCACCGGAAATCTGTTGCATGAAGCGGCAGCAATATTCCACGTCGTTGACTTCGGTCTCCGCTGCGTGTCCGGAAGAACAGCATTCGTCCGTCAACTGATTTAATTGCCATTCACAAACAGCTTCCGAACCTTCCACTCCCAGATGCAGCCAGCGGACGGAACCTTCCGTGGCAAAATCCAGAATCGTGGGCGTGGCCGCCGTCAGATTCAGTCGCACCAGCGCGGTTTCGAACGCGGTGTCGGAATCAAAGCGAAACGAAATCAATCGTCGGGCTTCCGGGCGTGGCTTCACTTTGAATGTGACCTGACTGATCACTCCCAGCGCGCCGCGAGAACCGACCATCAGGCGACACAGATCGTATCCGGCCACATTCTTGACGACTCGCCCACCCGCGTGAAAGATGCGACCCTGACCATCGACGGCTTCAATGCCGATCACATAATCTCGAAGCGTTCCGTAGCCAAACTGACGCGGCCCGCTGACATCGGATGCAACCAGTGCTCCCACCGTCATCGCTTCATCGCAGCAGTCGATCGGCAGTTGTTGATTTTCGGTTGCCAGAATTTCCTGAAGCTTCAGCACCGGCAACCCGGCCTGAACCGTGATGGTCATGTCCCGAGCCGGATAATCCACTACGCCGGACATGGCCGACAGATCCAACAGTTGAGGCGACGTCTTTGCTCCGACATCGACGCTTGCAACCGAATGTGAGCGACGGCTGAGCTTCAACGTACGACGACCTGCGGCCGCCGTTTGAATGACTTCCGAAAGTTGTGCGACGTTTTCCGGACGAACGACTTCGTCTTCGGTACTGCTGATCATTACATCGCCGCCTTTCGTCCGGGATGGCTGCGTTCGATATGTTCCATCCCGCAGGCTCCGGCTGTGGGCAGCAGCTTTCCGGGGCTGCAGCGTCCATCGGGGTTAAACACCTTTCGAACGTCTTCCATCACCGCCAGATCATCTTCGGTAAACAGATCCTTCATGAAGCTGATCTTTTCGACACCGATGCCGTGCTCCCCGGTCACACTGCCTCCCAGGGCGATGCAGCGCGACAGGATTTCATTGCTGGCCAGCATGACCTGCCGAACCTGTTCGGCATTGCGTTCGTCAAACAGCAGAATCGGATGCAGGTTTCCGTCGCCGGCATGGAACACATTCACAATGCGAATGCCATAGCGTTCGCCCACTTCGGCAATGAATCGCAGAATCTCGGGCAGCCGAGTGCGCGGGACGACTCCATCCTGAGTGCAGTAACTGGGACTCAGCCGACCGATGGCTCCAAAAGCCTGCTTGCGACACTTCCACAACAATGCACGTTCTTCTTCTGTTTTTGACAGCCGAACTTCTCGAGCGCCGGTTTCTTTGCACAGACGAGTAATCGTTTCGGCTTCGGCGTCGACCGCCACATCCAGTCCGTCGACTTCGATCAGCAGCACGGCTTCGGCATCCAGAGGAAAGCCGAAGTGAAAGGCTTCCTCCAGAGCACCGACGATTCCTTTGTCCATCATTTCCAATGCCGCCGGCACAATCCCCGCGCCGATGATGTTGCTGATGGCCTGAGTTGTGTCGTCGATGGAATCAAAGATGGCCAGCATCGTTCGGTAAGCCGCGGGATTGCGAGTGATTCTGACCCAGACTTTGGTGACGATGCCAAACGTTCCTTCGCTGCCGACGAACAGGCCCGTCAGATCAAACGAATTTCCTCGCCCGCACGGCCCGCCAATTCGAATCAGTTCGCCTTCCGGCGTCACGTATTCCACACCCAGCACATGATTGACGGTGACGCCGTATTTCAGAGTATGCGGGCCGCCGCTGTTGGTTGCCACATTGCCGCCGATCGTGCAGGCTCCCTGACTGCTGGGATCGGGAGCGTAATGAAATCCCGACCCCGCCAGCGCGCGGGTCAGATTGATGTTGACGACACCGGGTTCCACCACGGCGTAGCGATCGCGGTGATTGATTTCGACAATCTGCCGCATGCGAGTCAACGCAATCATGACTCCACCGCCGACCGGCAGACAACCGCCCGCCAGACTTGTTCCGGCTCCACGCGGGACAAACGGAATGCGGTGACGGTTGCAGACCTTCACAATGGCCAGAACTTCGGCGGCCGATTCCGGGAACACGACGACATCCGGAACACTTTTTTCCACGATGTAGCCGTCGCATTCATAAACCAGAAGTTCATCACGCGAATCCAGTACGCGAGCCCCCGTCACAATGGCCGCCAGTTCGCGAACGAACTCGCGAGTGATCACACATTCAGCGCTGGACGCTGTCGTCGTCATGAAGATTACCTCTGCCGAAAGTCTCCGGCGTCACGTCAAATGTCGTTCGAGACGACATTTTCGTTCCATCGCCAATGAGAGTCGTTTTCACTGCCATCGTAACACGGCCACTGCCGGCGACACAGAGCCCCGCTGCAGCTCGAATGCAATTTCTTTCATCCCAGACAAATGCCCGTCAATTCACCGTAAATGCCGGCAACCACGCTTCCAATCCAGCGCAATTTCGCTCGATCGAGGAATGGAATGCCAATCACCTCGGGCAGATACTCAGAACGTGGATGGTCTGCGTTCCGCGTCTTGCCCCGCACGACAGCCAAAGCAAAAACCTCCGCACGTTGATGTCGCGCGGAGGTCTTTGCAGTCTGTGATGGACGGCCTGTCAGACCAAGCTATTTCAGAGGTCTCAGGTCGATGGAGCCGACCAGGGCCTGATTCTGGCGGTAAATCTGGAACGACATTGAAGGCAGGTTTCGCATGCGACTTTCCTTCAGGATGAATCGCAGGTTGTTGTCATCCAGAGTCTCAAAACCGTCCATGCCCAGCAGAATATCGCCCGTTCGAATGCCATGGCGTTCCGCCGCACTGCCTCGCTGCACTTCCACCACCTTCATGCCGCCGTTGTAGCGGCGACTGGTGAGCATGGAACGCTCTTGCGGCGAAACCGTTCCCAGCTGCAGGCCAAACAGCTTCTGAGCACGCTCGCGGCCATCGTCTTTGGAAGCGGTGTCACTTCCGGCGGATGTGGAAGCTGCGGCTGTCTGCACGGGTGTTCGGCGAGAACCATCGGCGACGGACGTCACCGCCTGTCCGACACCCACCGTGAATGGGAGAGTCACTTTCTGGCCGTCGCGTTCCACTTCCACATTCAGTGTCGTTCCGACAGCGACGTCCAGCAGACTGCGTTCCCAGTCGGCGTTGTCGCAGATCTGCGTGGCACCAACCTTACAAACTGTGTCGCCCTTCCGCAGACCACATTTTTCCGCCGCACTTCCGGTCGCCACTTCATCAACAATCAGCTTCTTTTCCGCAGGCGTCTTCAGATCGGTGGCGAACAATCCGTGCGAGATACCGTTCAGCCGCTCGGTGCTCAACAGGCGAGCAATCGTGCGTCGAGCATCGTCGATGGGAATCGCAAAGCCAATTCGCTGAGCACCCGCTCGAATGGCTACGTTGACGCCGATGACCTCCCCGTTGACGTTCAGCAGCGGACCTCCGCTGTTGCCGGGGTTGATACTGGCGTCTGTCTGGATCAGGTTTTCGTACGACTGAGTTTCATCAACTTCCACATCGCGTCCCAGAGCGCTCACGATGCCGGCCGTCACGGTGTGTTCATAACCGAAGGCGTTTCCAACGGCGAAGACCTGTTCGGCCAGATAGACGTCAGACGATGTGCCCATAGGCATGACCGGCAGCGAATGAGAGGCCTTCACGTGGATGATGGCCATGTCCTGGCTGCGATCAAAAGACACTGGACGAGCCGTCAGCGTCTCTCCGTTTTTCAGTGTGACGGTGATCTGATCGACTTCGTGAATCACGTGATAGTTGGTCACGATGTAGCCACGTTCGTCAACGATGATTCCGGTTCCCATGCCGCTGATCCGGCGAGACTTAGGAGAGAAGAATCGGGATTCGCCTTCTTCCGTGCCGGCTTTCTCCGTGTGAATATTCACGACGGATTCCTGACAGCGCTGGACCGCTCTGACAAGCGGTGTCATGCGTGCATCTTCAGCGTGCAGAAAGCTGCCGGCAGTAATCGTACTGATCGCCAGCAACGCTGTCGCGCTGAATCTTAACCGGAAGTGATACATGCAGAACCTGCGCCTTCTTCACCTGTCCGTCGAATGTGCGGCTGGTTTTCTGTGCCAGTACGTCACGGGGAGTTTCGGCAGGGTGAAAAAACGCGCTTGAAGGCTGTCCCCGAGACACTCAAACTTTACCTGTGTTCCGCCGATGGCAGTCTGGGTGGTTTGGTCGGCCATCGAAGGAAGCGGTCGGGATCATTCGACGTGACCGGGCAGGAGCGTTAAAGTCGTCGGTGTTACTTCGGGAACCGAAGACATTCGGTCGCAATCCGGACGGGAATCTCAGCAAATTTCCGGATAACATCGTCGTCTGTCGTCAGCCCCGCATTGCGGAACCGCCCCACAGGGCGAGGGATTTCCATCCATTGGCTGGCAGGAAGAGTCGTCCGGTCCTGTTTTCGATCCTTGTGGCGTTCAGGATCGTGATGCAGGTGAGGTCGACGGAGTCATAAAAACGTAGAAGTTGCACGTGTCTGTGGGAGGCAAAAGTGATGGGATCTGCGGATACACCCGGCTCACCGGTCGAAACTGCGCGTCAGCTGTACCGACAAAAGAAAGTCGCACAGGCGGTCGACACCCTGAAGGCCTTCCTCGAACAGAAACCTGGCGATCGTGACGCTCTCGAACTGCTGGGCACCTGCTACTTCGTTCTGAAGCAACTGGATGAGGCTCGGACCACATTCGAACAGCTAACGAAGAGTCACGCTTCGCATGGCCCCGGCTGGGTCAATCTGGGGGCCGTTCAAAACGCACTGCAGGATTACATGGGTGCCAGTAAGTCGTTGCGAAAGGCCCTGCAGAAGGACAAGAAATGCGCTGCTGCTCATTATAACCTTGGCATCGCTCAGAAAGCTCTGAAGATGAATTCGATGGCGATCACTGCCTATCGAGAAGCCATACGACTGGCACCGACCATGCCGGAACCGTATGCCAATCTGGGTAACATCTACATCGAAATGAAGAATGTGAATCAGGCCATCAAGTGCCTGGATGAGGGGCTGGGAAAATGCCCGAATCATCCCAAGCTGACCGCCATCCTGAAGAAAGCACAGGCGGAAAAAAGCGGACTGAAGGCCAAGGAAGCTCCACTGGGGCGGTTGGTGGACGAAAAGGAGCTCAGCCAAAGAACTCTGAAAGCAACTCGGAAAGAACTGCAACCAGCCGATCGCAATCGGGAAAGAGAATCTCTGCGAGAAATCACACGCGGGATTCGACGGCTGATGAAACCCGTTCCGGTCATGATTGACGAGGGCCTTCAGAAGCAACTGCACTCAATGAACCTTGCTGCCGCTCAAAATGATCCTCGCTGCGAGGCTCCCGGTGCGTTTGAGCAGATGACGGAAACTCTGGCCGAAATGGAACGCATTCGATCGGAGACCACCGCCGCGATGGGCCGGATTCTTGCACACTTCCGAGAAACAGACCCCGAAGCCGTGGCCAGTCTGTAGGCACGGCCCGCACATGGTCGCGTCAGTTTCTTTGTTTCGCAGGTGCCTCGGCATCTTCGGTTGAGCCGAATCGGAAGACAAAGGGCCCGACCAAACCGGAATTCCGGACCTGTGGGTCTTTCTGACCGAGAGACCCGAGTCTTGTGCGGCGGTCGATGCCGTGATCCGCGGAGCTGGCGATTGTGCGTCCAGAATAGTTTTCGGAGGGGGCCGGTTGGGCCATTTGACGTGAACTCTAACTGCCACACAAAGTGTTTCTCTGGTGGCATCTGAGACGTGGTCTCAATTAAAACATTTTTGGCAAGCTAAATTGTCAAATATGTCCGCTTGAGTATACTCCCAACGGAGTTGAGGCTTGTTCTCTGGCTCCGCTGGTGTCTGAATGTCTCTTTAGAGATGAGCAGTGCCTGATTTGGGTGAAGTCGGCCGGCGTGGTGAGTTCCGCAGCAATGGTCGGGTTTGGTGCCTGGTCTGTTCCTGTTGAGTGGTTCATTCATGATTCCTCTAGATTCCAAAGATCGTGAGATTCTGGAGTTTCTGCATCGCGAAGGCGGTGCCGACATTCAGGAACTCTGTGATCTGATGGGGGTCACTCGGAATGCCATCCGGCAGCGAATTGCCAGAATGGAAGCCATTCGTGTCATCGAAATCGATCAGCAGTCACAGGGGCGAGGACGTCCCAAAAATGTG
>JAGQPY010000213.1 GCA_020426485.1 Planctomycetaceae bacterium
CAACGATCAGTACTACGGCTTTGCCAGCCTGTTCTCAAGAGTCCGCGCGAAAGGCTGGGGCGGGGATTCTCGCAACGGCGACGGAATCAGAACTCTCGTGACCGTTTCTTCGGGAGAACTGATCCAGCCCAGAACCGGCCAGCCTCAACCGCCGACACCGCTGGATGCGGAGCCACTGGATCCGGATGCTCAGGTCGATCGTCGAGCGTACCTGGCGGACTGGTTGGTGTCGAAGGACAACTCACTGTTTGCACGTTCCATCACCAATCGCATCTGGCGGCACTTCATGGGTCAGGGGCTTGTGGAACAGGTCGACGACATGCGTGGTTCAAATCCTGCCAGCAATGAAGAACTGCTGCAGGCTGCTGCCGATTATCTGGTCGATCAAAAATACAACCTGAAGGCACTGATGCAGCAGATTCTGACTTCGGAAACCTACCAGCGGCAGAGCGAAGTGCTGGACAGCAATCGCGGAGACCGGCGTCATTTTTCACGATACTATCCGCGTCGACTGATGGCCGAAGTTATGCTGGATGCCGTGTCTCAGGTGACGGCGGTCCCCACGGTATTCAACAAAATTGAATTCCCCGGTTCAGACGTTCGAGATACGGATTTTTATCCAAAAGGTACGCGAGCCATCCAGCTGTACGACTCCGCCGTTCAGTCGTACTTTCTGCAGACGTTCGGCCGCAATCAGCGACGTATCACCTGCGAATGCGAACGCAGTGACGAACCCAGCATCGTACAGGTGCTGCATATTTCGAACGGGCAAACCATCAACGGCAAACTTGCCACCGCTGACAACCAGCTTCAAAAATGGCTGACAGACTTCGCGGGCGACGATGGTGCTCTGCTGGACGAAGTCTTTCTGAGTACTCTGTCCAGATACCCACAGGAACATGAGCGCAAGGGCATGCTGGAACAGCTGGCCGCCGCAAAGCCGGAAGAACGCCGGGAACTGCTGGAAGACATTGTCTGGAGCATCGTCAGCAGTCGCGAATTCCTGTTCAATCACTGAAAAACGGGCTGCGATCCGCGACATGCAGCCCGAGTCGGGCCATCATGAGCGGCCCGACGCAGCGCGTCAGATCGCGGCAGCAGCCTGTCCCGCCCAATATCCTTCCCGAGGAATAACATGAAACGAATAACCACCGCTCTGTTCATCATTCTGGCGACTGGGTTCGCGATTCACTCAAACGGTGCTGCGGCTGAGTTGAAACTGAACAAGGGAGATCACATCTGCCTGGTCGGCAACGAACTGGGTGAACGAATGCAGCATCATAACCACTGGGAAGCTCTGCTGCATCATTCTCATCCGGACCTTGACCTGACCGTTCGCAACCTGTGCTTTCCCGGCGACGAACCGTTCGAACGTATTCGGTCACTGGACTTTGGCGATCCCGACTCTCACCTGACTCACAGTCAGGCCGATGTCGTCATGTACTTCTTCGGCTTCAATGAATCGTTCAAAGGCGACAATGGTCTGGCCGAGTTTGCGGAACAGATGGAACGCCTCGTCCGTGAAACTCAGCAGAAGAACTACAGCGGCAAAGCCAACGCACGGGTGGTGCTGGTTTCACCCATCGCCTTCGAAAACATCGGCAATCCCAACGTCACGGACGGATCCGTGCAGAATGCGAATCTGCAGAAGTATACCGCCGTTCTGAAGCAGGTTGCGGAAGACACGGGTGCTGCCTTCGCCGATATTTACAGCCCGACGAAGGCGCTGTTCGAACAGTCCGATCAACAACTCACGCTGAACGGTTCGCACCTGAACGATGCCGGTTACAAGGCACTGGCACCGATTCTGCTGAAGGCTCTCGGCCTGTCTGTCAGCAATTCACCTGTCCCGGCACAGCTGTATGCGGAGCTGAAGGACAAGAACTTTCACTGGTGGCACCGATACCGTGCTGTCAATGGGTATTCGATTTACGGCAAGCGAGGACTGGCCGGAACAGACGGGACTCACAACAACCGCGAGGTCATGGAACGCGAGCGAGCCATTCTGGATCAAATGACGGCCAATCGCGACCAGCGCGTGTGGGCAATTGCCAAAGGTCAGTCGGTCTCCGACGTCTGTGATGACAGCAACACGCTTCCGTTTCTGGACGTGAAGACCAATGTCGGCGGCGAAGACGACAAGAATGCCAAGGCCGGCAAACTCGGTTCGCTCGATTATCTGCCAGCCGCGGAACAGCAGAAGAAGTTCAAACTGGCCGATGGCTACGAGATTCAACTGGTCGCTTCCGAAGAAGACTTTCCGGAACTGGCCAACCCGGTCGCCCTGAACTTTGATAACAAAGGACGACTGTGGGTTTCGACCATGCCATCGTATCCTCACTGGCAACCCAAAACGAAGCTCGATGACAAGGTGCTGATTCTGGAAGACAATAACGGCGACGGCCGAGCAGACAAATGCACGGTGTTTGCGGATGGCCTGCACCAGCCCACCGGCTTTGAAATCGGTTACGGCGGGGCCTGGGTGGCTCAGCAGCCCGACATTCTTTTTCTGCAGGACACCGATGGTGACGATGTCGCTGACGTCCGAGTTCGAAAGCTGGTCGGCTTCGATTCCGCCGACTCACATCACGGCATTTCTGCGTTTGAATGGAGTCCCGGCGGTACGCTTCACTTCAACGAAGGAACGTTCAAGTATTCGCAGGTCGAAAGTCCCTACGGTCTGACTCGCATGCATGAAGCGGGCGTCTGGCGTTACAATCCACGAACGGAAGAATTCGGAACGCATGTCTCTCTGGCCTTCGCCAATCCGTGGGGACACGTTTACGACTTCTGGGGACAGGATTTTATCTCCGATGCATCGCCAGGCTTCAATTACTGGGCCACACCGATCAGCGGAAAGGTCAACTATCCGGCCAAGCATGCGGGCGGGTCGTTTAATGACAGTGTGAACAACTTCAAAGATACGGCACTACGCGGTCGAGACGTCTACCCGACGTTTATCACGAAGAGAACTCGACCATCGGCCGGAAGCGAAATTGTTTCCAGCCGCCACTTCAAACCCCAAGACCAGGGCGACTTTCTGCTGTGCAACGTGATTACCGACCGATCGATTCTGCAGCATTCGCTGACGGAAACGGAGTCGGGATTTGAAGGCAAAGAAAAGCCACCACTGGTGTTCTGTGAAGACGGCAACTTCCGCCCGATCGACATTCAGTTTGCTCCTGACGGAACGCTCTACATCTGCGACTGGCACAATGCTCTGATCGGTCACCTGCAGCACAATCTGCGAGAACCCAATCGTGACCATCAGCACGGTCGCATCTGGCGAGTCGTCTGCAAAGACCGGCCGCTGGTCAAAGCTCCGGCCATTGCCGGCGAACCGCTTCCGGCTTTGCTGGATGCCCTGAAGGAATACGAAGACCGAACTCGCTATCGCGCTCGTCGGGAACTGGCTGAACGGTCAACGGCCGACGTGACCGCTGCCGTGAAGGACTGGATAAACGGCCTGAATGCGTCTGACCAAAACCACAGCCATCACCTTCTGGAAGCGGCATGGGTGCTGCAGTCGCACAACGTGGCTGACGTCGAGCTTCTGCACTCGATCCTGAACGCCGACGATTACCATTGTCGAGCTGCCGCGACTCGCGTGTTGTGCGATCTGCGTAACAAAGTTCCTGATGCCCTGAAACTGATTCACGAACGCATCAACGATGAACATCCACGTGTTCGGCTGGAAGCGGTTCGAGCCTGCAGTTTCTTCAGTCCGGACGAAGCCATTGAAGTGGCTCTGGACGTGCTGAACCACGATGTGGATCAGTACCTGCAGTACACACTGGACGAAACGATGCGGCACCTGGAAAGTCTGTAGCGGTTCGGCCAACAGTCGGGGTGTATCGCGGGCGAAATCAAGCGTCCAGCGTCTCAAAGGGACTCGTCTCTGAGTCCACGACGCGTCAGTTTCAACAGCACTTTCGCCCTTAACTCGCTGCATGACGACAAACGAAAGGCTCGGCCTTCCACTGTGGGATGCCGAGCCTTTTCTGCTTTTGGCTGCGTGAACCATCGACGAATCGTTGGTTCTGTTATGACTGAGATCACCTGTAATCAGAACCAGCGGCCGATCCTATGGAGCATGCGGACGGCTGCTGACGCTGTCTGCTGTCGGAAAGTCTTTGGGAATCGGGATGGTGACTTTGCCGGTGGCCGCCCATTCCGTCCCGCGCTGAAGCGTCGTGATAAAGCCCACGCATTCCATAGAATATTCGGCATGTCCCATCGGCGTGTGAAAGACGCGGCCCTTGCCGTATGACACGGTAAAGATCATGGGTTCATGTCGATGTGTCACCGCGGATTCCGCCGTGGCCAGAATCTGCATGTTCTGCGATGGACCGCGCAGCTGATCATAGAGTTCATCTTTCGCATGCATCCATTCCACCGGCATGCCCTTTGTGATGGGATGTTCGCGGTCGCGAACCACGACCGGAAACTCCCATTGAGCACCGTGGTTACCACCTTTGCCCGGTGACGTGTCTCGAACGATTTCGCCCTTGTCATTCAGATAAACATAGGGGCCACTCTTTTCGCTGCGGCCTCCCCAACCGCCAAGGCCAATCATTTCGTTGTACGCCTGCCACTCGGGAAACGAATTGTCGGCCGCGTGAACACAAACAAACCCGCCGCCGCCCGCGACATAGTCTTCGAAGGCCTTCTGAGTCGCTTCCGGCCACGCAGCCGCACCGTGACCAAAGTTGCTGATCACGACATCGTACTTGCTGAATTGAGGATGGAAGTTCGGATCAGTGCCCTGCGGTGCGGCAGTGGCAATATCCACAGTAAACCGACCGGTCTCTTCCAGATACGACTTCATCATCTTTGTCGTTTCCGGCCAGACCTTGTGATTGTTCTGACCATCCACAATCAGCGCTTTTAAAGGTTCTGCCGCAACACCAGGAACAGCCGTCAACAGACAGAGCAGGGCCAGCAGCGATCGAATCACAGCCATAAGTTTCTCCAGTTTGGTTTCCAAAACGATACCTCCACAAACTAACGGAAGTCGTTCGACGGTGCAAAGACTTCTGACCGGATATCAGCCCTGACAACCGCCCGATGGAACTTCAGCACGGCCCCTCCGTCAGAATCCGGTCGGCACGGTGGCGACAGTGTTCGTGTATCAGCTTTGCGTTGGGAAGGTCGTTTTCGTCCACGCGTCTCTCGGCCGCGGCCACATCCATCTCCGGGTGAGACATCAGGTGACGCATGACCAGGTGGAATTGACTGTGGAACAGCGATACGTCCAGAAACCACGTCCGGTGAAAGATCGGCTTCAGTTCACCCCATGGCGCCTCCGGCAGCAGCAGATAATTGCCTTCCACAATCACCAGCTGCGTTTCGGTGTGAAGCGTGATCGCATTTTCCGTTGGATCACCGTGACCATGATCGAAGCTCGGGAACTGTCCGACCCCGGTATGGCGAGCCAACGTGAGATCACTGACAAAACGTTCCGCATCAAAGGTAAACGGCGCTCCACGACGACGGTGAGCTTCCACGGGATCAGGCATCTGATTTAGCTGCGAACGATAATAATGATACCCGTCCATTGGGATCACGACGGAACGGATCATCCAGTTGTCATTCAGCCGAGCCGCAAGCGTACTCTTCCCTGAACCGGGCGGACCGCAGATGGCCAGCCAGAACTGCCCCGCGCCGGCTGGCCACGACGTCAGGTCCACCAGCAACTCTTCGATCGCCGCTTCCACAGTCATCGACTTCATGCCTGGTTCCCCCGCGGTCCTGCATCAAGGCCGACCGTCTCTTCAACGTTCAATCGTTGCGTCGAGCATTCCGCATCAACGTTCAGGACGCAAAAGCATCTTTCAGCATAGCCAGGCTCTGGGGAATGGCCTTGCGAGGATCTGCTTTGCCTTCAAATTCCAGCGACACATAACCGTGGAAAGCGTGCTTCCGCAGCAGGGCAGCGATGCGTGGGTAATCCAGCTCCAGAGTGTACCACAGGCCGCCGCCGTAATACGTCTTGGCCTGAACCAGCACGGCGTCATCGGCCATCTGTTCCAGCCGATCATATGGATCTTCCAGAAAGTTGCCGGTATCCAGCGTCGTCTTCAGCCACGGCGAATTGATGGCCTTCACAATTCGCATCACGCCTTCGGGAGTTCGTCCCAGTCCCCAGTGATTTTCCAGCCCCAGAGTCACTCCGCATTTTTCAGCGGTCGGCAGACAATCCGTCAATCCCTGAATCACCCATTCGAAGCCCTGTTCTTCTGTGTATCCTTCCAGCACCGGTTCGATGCCACGATTGGCCATCAGTTCGTCAAAGTTGCCGCTGGTCCCCCACCGTCCTGTGTTGACTCGCATGGTGGGAATTCCAAGCTGATAAGCCAGTTCCATCGAACGAATCGTCTTTTCAGTATTCTGTTTTCGAACGGCAGGATCCGGATTTACCCAGCCCTGGTGAGTCGAAAAGCCACACAGATCCAGTCCATTGACGAAGGCCCGCTGTTTGAGTTTCTGCAGAGCACCGGGACTGGTGTCTGTCATCTGCATTTCCAGAATTTCGACGCCGTCAAAACCCCATTCGGCTGCCAGATCAAGGCACGTTTCGATGGGCCGAAGATCTTCGTTCTTGAACTGCCAGAACGAATACGTCGACACAGCAAATCGCTGACGGCGCTTCGACACGTCGGCGGAATCATTCTGATTTCCACGGATCATCGGTCCCATCAGTCCGGCAGACAACAGGCTTCCGGTGGTCAGCAGCGCGTGGCGGCGATTGATGGCTTTCATTCAGAACTCCCTGTTGGACTTGCCCGTCTGCAAACGGACTGACCTTGTCAAAAAAAGAACGATGCAATCACCGCTGAGCGATCACCGGAATGCGGAATCTCCACTGCAGTGGCGATGGCAGTTCGAAGCCGGCAAATTCCAGATGGATGACTCGACGATGCCCGCTGACCTGCATTGGCAAAGACGAATGCAGCGTCAATGGATTCATCAGCACGGCTCCACCTGCCGGAACTTCGCAAATCACTTCCGAAGTCTGCTGAAGGATGGCTTCTGTCTGGGCGGTATTCAATCGATCACGCCGATGCGACCCCGGCAAAACCCGCAAAGCACCGTTCGACTGATCGCAGTCATCCAGCGACAGACGCACGGCCAGAATCCGCCGCATGATGTCGGCCGGTGGCTGCACGCAGGGAACGCCGGCCTTGCGAGTCCAGGCGGTGAAGCCATCCACCTCGTGACGTTCCTGCACGGCGATGGACAGATCCTGATGCCAGAAGACGCCCCAGTTCGCTCCATCGGTCTTGTCAAACAGAGTCGACCGCACCACAAACGCGTTGGGTCCCAGAACAGCCGTGACGATTTCGGCCAGTCGAGACCCCGTCAGCAGCTCCGACACTTCCGGAACCACTTCCGTCAGATTGCGCAGAGCATACACGCCGCTGCTGTTGGAAACAGAACTGTCATTTGCGTCGTTCTTTCGAGCATTTTCGATCACGGTGCTCAGGCGATCCACCTGCGATCGGCTTAAGACATCGGCGACCAGACCGTAGCCGTGTTCGGAATAGAATTCGGCCACTCCGTGCAGCTGATCAGAAGAATGGATCACAGAGGCTTCCGCTGCCAGAGACCTCGGTAGATGGGCAGACCCAACTTGCGTTTCTTGCGTTCGAAGCTGGTCTGGTAATCCATGTCGTGTTCCGGATCACGCTCTTCCGGCGCATCGCAGATCGTGAACTTCGGATGCTGATTCATGGTCTCCTGAATCACTTCGAAGTATTCGACAACATCACTCCACGAATGCACGTGCCCCCCCGGCTGAACCACGTCGGCCAGCAGGTCGGCAAACTCCGGAGTGAACAGCCGTCGCTTGTGATGACGCTTCTTCCACCACGGATCGGGGAAGTACACGTGAGCCGCCTGCAGACTGTTACGGTCGATCAGCTTGCTGAGCACTATCCGGCCGTCGCCGCCAATCACCCGAGCATTCGGGATGTCTCGTCGTTTCAGACGCATGGCGGTGCGGCGACCTTCACGGTAGTCCACTTCCAGTCCCAGATAGTTCACATTGGGATTGCTTTCGGCCGCCGTCACCAGAAACAAGCCTCGGCCACACCCGATATCCACTTCCACGGGATTGTCGTTGCCGAAGAATTCGGACCAGTTCAGATGATCACCGACGTCTTCGATGACCTGAAACCATGGTTTGAGCGGTTTGATGGGGGCTGTCTGCATGGCGAAAGAATGTCGCCGCCGCCCCGCATTTTCAACAGTCGCCGCCGGTTTCCTTCGCCGAAATCCCAACACCACTATCCCAGTATCGCGACAGCGCGCCGACAAGTGTTCCCAGAGGCAAAACTTCCGTGAACGGCAGAGTACAGTAGACCGCAGCGGCGCTGGCACACAGCAGAGCCGCGGTTCGTGTGAGCCCCAGGCTCTTTCCGAGCCAGAATCCCGCCAACGCGCCCACTGGAATTCCCACAATCAGGCCCACCGGTCCCAGAGTCAGCACGTCCAGTCCATCAATCACCATCCCGGCCGCCACCGGTCCAATCGCATGGTTCAGCCGCTGAACGGAGTTCTGCAGTACCTTCGTTGATGGAATCAGTTCGCTCACGATCGTCTCTCCCCGAGAAATTGGCCTCCGCCGTGGCAGAAGAATCTTTATCGAACGACCGTTCCGGCCGTTCGAAACTGACAGACTTGCCGCGCGTCGAGCCTTTCACTCAACGCACAGCACTGCCACTCAGATCAGACTTTTCACTTCGATTTCCATATCTCCCATGCGACGATCTTCCGTCCGGTGTCCAAACTGATCGGGCCAGTCACCAAGCCGCTCGAGCCGGTCTCCCGACTGCGCCAAACCGTTTGCGCCGGTCTCCCGACCGAGCCAGCAGTATTTCCCGCCGTTCGGGCCGGTCTCCTGACCGAGCCAGCAGAATTTCCGGACCGCGCGACGACATGTTCCACGGGGAGTTTGTTCGAGAGCGATGCTGATTCGCGTGGAAGTCTATGGGCCAGCTGCAGCCCCCGGCTCGGAGCGCAGGGAGGAAAG
>JAGQPY010000214.1 GCA_020426485.1 Planctomycetaceae bacterium
AATCACACGGAATTCTTACAATTTCCGCGTCGGGCATTGGGACGTTCGCTCCGGCCGATCGGCCGATTCAACGAAGAATCGGTGCCTCCGGAGTCGTCGTGAACGCGTCTGGAAAATCAAAGGCGAGTTTCGGCGATCATCTGTCAGCAAAATCCAAGGCGGCGACAAGTCGCCGCACTCCAGGTTTGCGCTGTCGAGCGACAGAGTGCTTTGCAATTCGGAACGTCTGGACGGTGCGGGGTCGGGAGACCCCGCGCATAACCGGGGGAAGCCTGTGCATAACGAAGCGCCTGCGAAGTGTTCAGCGACGTTTCCACAGCGAAGGTGGGACGCGAAAGTCGTGGCTCATGAAACGCATCTCGCGACAGCCATCACGGTCGATGGCAATCATCTGTATGTCGCCGCCCACGGAGTCGGGTTCAGGCCCCAGCTGACTGAGGACGATTTCGGAATTGATCAGGCAACGAACCAATGCCGCCGCTTCTGAGAGCGGCATTTGAGGAGCAAGCAGTTCACCCAGTACGGCCGATGACAATCCGCTGGTCAGTTCGGACAGTTTGCGTTTGTCCAAGCCGGCGTCCTCAAGTTTTCCTGCAAATCGAGTGTCCATGCCGGACAAAATACGGGCCAGGTAGACGCCCGTGTAGTTCACCTGCACGCCCTGACTCTTGCCTGATTCCGGGCCATGAATGTGTTCCGGGTCGAGACGATATTCCACATGCTCCGCCTGACGACTTCCCGGAGAATAGCCGGCAAAATGCAGATGCAGGTGTTGTTGCTGAGTTGGCGGGGTATCTGCCGACTGAAAATGATCGTGAAACAGAAACTCGGTCACTCTCTTTGCGACGTCGGCCAGCGTTGTTTCTCGAACATCCAGTTTCCATTCGGGATGTTCGGTCGAGCGACCTTCCAGCCGGTCACGAACATCGGCCATCAGGTCTTCCAGGCCGACGCTGCCGATGCGATTCACGCCCCAGGACATCAGGGCCGCCGGATAGTCCTTGTGAAGAATGAACAGCTTGCGGACTCCGTCAAAGACCTGCATCCTGCCGTCTCCGCGCAGCACTGTCGTTCGACTGTCGGCTCCCATGATCAAACCATCGAGCACCGCAAGTTTCAACGCAACGGTCATTCAGTCTCCCGTCTCTTTCTCTGTTGGTGTCGCCCGCCAGGGAACTCGTTTTCGCAAAATGCGATCAGCCTGACGCGGCAGACACGGGCGCCAGAACAATACCTGCACGATTACTGATCAGCAATCATCCATGTCAGTCCGACGCAGACCGGGTTTTGACCCGGCCTGCGGGTTTCGCGGCGTGTGAGGTCGGGAGACCCGCGTACAACGGGCACGGATACGTGCACCGCGGGGTGGAGGCTTGTGTGGAGAAGGTTTTTCAGAAATCGCTGTTGACAGGTGCCTGCATAATTGTACTATTGTGTTAATACAGTTGTGTGTGAGGATGTGCTATGCAGATTCGAGTTTCTTCTGACGACGGCGTGCCGATTTATCAGCAGGTGATGCACCAGATCAAGCTGCTGGTGTCGACCGGTCGTCTGGATGATGGTGAACAGTTGCCGGCTGTCAGGAAGCTGGCGGAACAGTTGCTGATTAATCCCAATACGGTGGCTCGGGCTTATCGTGAGCTGGAAGCTGAAGGTGTGCTGACGTCTCGACGCGGGGCGGGCGTGTTTGTTTCCGGCGGTGGCTCGCCGTTGTCACGCAAGGAAAAGAACCGGCTGCTGAATGAAAAGATTGATGCGTTACTGGCCGAGGCGGCTCATTTGAAATTCGACGTGGAGACGGTCATTGACCTGGTTCGCAAACGCAGCCAGCGGTTTTCGGACGGCGGTTGACGGAAAGCTGCTTCCGTGGCAATTGGTATCGTTCAACGGGTATCACGGGAAAGGGAACAACGCATGTCAGAGACCATTGTGGAAGTTCAGTCGTTGTGTCGCCGTTTTGGCAAAAAGACGGCTCTGGATGATGTTTCGCTGAGCATTCCGGCGGGGACCGTTTTTGGTCTGGTCGGAGAAAACGGCGCTGGCAAGACGACTCTGCTGAAACATCTGCTGGGACTGCTGAAACCGACGTCCGGTACGGTGCGTGTGTTCGGTCAGAATCCGTTGGAAGTTCCGGAGGTTGTCCTGAAGGACATCGGCTTTTTGTCGGAGGACCGTGATCTGCCGCTGTGGATGCGGATTGACGAACTGATGTCCTTCACGTCGGCATTTTATCCGACGTGGGATCAACGGTATGCGGCCGAACTGGTGGAGATGTTCGATCTGAAACCGGACCAGCGGCTGGAATCCTTGTCTCGCGGGCAGTTGGCTCGCACGGGATTGCTTCTGGCGCTGGCTCACCGACCGCGACTGCTGCTGTTGGATGAACCGTCATCCGGGCTGGATCCCGTGGTGCGACGGGACATTCTGGCGGCCATCATTCGAACGATTGCCGATGACGGACGCACGGTGTTGTTTTCGTCTCACCTGCTGGACGAGGTGCAGCGGGTGAGCGATCACGTGGCCATGCTGCACGGCGGTCAGCTGGTGTTGTGCGAGCCTCTGGAGCAGGTGCTGTCGTCGCACAGCCGCTGGGTTATTCGATTGAAGGAACGCGCGGCGGTCGTGCCGTGTATCCCGGGAGCATTGAACTGCAGTGGGGAAGGGCATGAATGGACGGTGGTGTTCAATGGCGAACACGAGTTGGTTCGACAGTGGGTTCAGACGTCCGGAGCGGAGATTGTTGAGCAGTCTGCACCATCACTGGACGACATCTTTGTGGCTCGTGTGAATCGTGGACTTCAGGCGACAAGGTCGAGCTAAGCATCCGCCGATTCTCGCGTTGGGTCTTCGAAGTTCTGCGGACGAAAACCGTCTGCTCTGCCATGTTTCTGCCATGAAGTTGACGAGTAAGGTTCCGTCATGAAAACAATTCTCGCGCTGAGCAAGCAGTATCTGGGGATCGTCTGGGTTCAGGTCATCGGCACCGTTCTGGTGTTGAGTATCGTACCGCGGGCTTTCGCTGAACTGACAGGAATTGCCACGGCGGCTGAAAGCCTTGATGCTTCCCGATCGTTCTTTGCTCCGTACTGTGGCGTTGCATTCTTCATGCTGAATGCGATTGCGTGGACGCCTTTGGCAAAACTGTTGCCTCAATCAAGGCGTCTGCCTGTGAAGTCATCGACACTGGCTGTGTTCTATCTTGCGGCTCCAACATTATTGGTGGTGCTGATGAACGTGCTGATTCTGACAGCGTATCGTTTTCAGGGGCAGCCGTCGTGGCCCGTTGTTACTACCAGCCTGTCGTTTGCGATGGTGGCCTGCGTCGGTTGTGCATCGTTGCTCTGGCTGCGAAGTGCTCGATTCTACGGACTTCCTGTGGTGCTGGTTCTTTGGTGCGGTTGCCTGTGGTGGGTCATTAGACACTATTTTCCGAATGGATTTCGCCAGGCGTATGTGCCGTGGACTGCTCCGTCGGTGGTCGATCTGGTCGTTATGCCGACCGCTGTCCTGGCATCCGTTTTCGTGACGATTCGTGCTTACTGCGATTTTCGCTCAGGTGCGACCATCCACCGGTGGTTGCGGTTTCTGACCATGGCCGACACGGGGAATCTGAGTTTGCAGTTTGGGTCAGGACGCACTGCTCAGACGCAGATTCACATGATGTCTCCGGAGCAGGCGTTTGTGTCGGCGACATGGCGAAGAGGATGGTTCATGACAGTGGCCGTCAATGGATTGTTCGGAATCCTGTTCGCTGTGATCACGTTCAGTGGAATTCATGGCGGGCGCGATCGATTGATGGGAATCATGGTGATGCTGCCGACGTTCGCCGGAATGCTGGGCTTTGCAACTTCGTTGATCCATCAGACTCACGGATGGCTGAAGCAGGACGGGCGCATGACGACTTTGCTGGCCACGATGCCGGTGTCTGATGCAAGGTTGGCTCGCATGTTGATGAGGTCGTGGCTGCGGATTCTGGGTTGTTGTCTGATTGCCTTGTTTGCCGGATCAGTGGTTGCGATTCTTGTTCACGGACTCTGGCTTGGGTTTCCGGATTATTCAGCGGAATATCGCAGTCTCGTAATGGTGCAGACGATGGGGGAATGGTCGGGTCTCTTGATTCCTGGCCTGGCCTGTCTGGCCACATGGACGGCCGGAGCACTCGCAGCCACGGCGATGTCGATTGGTCGTCCGCGAGCAACCGCCTGTCTGCTGGGCAGCGCGCCGATGATCGGTATCTTCTTTGTCGGGTTCGGTCACTACGGGGGGCCGACCGGCGAATTCATTGCGAAGCTGATTGGCTACGGCAGCACTCTGGGAGTGGTTGGGCTGGGATCGATCTGCCTGTTCATTCATTCGTGGCGACGAAACCTGATGACGGCATCTCAATTGTGGCTTAGCCTGGCCATCGTTCTGCCGATCTGGCTGCTGATCGGGGTTGCTTTGCCCGCAGGCATTCCCGCAAAACTTGTTTGTATGAGCCTGACATTGCTGACCATTGTTCCTTTTGCCGCAATGCCCGTCGCTGTGGGTATCAACCGACATCGGTAACAAAAGCTGTTGTGGCCGATGCTGCATTGTTGACCTTCCTGCGCAGGTCACGACAATCGGGCAGATTGGTAGAATCGCTGGAACGCGCCGGATCCGTGTCAGGTCTGCAGTGCGTCTCCGCAGCCAGGTGCGAGGGTTTCCGGTGATGAACTGTGCGATGTGTTGCTTTCGTCGTCAGCGAAGTTTTGTTCGTTCCACGGATTGCCTGGCAAGGCTGTTCGTGTGTGCATTGGTTGTTCTGGCGGGAAGATCATCTTTTTCCGCAGCGGATGAACGTGAGCGGCCGAACATTGTCTTCGTAATCGCGGATGATCTGGGCTGGGCGGATGTCGCATTTCACGGGGGAAACGTGCCGACTCCCCATCTGGACGCTCTTCGAGCAGAGGGACTGGAATTGCAGCAGCACTATGTGGCTCCTGTTTGCAGTCCGACTCGAACCGGTTTCATGACGGGCCGTTACTGGAGCCGCTTTGGTGTCGTGAATCCTCAAAACGAACGCGCGCTGCCGTGGGACACTCTGACAGTTGCGAAGGCTTTGAAGGACGCCGGGTACGAAACCTGTCTGACAGGAAAGTGGCATCTGGGTTCATTGCCGGAATGGGGGCCGAATCATTTTGGTTTTGATCATTCTTACGGTTCGCTGGCGGGCGGCGTCAGTCCGTGGAACCATCACTACAAAAAAGGACCGTACACCGTCACCTGGCATCGAGACGAAGTTCTGCTGGAAGAAGACGGGCACGTGACCGATCTGATCGCTGGCGAGGCGACGAGCTGGATTCGCGAACGAAAGAAGCGTCCGTTCTTTCTGTACGTTCCGTTTACGGCCGTTCATCTGCCGGTGAAGGAGCCTCAGGAGTGGATTAACCGCGTTCCAAAGGAGATCACCGGAGACGTCCCCGTTCATTACGCAGCCAGCATCATGCATCTGGACGGTGCCGTGGGTCGCATTCGAGCGGCTCTGAAAGAAACCGGTGATCTGTCAAACACGCTGTTTGTGTTCACCAGTGATAACGGCGGAAGCACGGCGGAAAACAATGACCTGAAGTATCCGGACGACAACTGTCCCAACGGCAAACTGACGGGCAATAATCTGCCTTTGCGAGGTCAGAAGGGGACTCCCTACGAAGGCGGTGTTCGAGTCCCCACGATTGTTGCGTGGCCGGACCGGATTCCGTCGGGAACGACATCCACGCCCGTTCATATTGTCGACTGGATGCCGACGTTCTGCGAACTCGCCGGCTGCAGGGTGCCGAACGCGGCGAGATCAAAGTGGGATGGTGTCAGTCTTGTCTCGTTGCTGCTGAACAACACCGGCCCGGCACCGCGAACACTGTATTCCGTGGCTCCCGGCTGGAGGGCTCGCACTGTTCGAAGTGGCGACTGGAAGCTGATTGCCTATGGCAAAGACAAGACCGAGAAAGTGGAGTTGTTTCACCTGAGCAATGATCCGGAAGAGAAGACGGATCAGTCGTCCAATCATCCCGATGTGCGCGAACGATTGCTGCGGGAACTCGCATCGATTTCAGCGGCCGACAATGATTCGGTTGTGAGTAAGAAGTAGACACTTCGGGCACCGAGCCTGAACACCTGAATGGCTGCGGGAAGTCAGAAGCCGATTCACGGAACTCGGTCATGTTCAGTAGGGCAGGCTTTTGTCGCACATGAGTGTCAGGATCAGTCCGCTGACGGCCAGTGCATCGTCGATATGATCCTGTCCGATGCCGGAATCCGGTGCCGCGACGTCGACAAGCGTCAGGCGGCTGGGGCTGGCCGCGTGAGCAGTGACATGCTGCAGCAGAGCATGAGTTGAGTTGTTGATCCAGTCAGCCAGCCGTTCCGGGGACAGTTGCTTTCCGTGGATGGTCGTGAGTTCGAAATGACGGTCATCATCATGGATGGTGACACAGGGCGCGTGTCGGGTGAATTCGGCGGTGAGCTGTTGTGTGGCAGTGGACGAAGCGTTCCGTTGCTGTTTGAGGGCAGAGGATTCCGAAGGGTCTGTCCTTGAAGTGGAACGGCCGGCGTTCTTCAGTTCCGCGTGCAGATTCAGCCTTCGTTCCGCTGCCAGCCATTGAATTCGATCGGCGACCAGTGGGTCCTGAACCTGAAAACACAAGCTGGCCGAAGAATCCTGAGGCCACCAGCGTGTCAACCACCGGCGATATGATCTTTCACTGTCGACGGTGATACGGTGACCGCTGTGTCGGACCGTCCGACGTTCCTGTCGATTTCGCTGCCATGATTCCGGAAGGAACAGGATGGATTCTGAAACTTGTCGTTTCGTTGCGGGCTGCGATGCTGCAGCCCCTGTTGCAGTTGGGCTGAACTGTCGTTGTCCGGGACGAACATTGTTCAGGATTGCCTGCAGCCGAGCGTCCGTGAATTCTTCCGTCCCCTGAGAGAGCGAAGTATTCTTTCGGCCGGCTGAAGTGCGGGGCTCGTGATGGATTTTTGCTGACAGACCGAAACGTCTCCAGGGCACAGAGATCGCTCGGCCGAATCGGTCCAGAATGTCCATTCCGATATCACCTGAAGCGGCACCGGATCCGGTGACAAGCACGGCCGCCGTCGCGGCAGGATGCTTTCGGAGACACAGCAGCAGACTGGTGGCTGTGCAGCGACCGGCGTCAACAATCTGACTTCCGGTTTTAACGAGAGCTGAGGAAACTCCTGCGAAGATATCTGCCGCTCCTGTCGAGTGATCAAAACCAACCACAATGACCGCAGGCTGAGCAGTGATCACCGAAGTGGATTCCGACGGATCCTGTGTGGAGGAGGGCTTAGGAAAAGAACGATGTGATATCCGGCTGGAATGCTCCACCTGGTTGACAGACTGTGTGACGTGAGTCGCGATGACCGTGGCCAGAAATGAGGCTGTCCAGCGGTCGATTTCATTCAGCCACGCTCCACGAATACCATATTCTGTGCGTCGTATTCCCTGTCGTCTGCTGCGATGAACCCGCGGTTGTGTGCTTCCTGTCTCGTCAGACGGCGAAGCGTCATTCCAGAGGCAAGACTGGCAGGCGGGCCATCCCTGTGCCAGTCGAGCACGATGGATGGCCGCACTGATGGGCTTGTTTTCACCCGGGCACTGGAACTCAGATCCGGTGAACTCGGCAAGCAGCGGTAACTCAATCGACGGCAGTTCAGGGGAGGCAGAACCGGCGGTCAACGAACGGCCGTTGCCGTCGGGCTCAGCTGCCCCAATGTGTCTCTGCGTTCGCTTGCCCCGCTGATCCGACAGCGATGCGCAGCCAGCTGCATCGTTGCGAGTCGAGTGCTCACAGTGCCTTCCGTCAGTCTGTGAAATACCGGACAAAAGATTCCTCCTGAATCTGTGTGAACCGCAAATTATGGCAACATCGCCGAAACCGAACCAGACAACTTTCGATCTGCTGACAGTTGAGTCGGCGTGGGAGAAGCTGCGAAGCTTGTGTCAGTAGACCTGCTGGTCCAGTCGGACTTTGCATTCCGGGAGCGCCTTCTTCAGAGCTTCGACGCCTTTCAGAGTGCATGATGTGCCGTCGAGATCGACATATTTGAGCTGTCGGAAGGTTTTCAGTCGGACAACGCACGCATCCGAAATGGGGCGGTTTTCGGCCAGCGTCAGTTCTTCCAGCGTGCGAGATGCTGTGAGTGACTTCAGGCCCTCATCGCTGACCAGGTTGCCGCTCAATTGGACGATTCGCAAATTGTTCAACCCCTTCAGTCCCGTCATGGAACTGTTGGTCACACTGCTTCCCGCCACATGCAGTTCCTCCAGTGTCGGAAACTGATTGATGTGTACAAACCCCTGATAGCCCAGACTGGTGTTGGACGCGGACAGCACTTTCAGCGGAGCTCGAGCGCCTTTGGTGCCAAGGAATTCCAGTCCGGCTCCGCTCATCTGTGTTCCGCCAATCCGCAGCTGTTCAAGACTGGAGAATTCTTTCAGGGCTGCGAGACCTTCATCGGTTACACTGGTTTCGGACAGGTCGAGCACCGTCAGTTGCTTCAGCGGACTGAGCGACGTCATGGTGAGATTGCTGATTCCTGATCGCGAAAGATTCAGCTCTTTCAGTGACTTGAGGTTTCCCAGCGGTGACCAGTCACCGTCAGATAAAGTAAACGCCTGTAGATTCAGTTTGGTCAGGCCCGGGAAGTCCTGCAGAGCCTTCAGTCCGGTGCCGGAAATCGTACTGGCGGAGAGGTTCAGTTCGGTAATTGTGTCGCGTGCGGCCGGCAATTCTGAAAGTGTTGTCAGGTCGGCGTCGGTCAGATTCATGGAAGGCCGGGCCAGTAATTCCGCAATGATTTGTTCCGGCGTTTTCGTTGGTGCCGGAGTCATCGCCGGAGCGGTGGGCGACGTCGATGGAGTTGGCGTCTCAGTGGAAGGCTGATCCTGAACGACGGGCGCTTCTTTTTTGGGAATGCCGGGCAGATCAACTTGGGGCAGTTCAATATCGCCACAGCCGAAGCTCA
>JAGQPY010000215.1 GCA_020426485.1 Planctomycetaceae bacterium
TGTCTTCCGCGACGTCCTTCCATCTTCAAATCTGTCTGAGAACCCCTAACAAGGGGTCAGCCCTTGTCAGGGGTTCTGAAGCTCAATGCCCAGATCACTGTCCATCGTACCGCCGAAACCATATCTGAACTGGCTGAACTTTTTGTTCGCCGTGGCCACCATCAGCGTGGTTGTCCTGTGGCTGGTCAGCGACCGAACTGCACGCGAAGCGGCTTTGACCAGTGAAGATATCTATCACAACTTTCGCATTCGCCACGAAGTCTATTCGCTGTTGGGAGCAATTCAGGATGCTGAAACCGGCCAGCGAGGTTTCCTGATCACGGGCGATGACAACTATCTGGAACACTACCACGTCGGTATCAACAAGTGTGACGAACACCTTGCCGCTCTGCGTCGCTACATGGAACAGTTTGAAGTGGCAGAAGACCGGCTGCAGCAGCTGCAGACCCTGATTCTGGAACGCAGGGCGGATCTGGAACACGGTCTGGAAGAACGACGTGCCGGAGATGAAGTCGAGGCATTTGATCGAGCGCGCGAAACAGTCGTGACAGATCGGGGGCGAATGCTGATGAATCAAATCCGTTCGCTTGTGACAGAGATGCTCGCTACGCGAGACAGCCGACTGGCGGAACTGGAAATGGAGGCTCAGAATCATCGGACGGAGCACGCCGTCGATATTGCTCTGGGCCTGTTTCTGACTTTGGGGACGTTTCTTGCGGCGGCCGTCTTCACGAACCTGGAGCGGATCGGTCGACTGCGGGCGGCATCAAAGCTCAAAACCGAACAGGCTCGTCTGATTGCAATTGTCGATTCGTCAATGGACGCCGTGGTTGCCGTCGACCATGAGGCTCACATTGTCATGCTGAATCCGATTGCCGAAGAACTGTTTCAACGGCGGGAACGTGACGTCCTGGGCGAGCCGTTTCAGATTCTGGTTCCGGAAGCCCTGCGCAGCGTCTGCACGACTCACTTTCAGGACTTTGCATTCAGTCGTGAAACTCGTCGACGACTGATGGACGGCAACGTGATTCACGGACTGAAAGCAGACAACACGGAATTTCCGGCAGAAGCCTCCGTGTCCCGAGCCATCATCGAAGGACAGCCTCTGTTTACCGTCATTCTGAAAGATGTGACGGAACGAGAAACCGGTCGGACACGAATGCGCGAACAGGCGGCAATTCTGTCTCGCATTCGCGATGCGATCCACGTGCGGGATCTGGACGGCCGAATTCAGTTCTGGAATGACGGCGCACAAAAGCTTTATGGATGGAAGGCTTCAGAGGCTCTGGGGCGAATCGGGGGGGAACTGCTGCAGGCCGCATCGCGGGAACAGGAGGCCGGTATTCTGGCCGCTCTGCTGCGCGACGGCGGGTGGATTGGTGAGCGCGAAATTCGAACGCGTTCGGGTGTTCCGCTCATTATTGAATCACGGCGCTCGCTGATTGTCGATGAACTCCAGCGCCCTGTATCGCAACTGGTGATCGACATCGATGTCACTGAGGAGAAGAAGCGTCAGCAGGTGGAACGTCGTTCGCAGCGACTGGAAAGCATCGGCACGCTGGCCAGCGGAATTGCTCACGACCTGAATAACGTTCTGACGCCGATCACCATGGGCGTCAAACTGCTGAAGAGACCTCTGGGAGACGAACAACGCTCAAGCCTGATTGAAACCATCACGGCCAGTGCCGAACGTGGTGCCGGAATGGTCAGACAACTCTTGTCATTCGCGGGTGGCACCGCCGGCCCGCGCGAGGTGCTGGATATCGCCGACCTGATCGACGAAACCCGCAGCATACTGGTGCATACTCTGCCAAAGACAATTTCTGTCGCAGTATCGGTACCGGATTCATTATGGCCGGTTTTCGGCGACGTCACAGAACTGTCGCAGGTGTTGATGAATCTGGCCATCAATGCTCGAGATGCCATGCCACAGGGAGGCACGCTGACTTTCGCCGCAGAAAACGTTCTGATGTCCGGGCAGGAATCTGAAAACACGGGCCTGCGTGACGGACGCTACGTGAAGGTCTCGGTTATCGACACCGGCCACGGGATCTCTCCGGAAGTGATTGAACGCATCTTTGATCCGTTCTTCACCACCAAAGAACAAGGGAAGGGCACCGGTCTTGGACTGGCCACCTGCATGGGGATCGTTACCAGCCACGGCGGCAACATGGCAGTGCGAAGTGAACCTGGACAGAAGACCGAATTCTCGCTGTATCTTCCGTCCCAGCAAACACCCACGACTCAGCATCCCCCCGTTGCTCCGTCGACATTGCCCGAAGGTCGCGGACAGACGATTCTGCTGATTGATGACGAAGAGTCCATTCTTCAGGTTGCTCGGGCCATTCTGGAAAGTCACGGCTATCTGGTGCTGGAATCCACAAACGGCCAGACGGCCATTGAAACTTTCGCATCCAATATCAGGGGAATTGACGCCGTGGTTGTCGACATGATGATGCCGGGCGTGGGTGGAGCGGAAGTAATGAAAGAGATTCGTCGACTCCGCTCAGACATTCTCATTGTGGCCACCAGCGGACTGCGAAAACCCGAACCCGGTCGGCAGACCATTGACGGCAGTGATGCTTTCCTGCCCAAGCCGTACACAGACAGCCAATTGCTTCAAGTTCTGGAGGAGGTTTTTCACTCCGGATCAGATCCGAAATTCGACCAGCATCGCTGATACGGAATCTCAAACGACATCTGTTCATGAGCACACAGCGAAAATGACGACCAAGCGTCAATTTCAGTCGCCGAAGTTGTGGCGCTGCCATTTCACGTGCCGCATCGTCACAACTCCTCCACGATTTCCAGAGCACGTCAAGCAAAGACAGCGCGTGCCGTCCTGTCTTACCAGTGTTCCACGGGACCGTTGGGCGTTCGGATCAGTGCGGTCGGAACCTGACACGAACGTTCGCCGTGCCGCTGACGAATCTCATTGACCAGACTGTCAAATTCCTGCGGGCTTTCGAATCGTCGCAGGCGGTCTTCCAGATCCTCCGGAATCCCCAGCCTTGCCCCGTACCACGCGGCAAATTTTCGGAACATTCGGCAACTGAACTCACCATGCTGCTGACGCATCAGGTGGAAATGGTCATACAGGAACGTCACCTGTTCGTCTGCTGTTGGAACAACCGCCGCGCGGCCGCATTCCAGGTCATGCAGTCGACGGAAAATCCAGGGATCGAGCATGGCTCCTCGCCCGATCGCCACCGCGGCACAGCCGGTCTCCCTGATCATTGAAAGGGCATCTTCCGGAGTCCGAACGTCACCGTTGGCGATGATGGGCATCGTTCGAACAGCATTCACGGTTTCACGAATCGCATCGCGATTGACCGTGCCGTGAAAGCCCTGCTGCCGAGTCCGACCGTGCACCGTCACTGCCGCCACGCCGATTTTTTCAAACGCAGCCGCGAGTTGAGGGGCCGAAATCAGCTGATCGTTCCAGCCAAGTCGCATTTTCACGGTCACAGGCAGGTCAACAGCCTCAATGACTCGCCCCACCATTTCCGTCGCGGCCGAAGTGTCGCACATCAGTCGAGCACCTCCACCGGAACCATTCACTTTGGCCATCGGGCAACCCATGTTGATGTCGATGGCTTCGTATCCGTGAGCCTGCAACCAGTGAGCTGCTTTGACCAGATGTTCCGTGATCCCACTGTAGATCTGAACCGTCAGCGGGCGGTCTTCCGGAGTTGTTTCCACTAACTCCAGTGACTTTCGAGTTCCGGAAACCAGCATCTGAGCCTGAACCAGATCCGTGGTGGCCATGCCCAGCCCACCCAGCCGCCGAAGCATGACTCGAAACGCCAGATGAGTGTAACCGGCCAACGGCGCAAGGAAGAACCGTGTTGGCAGCGGACGACCGCCAATTACAATGCCTCTGCTGCTCTGTTGAGATGTTGGTTCCATCAGCTTCTTCGTTCGGCACCGGCGGACCAAAGGTTGTCGAACCGCCTGCCGGCAGCAACACGGCGCAGATGACTCCTGCCCTTCTAATTGCAATCCTCGCCGCTCGAACAACTGACGGCTGCATTGGCGATCGATCCGTGTCAGTTGGCCCAGACATTCCTGTCTGGGGGGCTTCCGTAAAACCTGGTCTCGATCACCTGACATTCTTTCGTAGCCAAAACACTACCCCCAATGCTGCGAAGCCATCAGGGTATGGGAAACCCGGGTATTTCAACACGAACCCGACCTGTGTGTGAAATGTTTTCACGCGGGCGAAGCGAACTCCGGAGGTGAAGCAGGATGCAGAAGCCCTAAACCTAAGCTGTGAGCCGGTTCAGGGCGTCCGCGACTTCCAGAACCGGCAGTCCAATGACGTTGGTCAGGCTGCCATCCAGTCCCTCAACAAAGACGGCCGCGTTGTCCTGAATACCATAGCCGCCCGCTTTGCCAGTAGATTCGTTTGTGGAAAGATACCACTCCAGCATACCTTCGCTGCAGCGAGAAAAACGAACACTGGTGCGAACAACGATCTCTTCAACGTCGTTCGTCGACGGGCGACCGATTCGGACTCCGGTCCAGACCTCGTGAGTTCTGCCCAGATAGTAGCGTTGAAACCAGTTTCGGACCACAGGTGTCCAGTTGTCATCCGGTGGCTTTCCCAGGACGCATCGCCGGCCTGTGGTTTCCTCGGTGACCACAACCGTTGTGTCCGCACAGACCACAACAAAACCGGGCGAGGTGTTCGCTGCCGAAGGTGGATTGTCGGCATTCGTAACCGCCGCTGTTTCATCAAGCTGCCGACAGACATCTTCGTACTTCAGCCGAACGATCTCTCTCAACCGCGTTTCAATCTGTTCACACGTATCAAGGCCATCAAAACCGGGTTCGTCTTCAGACACAGGTGGCAGGACTCGCAGTGACCGCGCGCCGGCGATGGACGACATCAGATCCAGACGTCGGGGGGATCGCGATCCCAGTACAATGACCGGCTGTTGTTCAGGATTTTTCATAAACAGAACCTGCGAGTTCGTCCTCGGGGACGAGCGTCCTGGGCATTGATGTCTGGGCCGCTTTCGGAAGAACACAGCGTGATTTTATTTCCGGGGCACACAAACGAATTGCCGGTTCCCGAAGGTACAAAAGCAAAAGCCCTCGGGACATTCAATCACGAGGGCCTGATGGGCGAAAATGAGTGCCAAAGAATGTCTTCTTCAGCCAAGCTTTTCCAGAACGGTGTCGATCAGACCATAGGCCTTCGCTTCTTCCGCCGTCATGAAGTTGTCTCGATCGGTATCCTCGCGGATCTTCTCCAGCGAGTGCCCGGTGTGCTTCAGCAGGATCTCGTTCATACGATCTTTAATGCGAAGCACTTCGCGAGCATGAATTTCCAGCTCCGTAGCGGTTCCTTCGTAACCGGCCAGCGGCTGATGGATCATGATGCGAGCATTCGGCAGTGCGTGACGTTTGCCTTCCGCACCCGCCGTCAGCAGGATCGCTCCCATGCTGGCCGCCTGGCCGATGCAATAGGTCGCGACGTCGCAGCTGATGTACTGCATCGTGTCATAGATGGCCATGCCGGCCGTGATCGACCCGCCAGGTGAGTTAATATAGAAGTGAATATCAGACTTGGGGTCGTCGAACTGCAGGAACAGCAACTGAGCGACGATGCTGTTGGCCACATCATCGTTCACACCGCTGCCCAGGATCACAATGCGATCCTTCAGCAGGCGGCTGTAAATGTCCATCGCGCGCTCGTCGCGCCCGTTCTTTTCGACAACGTAAGGTACAAGAACCGTCATATCAGCATCCGTTCGCCAGAATAATTGTGGACGATTTGCCAGGGAACCTGTGGACCCTGGTGGTATCTGACCAGAAATGACAACCGCAGCCAACCCGCAGGCCGATGTCGGCCGTCACGCAGCACAGACTCAGGACTTCTTCTTCTCTTTGACTGTCTTTTCCAGCACTTCGTCCACCAGGCCATAGGCTTTGGACTGGCTTGCCGACAGATAGCGATCGCGCTGAGTATCCGTGGCGATCTTTTCGACCGTCTGTCCGGTGTGGCTGGCCAGAATCTGGTTCAGAAGTTCACGAGTTTCAATGATGTCCTTGGCCTGAATTTCGATGTCCGAAACCTGACCACCCACCTGTCCGTGAGGCTGATGGATCATCATCTTGGAATGCTTTAGAGCAAACCGTTTTCCCGGCGCTCCGCCAGCGACCAGAACGGCACCACCGCTGGCTGCGAGTCCCACGCAATATGTCGCCACATCGCATTCAATGAACTGCATGATGTCATAGATTGCCAGCGTCGCTGTGACGGAACCGCCAGGCGAATTCACGTACAGATGGATGTCCTGATGCCGATTCTCCGACTGCAGGAACAGCATCTTCATGACCACCAGATTGGCATTGCCATCGTAAATCGGGCCGTCCAGAAAGATGATCCGGTTGTCGAGCAGCAGATCCCCGACAGTCATCTGCCGCTGAGCCTGATAGTCACGAGCCGCCATCGGCATGTATCCGGAACGCGGATCCTTCAAATTCATCGAATGATACTCCTGCAAACATCCGTGTAGTGAATCAACAATGATCGCCAAAGTCGTCACGTCTTTTAGCACGATCTCCAAATACCAACAAGCAGTGTCCCGCCGAAACTGGCCGCGCAGCAGAAGGCGGGGTGCTGGTGACAGAATTCCGGCACGCTCCGGCTGCCGAGATCGTGATGTTCTGACAGCGGTGGCCGCCACAGAAAATCACCGATTCCCAAGGTGAGGTTCTACGAAATCGCGGCCGGTCTGGAATGGTCAGCGGCAGAAAAAAAGGCGCTGAGGCACAAAGTACCCAGCGCCCGAAAGATTTGTGGCCGTCTTACGCTGCTTCGCGTCTGAAGACTATTCGGCCGAATCAGCAGTGTCGTCAATCAGGCTGGAAGCCATGTTGCCGCAAACCGCCAGTCGGACGGCCGTCGCATTGTCTTCTGCAACGGGCTTACGTTCCACGTCGTTGAAGGAGGCATGCTGCAGAATAAAGTCAATGGCTTTGCGTTCGCGAAGCTGGGCTTCGAGATTCTCGATCATGCCGGATTTGACCATGCGAGCACGAATGCGACGCAACGGCTCACCGTTCTGGAACGACATCATCAGAAGTTCGGCTTCGATGTCAGACTGCTCGCACTCAATGTTTTCCTTGGTGGCAATTCGGTCGAGAACGAAGTGCTCCTTCAGTGCCTGTCGAGTGCTTTCGATGGCGTTCTGGCGAATCTGGTTTTCTCGTGCAGCAACCTGCTCACGAGTGAAGCCAGCCTGAGCCATCTCCAGAACCTCACGTCGCAGTGCGTTCTCCGTCTGACGTTCGACAAGTGATTCCGGCAGGTCCCAGTCTGCTGATTCGGTGATCTTTTCCAGCACCTGCTCACGGGCCGTCTGACGCTGGTGGAATTCCACCTGACGCTTCATGGCGGACCGGATTTCTTCATCCAGATCAGCTTCCGTCTCGCAGTTGAACTGTTCCAGGAATTCCTTGTCCAACGTCGGCAGAACGTGCTGACGGACTTCCCTGACTTCGAAGGTGACTTCAACGGTTTCGTCTCGCATTTCAACGACAGATGAAGACAGTGAAATCTTCAGTTCGCCTGTCTTCGATTGGCCAGCGGAAACACCTTCCATCAACTTGTCGAATCCTTCCAGGACAGCATCCTGAAATCGCAGCGACGGACGAAGGCGAAGAGAAACACCGCGAGCTTCGCGGATTTCTTCCCCCTTGTGCCTGAATGTCAGGTCACACACAACGGTGTCACCTGAAGCCGCCGCTCGATCGACCTTTTCCGGGCTGCCGTAGGACTCGATGAATTGCTGACGAAACGCCTGAAATTCGTCGTCAGAGATCTCCCCTGACGGACGATCGATGGTGAATCCCTTGTAGTCCGGAATCTCGAACTCGGGGCGAACCTCGACATCAAACTCGTATCGAAAATCACCGGAATCCGGGATCTCCAGATTTTCAATGTCGATGTCGGGCTGATTGATAGGGTCGATGTCGTTGTTGTCCGACATCTGCTCCAGGCTTTGCAGCAGAACCTTCTGCTTCACCTGATCGGCCAGTTCACTGCGGAATCGCTTTTCCAAAAGTGGTCGAGGTGCGTGGCCAACGCGAAACCCCGGGACCTGAGCCTGCAATGAAAACTCATCCAGAGATTCTTCGCGCAGGGTTTGAATGTCGGCTTCCGGTACCGTGACAGAGACGTGTTTTCGGCAGGGACCGATGTTCTTGATTTCGACAACCAGATTCAGCTTCTGCTCGACCGGTGCCTCTTCTACATCCACGCCCTGCACGTCTTCATCAGCACTCATTCGTCATCCTTATGTTTCAGTTTTGGCAATCAGCCCCTCGGCAGATACTTGAGGCCAAAAAAAAAGAGCGGATGAAGGGAGTCGAACCCTCGACAGCCACGTTGGCAACGTGGTGCTCTACCACTGAGCTACATCCGCATGCATGGAGACCCGCGGGCGAGCCTCGTATCTGATTGTGAACCGCCGCGACGGCCATTGGACGGATGCGAATTATGTAGGATTCCGACCCGTCGTCAACCGAAACAATGACAATTCAAATCGGAATACAGATCCCTCGTCTTTGGCAAAATTCCGGGAACATGAATCGCCCCGGACAACTTTCCCGCGGCCAGCGATTCTCGAATGCGGTCCATGAGTCAATTCAGAATTCCGAACCGCTGTCCTGCAGGACTGCCGCTTAAACAGCGTCAGCCCAACGCCCTGAGCCATTCTGTTCCGGGAAAACAGCGTTTGTTGGCCCCGTTGCCGAAGACGAAGACACCTGCCCACCGCCAGCACAGAGCCTGTCAGTCACTGGCTAAAACGCGACTCTCAACCAACTCAAACGAATGGCAGACTCTTCACGGCACTGGAGTCAGCCGACCACCGCTCAGAGAGAAAGAAGCAAAAAAGCTGGTGTTTCCACTCCGATCGGTGTCACGA
>JAGQPY010000216.1 GCA_020426485.1 Planctomycetaceae bacterium
GTCAACGGCGAAGACTACATCATCGAAGCCACGGCCGACTGACGTAACCCGAAACCGCTGACAAGACCGGGACCGGCTCCTGCAACGGAGCAGGAACCCAGTGCACGGCATGTCGGGAAGGGTGCCAGTCCCGGTTTTGCCGGGACCTCTAGCTGGACAGCGCCAGGTTGTCGTTTGGAGTGCGGCGACTTGTCGCCGCTTTGGCTTTGATTCACCACGTCGAGTTTCGGTGAGCGGCTGGTAAGAATTGACTGTCCGCAGAATTGGTCAGCGATTCTGAATCGCTTGGAATTCTTACGAATTCCGAGACAGATCCGGGGGCTTTCGCTCCTGCCGATCGCCGGATTCCACGGAGAATCGGTGTCCCCTGAGTTGTCGTGAATGCTTCCGGAGAATCAAAAGCGCGTTTCGGCGATCATCTTTCAGCAAAATCCAAAGCGGCGACAAGTCGCTGCACTCCAATGTGGCGATTTCGATTTAGCCTCCATGGTCGACTCTGTCGCTGCCTGCATCTTCCCACCTGATCAAAGGCCCGCCCTGTGAACCCATCAAAGATACTGTTGATTTTCGGTCTGATTTCGTCACTGCAATTGCCTGGACAGGCGGCCGACGAGTGGCCTCAGTTTCGCGGGCCGAACGGTCAGGGGATCACTGACGCGACCGGACTTCCGCTGACGTGGAGCGAATCCGAAAACGTCCGCTGGAAGACAGAACTTCCCGGGGAAGGCCATTCGTCGCCCGTGATTTCTGATGACCAGATCTGGCTGACCACAGCGGTCACCGAACAGTTGTCGGAGGAAGAAGAAAAGAAGCGGCTCTCCGAAATCAAGAATCCAAATGGGCTGAAACTGGCAGGAAAACTCTCACTGCAGGCACTGCTGGTGAATCGAGATTCCGGGAAGCTGGAGCGAACCGTCACGCTGTTTGAAATCGATGCACCGGAGCCCAAGCATTCCCTGAACAGCTACGCGTCTCCAACACCCGTGATTCACGGGGATTTCGTCTATTGTCATTTCGGCACCTATGGCACGGCCTGTGTCGAACGAAAGACGGGAAAAGTTGCATGGAAAGAGAATTCGCTGCACGTCGATCATCAAAACGGTCCCGGCAGTTCTCCGATCATCTGGGACAATCTTCTGATCGTTCACTATGACGGAATCGACCGTCAGTTCATCGCGGCTCTGGATCGATACACTGGTCACATCGTGTGGCAGACAACGCGATCCGGCGAAATGGACCCCAAACCGGAATTTCAGAAGGCCTATGGCACGCCGTTGATCGCCGACGTTGATGGTCGTCCCGTTTTGATTTCCCCGGCCGCGAACTGGGTCTACGGTTATGATCCACGAACCGGCGAAGAAATCTGGAAGGCCTTCTACGGCAAGCTGGGGTTCTCCACGGTTCCTCGCCCTGTTGTCATGAACAACACTGTCTTCATTTCGACCAGCTACATGCAGCCTCGCCTCCTGGCCATTGGGTTAACAGGAACCGGTGACGTGACAGAATCGCAGGTCAAGTGGATCTCCGACAAGCAGGCTCCAAAGAAGCCCTCCATGATCGCAGTCAACGATCGTCTCTACACAGTGACAGATAATGGAATCGCCGCCTGTCTGAATGCGGCCGATGGATCGGAAATCTGGAAGGCTCGCCTGACAGGTGACTTCAGCGCATCTCCGCTGCTGGCGGAAGGTCGAGTCTATTTCTTTGGTCAGAACGGAACGACTACGGTGCTGGCCGAAGGCGATGAACTTCAGGAGCTGGCCAAAAATGACCTGGCCGAAGGCTTCATGGCGTCTCCGGCCGTCGCTGGAAAAGCTCTGTTCCTGAGATCAGAGAAGGCTCTGTACAGGATCGAAAGTCCCTGACAAAGGTAGGCCTCTTTGCCTGATGGTCCGGCTCCCGATGGTATGGCCCAAAGCGAATGCCTTTGCCTCTCCGGCTGACAATCTCCCTCGGAGTTTTCGACAACTGCGCTGGTCTGATCCAACGCTTGTGGCAGATCAGCGATCTGTTAGCTTTCATCGCTCGTGAAGCGGGATGTTCGGCCTGAACGGATCGAACCCCTGAAAATGGCTTGAGTCGAAGGAAAGTTTACAGAATGTCAGGGTTAAAAATTGTTCCCGGAACAACCAGAATCGGCTGGATTGGTACCGGCGTGATGGGGGCCAGTATGTGCGGCCACCTGATGAAAGCCGGATTCAGCGCAACGGTTTTTTCGCGGACTCAGTCGAAGGCTCAGCCGTTGATCGACAGCGGCGCCACGTGGGTCGATTCGCCGAAGGCCGTCGCTGAGAATTCAGACATCGTCTTTTCGATTGTTGGATTCCCGTCGGATGTTCGGTCCGTCCTGCTGGGTGCCAACGGCGCGCTGGAAGGCGCGCGTCCCGGAAGTGTTCTGGTCGACATGACAACCAGTGAGCCGTCGCTGGCCGTGGAAATCTATCAGGCCGCGAAGGCCAAAGGCGTTCACAGCGTGGATGCTCCGGTTTCCGGCGGAGACGTGGGTGCCAGGAACGCGGCATTGTCAATCATGATTGGCGGAGACGCCGATGTGGTTGCCGCTCTGCAGCCATGCTGGGAAGCCATGGGAAAGACGATTGTTCATCAGGGACCGGCCGGTTCGGGACAGCACACCAAGATGGTCAACCAGATCCTGATTGCCACCGGAATGATTGGCGTCTGTGAAGCACTGGTTTACGGGTATCAGGCCGGACTGGATCTGGAGACCGTCCTGAAATCGGTATCCAGTGGAGCGGCGGGAAGCTGGTCGCTTTCGAATCTGGGGCCGCGCATCATTGCCAACAACTTTGATCCGGGATTCTTTGTCGAACACTTTATCAAGGACATGGGAATCGCTCTGGACGAATCACGTCGGATGGGCCTGTCCATGCCCGGTTTGGCGCTGGCCAGCCAGTTGTACGCCGCCGTTCAGGCTCAGGGCTTTGGTCGCAACGGAACGCACGCTCTGCAACTTGCACTGGCCAGCCTGTCCGGAATTAACTGGCGGGATCGAAACTGCTGATGGACAACGATAAGTGTTTCCGGACGGCGCGGAAACGAAACCGCGCGGCTGCTCTCTCTCCGGGCATCCGGCGGATGCGGCCTTCAGGAAACTCAGCAGGCTGTGCCGCATCCGAAAAGCCGGTTGTCGAACGTCCGGCCGCCTGGCGGTCGTTTTTTTGTCCGTATCTCTGACGATTCGTTCCTGTCATTCCTGCTTCATTTTTTATTGGAAATTCTGTGCGATGAAATACGACGTGTTTGGTGTGGGAAACGCTTTGGTTGACATTCAGGCTCAGGTCAGCGACGAACTGCTGGCCGCCAGTGGTTTTGACAAGGGGATCATGACGCTGGTCGATGATGCTCAACAGAAGCAGCTGCTTGACCGACTTGCCGGCCTGTCTTTGAATCGCTGTGCCGGCGGCTCTGCAGCCAATACCATCGTGGGTGTCGCGGACTTCGGCGGAAAGGCGGCCTATGTCGGCAAAGTCGGTGGTGACGAAACCGGACAGTTTTTTCTGAGCGACATGCGTAAGATGGGTGTCACCATCGAAGTGAATCCGGCTGCAGCCGGGCAGACGGGAACCTGTGCCGTTCTGATTTCCCCCGATGCTCAGCGAACGATGCTGACGAATCTTGCGGTGTCCGCGACACTGACCGCTGATGATATTGACGAAGACGAGCTGAAGCAGTCGCGTTACGTCTATGTGGAAGGCTATCTGCTGACCGGTGAAACCACGAAGGCCGCTGCTTATCGAGCCATTGATCTGGCAAAGAAGCATGGAGTCAAAGTGGCGTTCACCGCCTCTGATCCCTTTCTTGTGAATCTGATTCGCGATGAAATCTGGCAGCTGATTGAAGGCCCTGTGGATTTGTTTTTCTGCAACGAAGAAGAAGCCAAAAGTCTGACGGGACTGGACGACCCGATTGCCTGTGCGGCGGAGATTCATCGGCACGCCGAAAATGTGGCGATGACACTGGGGCCAAATGGATCCATTCTGATGCATGGTGGCGAATCCATTGCCATCGAAGGGGTGACCGTGGCGGCTGTCGACACCACCGGAGCCGGCGACATGTATGCGGCGGGAGTCCTGTACGGAATCACCAACGGCTACACGCTGAAGCAGGCCGGCCACCTGGGTTCGCATGCGGCGGCTCGAATTGTCAGCCAGCTGGGAGCCCGTCTACAGGATCGATTTTCTGCCGAAGATATCCGGGAACTGATGAGCTGATGGACGGAAGTTTCGGCAGGTGGTTTCGTCGCTGTTTCCCGGACGTCGGACCATTCCCAATTTCGTTCCAACGCAGCCGGTCGAATTCGCGTAAACAGCGGAAGAGGCCGAAGAAATGCTGAAAATGACAGATTCGGAAGCGAACCGCGATTCGTCCGGTTCAGACGCAGAATCATTCGATTCTGCTCTGGCCGTGGCCACCGATGCGCGGCTCGTGGAAGAAGCTCGTCATGGTGATAACCAGTCCTTTGGACGTTTGGTGCAGCGATATGAGCGGCGGGTGCTGAAGGTGATTCGACGTTTCATACCAGACCACGAACTCGCGATGGATCTGGCTCAGGATGCGTTTCTGAAGGCGTTTGATCGACTGGACCAGTTCGACCCCTCCCGGCGATTTGGTCCCTGGCTGTTTCGGATCGCTGTGAATACCACTTACGACCACCTGCGGCGAGTTCGCAGAAAGGGTCGCTGGTCTCTGTTCAGTGAGGCGGGAGAAGACCGTGTTCCTGACCCTGAGGCACCCGATCCGCGAGGCGAGATCGATCTGAGCCACGAAGTCAGGACGGTGCTGGAAGACATCCCGGAAGCGTACCGCACGGTGCTGGTGCTGCGAGACCTGGAAGGGTTTTCCACATCTGAAGTTTCTGCCGTCACGGAACGAACGGAAGCGACGATTCGCTGGCGATTGGCCGAAGCCAGGCGAATGTTTCGGGATGCATGGGAACGTCGTCAGCGAAGTATCGAAGAAGAACAACTGGGAAGCTGAACACTTTCAGCCACTGTGTAGTCGGGATTTGTGTAGTGGTCGGGACTTGTGGAATCGGGAACAGTAAAGATGCAAAGTCAAAGCCTGAAGTGTACGGATGCACGACATCTGATTCATCTTGCCGTTGGCGATGACACCCTTCCGGACGAAGAGCATCGGCTGGGCGAACATCTCCATCAGTGTGCTGACTGCCGCGGCTATCACGCGGACATGATGAACGTGATGCACGTCATCGAAAATGTGCGCGACGATGATTCTGTGGAGATTCCGGGCGGCTCTCTGTGGCCGGCCATGGCGGACAGGCTGTCCGTTCGTCGCCCGAATTCTCTGGCTCAGCCACGACGGCAGTTTAATATTTCCGTGGTGGCTCTGTGTGCCTGCTCGCTGATGCTGGCTCTGGTCACTTTGGTTCAGAATCTGCCGCTGAACGACATGGATTCGGAAATTCCGGCGTATGCTATGCCAGCCATGAACGTAAATTTCCGACCCGTCGGAACTCAGAACCGCATGAATGTGCAGCCCGCTCAGCGGCGTCTGGTGGAGGTCATTGATGCCAGCGGGCAGCATTTTCTGGTGGATCCGCTGACGAATCAGGTTTACGTCCCGGGAACGATGAATCGAACCATTCCGGCGGCCGATTCAACGCTGAATTTCTGACAGGGCCCTGAGTTTTGAACGGGATCGGGCTCCGGCGAATCGCAGGGGGCACATTCAGTGTGGACTGATTTCTGCCGGACAGTCTGAATAAGATCGACACCGCAACCAGTCGGCTGTCGACCTGATGCGTCGGCAAAACGTGCCGTTTCTCCGGCTGAAAATCAGGCATGCGACACATCTCCGACATCCGGATGTTTTCCGCCGCTCAACTTGACTGAATCTGCACAAATCGTCTCAGAATCCGTCAGGTTCCTCGACGATCCTCTCCCACGGGCACAGCGTGCGCGGAAATCGGTCTGATGTTCTGTTACTTAACGAATTCCTCAAATCGCTTGCCGCAGCCTCGGACGAATCCGTCTCACATGCAGCATACGTATTTGATGCCCGGCTCAGCCGGATGTGAGTTCTGATAGAGAACAACCGACGGGAGCGACTGGGGACGTGTGACTTTCCGTTTCGCGTTGCCAATGAGCTTCCATCAGGTGATGGGCCAAACCTTTGTTGTCAGGACGACAGTATTTGCCACGGGAGGGCGTCGTGAGATTTTCCGGACAGATCAATCCCGACCAGACCATCGGCTATTTTCGGATTGCCTCCACCACCGGTCGACGTCCGATTGAACCCTTCACTGTGGGGCAGTTTTTGATCGGTTCCGGCCCGGAATGTCAGCTTCGCTTCGGCGACGACACCATTGCCGATGTCCATGCTCAGGTAGACGTCACTCCGGAGTCAGCCGTTCTGACGGTCCTGAGCCACACTGTGCCGGTTCTTGTTAACGGGGAAGCCGTTCAGGAATGCCGCCTGCATGATGGTGACCTGCTTGAACTTCTGGACCACCGAATTCTGTTCCGCCTCACCGGTGCTGCTTCCAGAATCACCCTTGACGAAGACTCCTTCCTTAGTGCCCCGGTGACTCTGGAAGGCGTTGTTGACCGACTGCAGGAGCAGATTGAACTTCTGGAAGACCTCGCTCACACTCCCGAGAAAGGTATTTCAGACCTGCTGAAAGCAGTTGCCGAATCCAACGCACAGCAGCCGGTCGCCGCTCCTGAACCTGAGAGTGAACTGAAGCAGATCCTCACCCTGCTGCATAAACAGCACGAAGCCAGTCGGATTCGACTGGAAAGTCTGACCGAGGTGCTGAACAATGTGGTTCGGCAGCAGAAGATGATCGCAGACACACTGGAAGTGATGTCCGGTCGTATTCAGTCTCTTGATTCCTCCACCTATCCGCCAAGGCGAGCCAGCGCATAGGTTGTGTCACTGTGTGAGTTTTCCTGAAGTGCAGAGGCGACGTCGAAATCTGTTTCGCCTGACTGCATTCCTGATGGGGTTGTTGTGCTGCCTGGCCGCAGAACTCCTCTGCCGTACGTTTGACTCATCATCGACTTCGAAGCTCACGGACGGCTACAGCGACTTTGTGTCTGTGCGTCCACTGTTCGTGGAATCGGCTGACAGAGCAGAGTTACGGATTGCCGCCAATCGGCGAGCGTTCTTTGCCGATGATGCCTTTCCGGCGACAAAGTCGCGCGACGAGTTTCGGATATTTGTCTTTGGCGGAAGTACCGTTCAGGGGCGGCCGTTCTCAATTCAGACATCGTTTCCCACCTTCCTGAAACGAGCGCTGACTGTTACTGCCCCGGAACGAAAGTGGACCGTCGTCAACTGTGGCGGCATTTCCTACGCCAGCTACCGACTGCTGCCGCTGCTTGCGGAATGTCGAAACTACTCTCCGGATCTGTACATCGTTTGCTGTGGTCACAATGAGTTTCTGGAGTGCGTGACATACGCCGATGTCCGATCATCCGGAGACGTTACCTCCACCGCCTTCGACCTGCTGCATCATTCCGCCGCCGCCAGACTTGCTCGCAATGCCTTCCTGAATTTTCGCCAGCGCAATCGATCCGATCACGCTCAGCATGGCAGGGAGCTGCAGTTGCCGGAAGAGGTCGATGCGATGCTGGATCACCATGGTGGGCTTCAGGCCTACTGCCGAGAAGCACTGCACATCGATACCGTGGTGCGGGAGTTCGGCAGCAATCTGAATCAGATGGTGACACTCTGTCGTGAAGGAAGCATTCCGCTGATTCTGATGGTGCCGCCTTCAAATCTGCGCGACACGGCACCGTTCAAAAGTGAATTCGGATCGCAGACGACGTCTGACCAGCGTCAACAGATTCAGGCTCTGCTGCTGGAAGCTGATGCAGCTCGGAAATCAGAACCGGATCGGGCTGTGAGGCTGTTGAACGAGTGTGTTCGGCTGGATGCTGATTTTGCTTATTCGTGGTATCAGCTGGGACAGGTGCTTCTGCAGAACCATGATGATCACGGTGCGGAGGCGGCGTTTGTTCGAGCCAGGGATTGCGATGTCTGCCCGTTGCGAATGGTCAGTGCTCTGGAGGAGAAGATGCGATCCGTCGCCGCTTCGACTTCCGGACCGCTGATCGATCTGCCGGAAGAGTTCTCGACGATCAGTCGGCATGGAATTCCGGGAGACGATCTGTTGGTGGATCACATTCATCCGTCGTTCCGAATGCACCAACAGATTTCACTGTGGCTTCTGCAGCGTTTTGCCGGAAGCCTTCTGCCAGTGACTCTGTCGTCCCGTTCTCCGGAGCTGATTCAGGCAGACTTTGACCGGCACATGCAGTCGCTGGACAGCATGTATTTCCTAAGGGGGCGTCGAACGATTCAGGTCCTGAAAGCGTGGACTCAGGGTCGCGCTGAGGAACCACTGCTGGTGTCGGATCCCGAATCCAAAGAGATGCCCGCTGTCCCCGACATTCGGAAACCTGCGGAGGCAAAACCCTGAACTCGCTGCTGACGGAGCCGTAAAACTTGAGTCTTTCCGGAACCTGGTCCCGGAAAATGACTGAATTTCCGATCACTGGTTCGACGATAACAGTTGGGTCAGGTTTGCCGTTTGCGTTGTACGAACACGGCAGATGAGGTTCCCTTGTCTCGGGCCGCAGGCAGGCTCTGCGTCGCAGCTCAATGCAGAGACGCCTCCGCCGCACCACCACATTTGCTGCATTCGCACTGCGGATTTTTGTCCTATGAACCTGATGGAATATCGGATTGATATTGGTAACTACGGCGGTCCGCTGGATCTGTTGCTGTATCTGGTTCGCCGACACGAACTGGATATCTGCACCATTTCACTGTCACGCATCACGTCGGATTTTCGGAAGTTCATGGAGGTCCTGGAACTGCTGGATCTTGATCTGATGGGCGAGTTTGTCGTGGTGGCCAGCACGCTGCTGGAAATCAAGAGCCGCGAGGT
>JAGQPY010000217.1 GCA_020426485.1 Planctomycetaceae bacterium
CCCCTGTCGGCCACGGGTTAATCGAAGAGACTTGAGAGGCACGACACTATGCCGTCAGTTCTTCCCAGCGAGTTCGATTGCGACGCATGGTGTCGACAATATCTTTGGGAACGTTGCCGTCTTCCAGCAAAGTCCAGCCGGTGAACGATTCCGCCTGAGTTTCCTTCAGCAGTGGAAAGAGTTCCGTCCATGGATATTGGTCGTTGGTCAGGTCGTGAATGTGGATCGTGCCCATGCGATGCTTCAAAGACTGATAATTCTTCTGCAGTCCGTCACCATTCAGATCCGTCGGATTGCAGTTCCAGCAGACTGCCACGGCTGGGTGGTCGGCGACGTCCATGATTGTCTTCATGTGATGAATTTCGCTGGTGCCCCGACCGTGAACTTCAACTCGAATCTGAATGCCGAACTCCTGAGCATACCGACCAACTTCATTTAATGACCGGCCGATCTGTTCCAGAGTCTTTTCGACGGGAACTTCCGACGGCAGCCCATTGGGACGCACTTTCACACCGCTGCCCCCGACGTCCTGACACAGTCGCACAAAGGCTTTGGTTTCTTCGATGTTCTTTTTCACGACGGCCGGATCGGCGGAGTGATATTCGCACGCGCTGCCCAGCCCGACCAGTTCAACACTGCTGTCCTGAAACTGTTTTCGCACGTCTGCTCGCTGCTGACTGTTCAAACCGATCTCCACACCGTGCTTATGAGTACTGCGGAGTTCGACCCCGGCGAATCCGGTTTCTGCACAGTTGCGTATGATCGTTGGAACGTCCCAGTCCTTGCCCCAGTTGTAGGTCACCAGCCCCAGCTTCAGTTTGCTGGATGGTCCGGAACCCGCCATCGCGGACAACGATCCCAGACAAACAGCGGCGGCCGAATATTGCAGAAAATCGCGGCGGTTAACAGGCATCAGGTTTCTCCCGATAAGGTGTTTCGGCTTCAGGTTCCGTGAGTAAGCGGTGGCCCCAATACCGTGAAGAGTGTGTATTTGTTGAACCCGTGGCGGAAAGGTCGAGCCCCATCAGTTTGTGCGGATCCTCGCCTTGGGGATCGAGTTCAACGAACGGTGTTTGTCCGAAAAAGAATGCTTCACGACGTTGGGGTGGCCCCCATTGAATCAACCAACGAGCGGATCAGGTCAGTGTCAGATCCATCATTGCCACACGAGTAGGCTAACGACTGACGCTCGATCGGAAAATTGTAGCGGCCATTATTCCGTCATGACTCGTCGCAGCATTTCCCCTGACTGAGCCGGTGATCCCCACAGCCGAATCAGCCATGCTGCCGGAACCAGCTCCTGCAGGTTGCTCAACTGCTGTCGGTGTGCCTGTCGGATCGCCTCGTCATCATCCCGATGGAAGTAAAGCTGTGCAAATGTCCGAACGTATTCACAACGAACATCGCCCTGCTCCTCCAGCAGATCCGCGTAGATCTGATACGAAGCCTCGTCTGTCACATCATCAGATATTGAACGGAGAAAACCCTCTTCTTCGGGAATGTGAAACGGTCCCAGCAGTGGCCGAAGTCGTTCGGCAATCGCTCGCAGCATTTCAATCGGCGGACTGTCAACCAGATCCGGGTGAGCTTCCGTGAATGCGTTCCAGCCGGGAAACTCCATGGAATCGTGGTATTCGTAATGGCACGTCATCAGAGCAGACAGACTGATCCACGGAATGTCATCATCCAGCGTGAATCCGAGCAGTGATTTCTGAAAGCTCTCCGCATTCAGATGACCTTCCGTCAGCAGCAGCCATGTGTCGAATAAATCCTTGGCTTCCCCCGTCCATTCCATCCACAACCGATCATCCGTCTCATTCGGAATCACAGAAATCCCGCGCAGCAGCCACGACAGTTTGGCGGCCAGCATGGTTTCCGGCGAATACGTCAAGAACGGCAACGGCTCGTTCCCGACAACAAACTCCGTGACCGAAATATCCAGGCGATCAAACGTACAATAACCTTCCTCGGCGATGTCAATCTGCAGCCGACCGTTCTCACCGTTGCTGCGGCGCCATTGAGTAAAGTAGCGCTGACCGGGAGTTCCGTAGGCCCACAGGTCGGTCGCTTCGTCGACGGTGTCCAGATGCGGAAATGTGGTATCTCGATTCCAGCGGGAATAGTCAGCATCCGCGCTTTGAGCCGAATAACGACACATGGCCTTTCCGTAGTCGACCAGGCTTTCGTAGGAGTCTCCATAGAAGGTCGAATCGTCGCCATCCGAAATCACCACCGGTCGCGAAGACCGAAAACAATGCAGATCGATATCACCGGCCACACGTGCTCGATCACCAAACCAGTGCTTCAGCAGCAGACTGCCTCGCAGCACGATCAACGGTTCAAATACACTCCCGCCGATTTCGATCGGCGCTGGGTGCAGAAGTGGATCGTTTACCGGAGCGCCTTCTTCCCGCAGGTAGTCCGCATACTCCCGAACGCAGGTCCCCAGAGCATACACAAAGTCCAGCAGCACATCCTGAGGCACGGGTTCCGACATGGACAACTCCGACAGGCAATGAAATCAATACAGTTCATCTGAAACAAAGGCTCTGCCCCTCTCCGAGCAGCCGTTTCCCGATTCTCCACCAGCCTGTTTTTCCGTGACTGCTGAGTTCGGCATGCGATGCTCGTGAGCAGAGACGCCTTAAGTCGCTCCGGTGCAGTCGTGCGGAACCGAAGAAGTTACGGAATTCGTTGGTTGTCGTTCCAGCCGGGACGAACAATTGGGTGTTGATCATTCAGAAGAACGGCGTGTCTGCTGACGACGGCCTGCTGTTCCGGCTGATCAACAATGTTGCGGGTTTCATCAGAATCGTTGACATGATCGTAGAGTTCGCGATCGGTTGTCTGCCCTGTCTTCCAGTCGCGCCATTCTGTATATCGGTAAGTCGCCGTGCGAATGGAATATCCCATGTGAGTCGGCTGCTTGTCGGGTTCGCGGTCGTAGTAGGCTGGACGAGGATGCTGCGTTAATGCAACATCGCGGACACTGCTTGACGGATCGTGCAACACAGATGCCAGACTTACGCCGTCGACTCCGTCCGGTTTCGGCAGTCCGCACAGTTCCGCCAGCGTGGGATACAGGTCCGTCAGTTCCGCCAGAGCCGAAGTACGCTGACCGGCAGATTTCATGAATGGCGTGGCGATGATCAGCGGAACGCGGGCATCCAGTTCAAAGTTCGAAGTCTTCGCCCACAACGTCTGCTCGCCAAGGTGATAGCCGTGGTCCGACCAGAACACAATCACCGTGCGATCGGTCAACTGCTGCCGATCCAGTTCATCCAGGACTCGCCCAATCTGAGCGTCCATGTAGCTGATGTTCGCCAGATACCCGTGACGCATTTCCAGAATATTGGCTTCCGTAATATCGCGCGTCTTCACGCCCAGAATCTCGCGACTGTCGTGCCACGCAATTCGCGGCGCGCCGGTGGGCCATTCCGGATGCGGCGGCAATGAGATCTGCTCACGCTGATAAAGATCCCAGTACTTCCTCGGTGCATTAAACGGCGAGTGCGGCTTCCAAAAACCAACCGCCAGAAAGAACGGTTGTTCCTTCTGCTTCAACTGCCCCAGCGCTTCGACGGCCAGTGAGGCGACTCGGCCATCAAAGTAGGCATCATCCGGCACGTCGCGACATTCACACTTCGGATCAACTGCGCTGCTGGCGGGAAGTTCGCCCGTCACTTTGGGCTTGTCCTGTCCGTGGCTGGCAAAATGCATAACGGCCGGAACGCTCCAGGACTGAGGATCGCCCTGAACCTTGTGAATCCAGTTGTGAAAAATCTTTCCGATGTTCTGAGTGAACCAGCCCTGCTGTCTGAAGTATTCGGCCAGCGTGACCACGTCCGGATTTTTGTCACGAAAGTGAGTTGGCAGGTCCCAGATTCTGAGCGAATCCGGATGGCGTCCGGTCATCAGGGACGCTCGCGACGGGTTGCAGACGGCCTGCTGACAGTACGCTCGATCAAAGATCAGTCCTCGACCTGCCAGACGATCCAGATTCGGCGTCTTCACCATCGGATGGCCATAACAGGCAAGGTCATTCCGAAGATCGTCGGCGGCAATGAACAACACGTTGAACCGCTCCGCCCCAAAGGACAGACCAGCCGCAAACAGCACGACGTTCGCGCAGAAGAGTCGAAGAATCATCGGTGCTGCCCGATCTTTCTGTTGAAATTCAGGGTGAATGGAAACCGAACACGGTGCCCACGTCATCCACAGAAACGATTCGTCAGTCGGACGAAGTCGCACACGTTCCGCCGTCTTTGTTTTCGATGACGAAAGCGGCAACGCTGATCGTGAGCAGTCGCGGCAGAATAAACGATGCAGGCGCGACGCTCAACGCGAACAGACACGCAGCTTTCGACGATCACCGGGCGAGTCGTATGACTCGGAGTACCGCGTGTTTGCTGCGGCAAGTCAGCCCCGCCGGAAAACAGCGTTCAGAAGCGTGTTTGTCGGTCGGACGATTTGCTTCGCAGAATCACGGCGGAATCCTGAACCGTCACGCTGACACTTTGCCCCACATTCCGAAGAATGCTCAGCAGCGTTGGAGTCAGTTCAGGCCTGCCGGCCAGCATTTCCGGACGCCGCAGGGCCTGCTGCAGCACGGCTGCCACCTGTCGAGCCGTCGTATCGGCCTGCTGCACACCGACCGTGTTCAGTGTTGCGAAAACCATCGACGAATCATCGGTCGGAAGCTGGATGCTGGCCGTCAGCAGGTGTGGAAAAAACCTTCGCAGCGGACTGTGGTCGTGCAATCGCAGGTGAAGTTGAATGGCCATCCTGTTCGACGGACAGCTCGACAAAGAATTTGTCGCCTTCAGAAGAGTTGCGTCATGAATGTGCCCGCGAACAGACGCCGCAAACTCTCCGTCTGAGATGTCGCCGGAAGCAACGTCCGAACCCGAAACAGCCGTCGTTGCCGGCTCCGTAAAAACCAACCAGTTGTGGGCACCCTTCTGATGCTGAATATTGACGTACCGACTTCGCCAGGCTTGTTCGGAACGGTAGTCCTGAAGCTCGCATCGCAAAGCGTACTGACCGTTGATCGTGGTCTCTTCACGACGTGTAAACGGAAACAACTGATCAGCCACGCTGTGCGCCGAAGCGGCTGATTGAGTTCGCAGCGAAATGTGAACGGGAGCCGTCCTGCTGTGCACGTCCTGCAGTCGTCCCGAGATACATATCCAGTCGACACTCCGGAGAACAAGTTCGCGCTCCAGATGTCGAACGATGTCCAGACAGCCAACTGTCTGCAGGATGCCTTCCGGCAGCGAATCTTTCGTCAGCCCCAGTCGTGGATCATCCCCCAGTGGAATCAACGTCAGTGCACAGTCGTGTCCGTCGTTCAGCACCGGAAGTTCTGAGGACGACGGAAATTCCATCGACGAAGCCGCTGGAACCGGAAAGGACAACGCATCGTGAATCGCCCGATTCATCACGTCCGAATCCGCTTGTTCGGCGGGAGTGTCATGAGGCCTCGCAGCGGGATCGGAATGAAGCGATTGTCTTGCTCCGAAAATGTCTCCCTGTGGTTCGAAGGACCGTGATTGTTTGCCGGAGGTCTCTGCCGCGGACAGTTCCGCCATTTGAGGCAATCGTCCCCACGGACGGTCACCCGCCTGTCCGCACCCGATCAGTAACAGACAAACCGCTGTCACGCACAAGCCCCCGAGACGGTGATATTCGCTGGAATGGGTTTGTGGATTCATAAGTTCCGTGGCCACGCTGCTGCACCTTGTGACCGGCTGGTAATTCGAAGGCACTCACTTCTCACGCATGAATAAATCGTTTCTGCGATTTCATCCAGATATCCGGATCGTCACGCAGAACCATCACACTCGACACAGCCGGAAAGAACCAAACTTCAACCAGCCGCAGCAGGCATTGAAAGCGATTCCCGTTGGACAGTTGTAAGATTCGCCGGAGATGACACGGATGCAGGCATTCAACGCGTTGTATCGACGCGCTGCTTTTCGACAACATCGCCTCAGCCGGAAATCCACAGACCGCGAATGACAAGGCTGACAGGACCGAGACAGGCAGCGTTCGCGACGGTCATTTCATGGAGCTTCTGTCCGGTTGGGCAACACTGTGAATCATTTTGATTCGAGGAGAGACCGTTGAACTCGACCCGGAGGGAAGTCGCTGCAGATGTGACCACCCCTTTGAACCGGGGTAAACGAAGAGATCTGGACACTTCTCGCTGATCGCCACCGACCTTGCGTCGGTGGAATCAAGATTGCTCGGTTAAAATTCCCGGGTAACCGTTGTTTCCTGCGGCCCAAGCGAAACCGAAGGCTTCGTTGAGCCAACGGGCGAAGAGGCGAACGCCTGATCACGAATTCTTATTCCCGGCGGCGAATTTGAGCGACCCATTGAGCAAGCTCTTTCAGGTCTGCAACATTCATTTCGGCCACCAGTTCGTGTCGGTGAACATCGTGGACGGCCAGAATGTGGTTCTGATGAAATGTAATCCGGTCACCGTGCTTCAGGCCGTGCAGTCGAGATTCCACCAGCAGATTGTCGACGATTCCTTCGAACGATTCGTCACGCCGATCCGTGATGCGAACCCAAAAGTCTTCGCCCCAGCCTCGCGAAGGCACATCCTGTTTGGGAACGGGAAACAGTGATACGGGATGCTGATGTCGAAGAGTTGGTTTTGTCATCACGCCACTGCACGATGGACACTCACACGTTTCGGCTGCATCTTCGTGAACGGAAAACCGTGGAGAATCAATACGCAGTTCGACGTACTGCCCGGGCCGAAGATTCCTCTTGATCACGTCCGGCGGAATCTGAAAGTGAACGGGGTTGTCACGATGCATGGCGACTCCGTCCACCAACTGATAGCCGTTGAGAAACGACGTCATCGGAAACGGTTGATTAAAACCTGTCATTGACTTCCGCAAAACCAATCGTTGAATTTTCTGCCCGTCATGCGACCGGATTCCGATGGAACTGAGTTCATCCGTGCCGGGACGGAGATTTCTCTGTTCTTAGCTTGTCGATTTCAATCGTTCCAACACGGCCTCGGCAGTTGCCGGATTCGTGGCCAGCGGTACGGAATGCACGTCACAGACTCGCATCAAAGCTGACACGTCGGGTTCATGAGGCTGAGCGGTCAGGGGGTCGCGAAAAAACAACACGGCATGCACCGTACCTTCGGCCACTCGACCACCAATGATCAGGTCGCCGCCGTGAGGCCCATGAGCCACACGTTCGACAGTCAGCCCCAGTTCCTCCTCCAGCATTTTTCCCGTGTTGCCGGTCGCCACCAGCGGATGCTGTCGAAAGAAGTCTACGTGACTTCGAACGAATTCCAGCATGTGAACTTTCTTCGAATCGTGAGCAATCAACGCGATCATCATCAGTCTGCCTTCTGCTGCAGTTGTCGAAACAATTCTTCCACATGACGTCGCAGCTGAGGCAGCGCGGCGCTGGCGGGTTCAACGTCCAGATCATGAACCTCCCAGTAGACGACACGATCCTCCCAGTCGGGAAATTTGCGTCGCATCAGCGGCCGATGTTCGGTTTCCTTCACCGCGATTGTCAGATCTGCCTGTTCCAGATCTCCGACCGCCAGCGGCATGGGTTCTCGTTGAGGCTCCGTGGAAACACCGAGTCGACGACATTCCTGTTCCGTGAACCAGGACAGGCCGATGTTCTGCGGCTCCAATGCAAGTCCGCGCGATTCGACGATCACGTCCAGCGAATGCTGAAGGCACAGGTGGCGAAAATAGAGTTCGGCAAAGCGACTGCGATAGAAGTTGCCGGTGCAAAGAAACAGCAGCGATTTCATTGATCGATGGCAGGCAGATTGTTCGGCAGAATTCATGAAACTCGCATTCCCAGCGTCCCGTGTCACTGTGGCCTGTCCTTACCGTCAGAGCCGCTGGCTCACCGATCGGGCATGTTCAGCCTGAGCCATTCTTCTGCCGACTTCGCCACACTGTTTCCGCGGATCAGTAGGAAAACCCGTTGCGTCGCACGTGCACGAACGGGTCGAAGGCCGCGGCGTCCTGGTGAGCCACCGCGTGTTTGATGGTGACCAGATAGATCGTGTGATCGCCCGCTTCCATGGCGGAAACCACTTCGCCTTCCAGAGACGCCATCGCATTCTTCAACAGCGGCAGTCCACAATCGCCGGGTTCCAGTTCAATGCCTTCGAAGGCGTCGACACCTGGTTCGAACCCCTTGCCGAAGTGTCGAAACAGCGTGTTGTCACCTTTGCTGATCTGATTGATCGTGACCGGTGATCCGGCCTTCAGCCAGTCGTTCAGATAGCGAGCCTTATTGACGGCGACCGTCACCTGTGGTGGCTCAAACGAAGCCTGTTGAATCCAGCTGGCCAGCAGTCCCGTTTTCTGCCCCGCGCCGTCACCGGCCACCAGAATGAAGACTCCACTGGGAATCCGACCCAGAATGGGTGCAATTTTCTCTTTGTGTTCTTCCGAAAGCATGTGCGATCTCCAGTCTCTGCAACGCAATGCGCCAATGAAGGCGGATGGAATTTCGTAAGGACTCTCTGAAAAGGGGGCTGAGCAACGCCGTAAAGAGCTTGAGGCCCGTAAAACACGGCAGTTTCACCCGTGGCCGAGAGGCCAGGTCGGTATGGCACGCTGCGACCTGGCCTCTCGGCCACGGGTGAAACGTAAACGTATCCTTCACGGCGTTGGGCAGACAACTTTTTCAGATCGCCTCTGGTCAAAGGCATCGTGCCGCAATCATAGTCAACCGGTGGCTGTGAGGAAACGACGACACGACCGAACGTGTTCGTCGCTGGCATTGTGGCGGCAGGTTTGGTCGTCCGAATTTCGAATCTGCGTTCCGGTGGTTCTGCCACAGCA
>JAGQPY010000218.1 GCA_020426485.1 Planctomycetaceae bacterium
GTCTGCACGAAGCGTCGGCTCAAAGCCGCCTGGACCTCTGGAAAGACTGCTACGTTCTGTTTTCAGAAGATCCAATCTTTGGCTGCGGTCCGGACCACTGGCCATTGCACGCGGAAAGCTTTGGCTGGGAACCCCTGAAAGAAGCTCACAGTCTCTGGGTCCAGACAGCGACGGAAACCGGAATTCCCGGCATCATTATGTATTCCGGGTTCTACCTGTCCTGCATTATCGGCTGCTGGAAGATGCTGAAAATCCTTCCTCCGGATGCTGATCCCTGGTTCGGCGACAGTTGTCGCATGACCATCGCGGCTCTGGTCGGTTTTGGAGTGTCGGCTCAGTTCGTCAGTCTCGAAGCACTGGAAGTTCCGTACTACACGGCTCTGCTGGGGGCCGGTGGAATCATGATCTACGGCCGAGTTCGTGAACAATGCCCGGTCGCGGAAGAATTGCTGCCGGCCCGGACAAGCGACTGGCGCGATGAGACGCATTCTGAAGTGTTGAATCAGCCCGGATTTGGTTTCGGCGACGGTCAGGTGACCATTCTGAACTGACGTTCGATGACCGCGGCCTTTCCGGAACTCTTCCGGTTAGTGTCAGCAACCGAACGGAGACGTGAATCCATGACAAGACTTTACCTGCTGTTCCTTGCGACCGCCGCTGTCTTCGGATCCGTCTTTCTGTTCGATCTGGCATCGGAACTCAAAGCGACGTCTCAGCAGCATCGGACCATGGCGGTGCGCGCCGCAGAGACACGAGTACACGCAGAAACTGAACAGCCGGTGCTGCGCGATGAGACACTCAAACGTGTCGAAGAGATCCTGAATCCGACAACCGAAGAGTCCGGCGGTCCCCCGGAACTGACTCCTGAACAGCAGGAAGCGGAACGAATTCGTCTGGCGCGGATGGCGTCGAAGGCAGTTCGCCATGACGCACCGTTACATCCGCAAATGATCACTCCCGGCAATTTTCAGTACCTGGGCGCGTTTCGCCCGCCTGCTGATCCGGGAGAGGATGTTGAAAATTCATTCTACTTTGGCGGCTGGGCGGTGACCTACCGTCCGGACGGCGATCCGAATTCGCAGGACGAGTTCCCGGGCTCACTTTTTGTGCTGGGTCACGAACATCGGCAGCTGGTGGCGGAAATCTCCATTCCGGCTCCCGTGGTTTCCAGGGACATCACGGTGCTGCCCGTCGCCCAAATGCTGCAGCCTTTCGGAGACATCACAGCCGGTTTTCGGGAAACCATGACGAATGGTTCGTCCGAAATCTTCAAAGTCGGCGGCATGGAAGTCGTGGATGAACGACTGCACTGGACGGTCTTCAAATACTACAACGTCACTGGTGTCGACTATCCATCGCATGGTGCGTCTTCGCTGGAAACCAACGCCCTTTCGTTTGATGGCCCGTGGCATCTGGGCCCCATTCGCACCGGCGATCCTCAATGGCATTCCTACAAGAATGCCGGCTACATCACAAAGATTCCGCAGCCCGAAGCAGACGCCTGGTTTCAGGGGCGAGACCTGCTGTCCGGACTGCAGATCAGTACCGGGCTGCAGTATTCCAGCCAGGGACCGGCATTGTATGCCTACCGAATTCCTCAGGAAGCCGGTGCGGCTCCCGGAGACCTGAATGCACTGCCATTGCTGTGGTATACCATGGAACGTCCGCTGGCACGGCATCATCCGTCCGATCGCTGGACCGGTGCGGCATGGCTGAAACTTGGGGATCGCCAGACGGTGGTCATTATCGGGCGAAAATCACTGGGTGAACTCTATTACGGTGAAGGACGTCCGTGGGACTGCAATCCATACAAGGGGTACCACGGAACACCGTACGAAGTCGAAATACTGTTCTATTCACCGTCCGATCTGGTGGCGGTGGCCAGCGGGCAGAAGCCGGCAACAGATGTTCAGCCATGGTACCGCTGGAATGGAGAATCACCTGGCGGTGGTCCGACGGAATACATGTTCTCGAACTGCGAAAAGGAAATCGGCGGCATGACGTACGATGCCGACCGACAACTGCTGTACATCGTTCAGATCGATGCCGGTTCTGAGTGTGGAAGCGATTGGGGAGCTTTACCGGTTATTCATGTCTTTCGGATTGTCGAATGATGCGTTTGGGAAACGTGCCGAAACCGGCAGCGTTTCTGAGTCACTGCGAAATACATTTTTCTGGTGAACTAGGTTGTAAGGCAATCAGAAATTGAAACCACCGGCGATCTCAATCTTACGAAATGCGTTGAGTTCCTGTTCTTTACTGAGTTGATAGTCTGCGAAGTTCCCAATGAAACCGGTCAGAGATCTGCTGAAACATTCTTCGATCTACATGATCGGACAGATTTTGACGCGCATGGCGTCGGTTCTGCTGCTGCCGTTCTATACGCATGTTCTGACACCTGCGGACTATGGCGTTACGGCCATTCTGGATCTGACGGCCGCCATTCTGGCAACACTGATCGCCGGCGGAATGAACAGCGCGATTACGCGACACCATTTCGATGACGATGACGAACAGCATCGGGATCAGGTGTGGTGGACGGCCATTACGATGGTGACAACGGTCTGTACCGTCATCAGTCTGACGATGTATCTGGGCCGACATATTCTGGCTGATGTGACGCTGGGCCCCGAAATTGTTCAGGGGCCGTGGTTCTACACGCTGACGATTCTGACGCTGTGGTTCTGTGTTGTCGGAATGGTGCTGGATACGTATCTGCGAGTCCGCAAGTGGTCCGGCATTTTTGTGGCGATTTCCCTGTGCCGACTGATTCTGAACATCACCCTGAATGTCTGGCTGATCGTCGGAAAGCAGATGGGGGTGGAAGGACTTTTGATCGGCAATCTGCTGGCAACGGTCGCTCACACGGCGGCTCTGGGAACGATCTTTGTCGCCACGCGAGGACGCTATTGCCTTGACCGAGTCATCGGAGCCGAAATGTACCGCTTTGCGGCTCCGCTGGTTGTGACGGCGGTGACGACCATGATGATGCACGAAGCAGACCGCTACTTTCTGAGAATCTGGGTCAGTATGGACGAAGTCGGCGTGTATTCACTGGCCCACAAAATCGGCTTTGCCGTGAATACACTGTGCCTGCTGCCGTTTATGTCGATCTGGCACGTGGCCATCTACGACATCGAACGGATGCCGGATTCTCAGAAGATGTTCGGAAAGATCTTTGGGGCCTTCGTGTCCGGACTGGGGATTCTGCTGCTGGGAGCTTCGCTGTCCGTTCATCCGGTACTCCCCCTGCTGACACCGGATGCCTACGGAAACGCGATTGATCTGATTTCCGTGATCCTTGCCGGATTCTTTGTCTTCGGACTCAGCTTCATGTTCGAAGTACCGGCCTTGCTGTCCAAACAGACGCGACTGATGGTGCCCGGATCCATTGCCGGACTGGTCGTCAACGTCGTGGCCAACATTCTGCTGATTCCTCGCATCGGAGCCTGGGGCGCTGCCTGGGCGGGAGTGCTGACGTATGCAGCGTTTTCGTTCACGGTGCTGGCGAGTTGTCGTACCGTGATGAAGATCGAGTATCCCTGGAAGAAAGCCATTGCAACCGTCGCGGGTCTCACGATGACCTATGTTGCCGTTCGCTATGCGGTCTTCCCGGCATGTACCACGATCGGACAGCTTGCCGTTTCGGTGGCGGTGTGTGCACTGTGGGCCATCGTATCATTCGGTCGTGACGGGCTGGAATGGTGGATGCACCGACAGGCGTGCCGACTGGCGACGGCTCAGTTTCTGACGTCGGAAAAAGTCGTCACAGCTTCGGAACGAGTCACGGTGTAGACAGTGACCGGCGTCGTCTGCAATGACCGTTCGGGCCCCTTCATGAATCGTCCGACAAACAGATTCAGAATCCGAACAGCCGGGTAAGCAAATCTGTCCTGCGGATGCGGCGCTGAATAGACTCGCCGCCAGTGAATCGGCGGAGTTCGCAGATAGTCCGGCGCGATCATGCCGGTGTCCATGGCGTACTTATCGATAATGAATTCATCTACCACCACGATACCATCCGTGATTTCATCGGCGGACATGGTTGCGCCATTCTGACCGATCGACCGATCGTGAATGGAAACGGCGCGTACGTCGCGTTCCGGCAGAAAACACTTCAAAATCAGCGCGGAATAATGTTCGGCAAAGATGGGCTGGCTGGCTTCCTGATGCCCGGCTGCCGCTTCCTGACGAATGAAATCAGCGGCAATCCGACAGCCGCCGGCGTTTTCCCAGCGATAAATCCAGGCCAGATTCAGCAGAAGCAGACTGCCCGCAATTGTGCCCGCCAACGCGATGTGTCCCAGACGCTTCAGGTTTCCGTGCCGCTGGATCAGGTCCGACAGCACGCCGGCCAGCAGCACCAGACCGGGAACCGAAACGTTCATCAGATAACGCGGGTTTTTCGTGGTGGGCACATACTGCGACAGGCTCCACGATCCAAAGAACAGATACAGAGCAACGGGCCAGAACCACAACAGCAACGCCGTCCGACGGCGCCCCCGCGCGAAAAATGAAACGGCAGCGGCGGGCAGGATCAGAACCCAGTGAACGCCCAGTTCAACGGGCTTGAAGAAAATGGCTCGGATGTATTCCATCGGAGACTTCTTGCTGCTGATGGCTTCCGACAAATCGCTGTTGATTTCGGCAAATCCGCCGGAGACGGCTTTCAGTCGATACAGCAGCTCGCCATGCAGGTTCCAGTAGACCAGGTTTTCGATTCCAACCACAACGGCCGAAGTGCCCAGCGCAATCATGATTCCTGCCAGTGATCTTCGATGCACCAGAAACCAGCAGACAAAGAACAGAGCAAACAGACCGGCTTCGATGCGAAACAGGTAAGCCGTTCCGAGGCACAGTCCGGAAAGAACATATCGCCACACAACAGCTGTCGTCAGTCGTCCGTCAAGCTGCTCGCGGTCCTGCCCCGTGAGCCACAACATCACTGACAATCCCGTCAGCATCGCACAGAAGGGTGTCGGCAACAGAACCGTGGCCTGAATAATATCCAGCGGAAAGGTGGCCATCAGCAGGGCGGCAATTGTGCCGGTTGATTCGTTCAGCCGTCGGCCCGCCCACCAGCTCAGCAGAATCAGTCCTGCGGAATTGAGCAGGGGCAGAATGGCGGCGGTGTATTCGGACGGTCCGAACAGCCGAAACATCCACGCCGTGGGATAGATCAGTCCCACCCGAAAACGAAACGGAAACGATCCGCCGGGAGCGTAGGCCGTGTTGAACGTTGCATCGTTGATTTCCAAAGCGTGATTGAAATAGCTGATGTCGTCGTGGCCGCCAACACCAATGAAGTAGAACAGTCGCAGGCCGATTCCAAGGCAAAGAATCGCCGTCAGAAGTCGGTACGGGTGAGCACAGCAAGCTGGTGACGCTGGATCATCGCTGATCGTCATCGCAAGATCTTCAGTCCGCGCAGTGCTTCGTGCGGAATGTCCGTCATGATCTTCCGTTGACATTGACTGTCCTGCCGATCTCTTCAGAGGAATCGAAATGAGGTTGTCGCCTTGAACCTGCAAAAGCCGGAACGGACTTCCGCGGACTACGGCAGCAGTGCGGTCTCACCCGTGGAGGCCGAACAAAATCGGGGCCGAACAGAATCGGGACAGGCACCCTGCCCGACAGGTCTTCCACAGGGCTTGGGCCATGTTGCAGGAGCCCGTTGCGGTTGTGTGAGCGGACTTCATTGTCACCAGAATTCTGGGCGGATTCATGCGTCACAACTGTTGTCCGCCGAAGCGAGTCGAGCTGGCTCTTGACTCTTTGGAATTTTTGTGCTGGTGTCGGCGAATTTGAATGGCGTGCGTCCTGTCAGGTCCGCGCCGGGAGTAACAAAGGTAAGGTTGAATGAAGGATATTCGGAATCAAACAACGGCCGCTTGCGACTTCATTCGATCCCGGTGGAAGGGAACGCCCAAAGCCGGCCTGATTCTGGGAACCGGCCTGGGAGGTCTGACGGAAAAGATTGAGGTGGACTGTCAGATTCCGTACGGCGACATTCCCCACTTTCCTCGCTCCACCGCTCCGTCGCATGCCGGGCATCTGGTCTGCGGTTCGCTTCACGGCGTGCCGATGGTGGCAATGCAGGGGAGATGTCACTACTACGAAGGCTATTCACTGCAGGAAGTAACGTTTCCGATCAGAACAATGAAAGCTCTGGGAGCCGAAACGCTGATCGTGACCAACGCCGTCGGTGGCATGAATCCTCAGTACGAGCTGGGAGACATCGTGATTCTGGAAGATCACATCAATCTGATCCCCGACAACCCGCTGCGAGGCGTCAACGATGACGAACTGGGGCCCCGTTTCCCGGACATGAGCGAACCCTACAGCCGCAACCTGATTGAAGGCGCGCGGCAGGCGGCTTTGGATCTGAGCATTCAGGCTCACAAAGGCGTTCTGGTGGCCGTGGCAGGCCCCAATCTGGAAACTCGCGCCGAATATCGCATGCTGCGGCTGATGGGAGCGGATGTTGTCGGGATGTCGACGGTTCCGGAAATCATTGTCGCAAAGCACGCGTCCATGAATACACTGGCATTCTCCATCGTGACCGACATGTGTCTTCCGGACGCTCTGGAGCCTGCTAACATCGAACGAATTCTTCAGGTCGCCGCGGAAGGTGGAGCTTGTCTGGAACGGCTGCTGTGCGAACTGTTCCGCCGAGGCCACTTCTCCTGACAAGAGCTTCGCTCTGTCAGGGGGCCTGTCGATTGAATGGGGGCAAATCAACGTCGTAAAGTGATCTTCTTCGTTTAGCCTTTGGTCGCTGGGCCAGATCGGACCGGACCGGATCAGGCCAAGCCGGTGAGTAAGTTCCTCGCCTGCGGCCACGGGGTAAACGAATGGTATTGTCCCGGAACGGGATTCCTGACGGTGCTGGGCGAAATTCCTTCTGTGACGTGGGTCGGAGCGAGAGCAACAACTTAGATGGCTGCGGTTCTTGTAAGCGGTTCTTGTAAACAGCGGGCCGACCTCAAGACAGGCAGCTGACCCCATGAAATCCTCAACCTGCCAGCGACAGTGTGCCGGAACAAGACTGGAACCAGTCCGTAGAAGGTTCCGCTGAACCGGACTGGAAATGATCGAATCAGGAATTTCTACCTGCACCGCCATCTTCTGTGGAAGTCAGCTTTATGAATTGTTCGTTGATGTTTGATCACCACCGACGTGCGTTGTGTCTTGTTGCTGCCGTCGTGAGTTTCATTGTTCCGCCCACGCTTCAGGCCGACGATTTTCCCGAACCAGTGAATACTCAGGCACCCGGCGAACATCCGCCGTCGCCTGTCGAGATGCTGTCGCTGATTGACCTTCCGGAAGGCTTTCAGGTGACTCTGTTTGCCGGAGAACCCGCCGTGCAGCAGCCTGTCGCTTTTGACTTTGATGACCGAGGTCGCATCTGGGTCGCCGAAAACTACACGTACAGTGCTCACGGGCAGATTGACCCCAACCTGCGTGATCGCATCGTGATTCTGCAGGACAACGATGGCGATGGTCGACACGACGAACGCAGAGTCTTCTGGGATAAAGGTTCCATGCTGACCGGGCTCACGTGGGGCTTCGGCGGTTTGTGGGTGCTGAACGATGGTTCACTGTCGTTCATTCCTGATCGCAACGGCGACGACGTGCCCGACAGCGACCCTGTGGAAATGCTGAATGGCTGGACCAAAACCGCCGGACATAATTTCGTGAATGGACTGATGTGGGGACCGGATGGCTGGCTGTATGGTCGTCACGGTATCACGGATTCGTCACTGCCGGGAACGCCGGATACGCCCAAAGACGAGCGCCAGCCCATGAACTGCGGCATCTGGCGTTTCCATCCGACTCGACACACGTTTGAAGTAGTCTGCAACGGAACGACCAATCCGTGGGGACTGGACTACGACCGCCACGGCCAGTTCTTCTTCACCAACAACGTCATCGGTCATCTGTGGCACGTTGTCCCCGGCGCGCATTATGAGCGAATGTTCGGGCAGGACTTCAATCCGCATCTGTATGAACTGATGAGCCAGACCGCGGACCACTATCACTGGGATACGACCGGCAAGTGGAGTGACAGTCGGGACGGCAAGGCGGACGATCTGGGAGGCGGTCACAGCCATTGCGGCGGGATGATTTACCAGGGAACCAACTTTCCGGAAGCTTTTCGCAATCGCATTTTCATGTGTAATACCCATGGTCGCTGCGTCAACGTCGAACGTCTGGAACGTTCCGGCAGTGGTTACGTCGGTAAGCACGAAGCCAATCTTCTGAAGGTCAATACACCGTGGTTTCGTGGCGTGGAGCTGAAGTATGGGCCGCGGGGCGAAGTCTATGTTTCCGACTGGTCGGACAACGGTGAGTGCCACGATCATGACGGAGTCCACCGAACCAGCGGCCGACTGTACTGCATCAGCTACGGCCCTGTCGCGGAACTGAAGAATCCGTTGGATCTGACAACATTGAATGAGCAGCAGCTGATGCGAACGGCGGTGTTTCATGAATCCGAATGGCACGCTCGCCGAGCCCGCAGGCTGCTGCAGGAACGCATCACAAAGGATTCTCGACCGCAGATCGTGTCGCAGTTGTCGAACCTTGCGGAAAAATCCAAAGACGAACGGCACCTTATTCGAATCATGCATCTGCTGGCATCGGTCGACGGGCTGAGCGAAGTGTTTCTGCGAGATCACCTGAAACACAGCAACGAATTCGTGGCCGCATTGGCCGTTCGGTTGGCAGCGGACAGTGGACTGTTTCGAGTCGATGGGGCTGGAATTTCGCCGCCGACAGAAGGTATCGATCCGGGAGCGACCGGAGATCTGCTGGCCGTTGCGGAAACCACAACGTCGGGACTCGTGT
>JAGQPY010000219.1 GCA_020426485.1 Planctomycetaceae bacterium
CATTCCTCGTTTAACCCGAGCCAACGGCGAGGCGACCGAAAGCCCTCGCCGTTGGCTCGGGTTAAACGAAGATTTGTGACATCAGATCTCACCGTGCGAGGCATGCAGGGGGTCAGACTCGCTGCTTCGTTCTCGAAGGCTCCGGTGTCGACTGATCGGCAGCCCGTCGGACTGAGTTTGTGAAGTGAACAGGATGCCCGAACAGATTGTCATTCATCTGGCCAGCGATCTGATGCTTGGCAGTACCATCCGTGGTCTGGCGGAAGCAAGCCGGATGGCCTTTATGTCCGCACGCAGTGCTGACGAGGTTACTGTGCCGGAAACGAGTTCCGTGTTGCTGTTGATCGACCTGAACTGTCCCGGACTGGATTTGGCGCAGCTGTGTGCTGAGTTGTCCGATGATGTCCTGAAGAATGTCGTTGCCTACGGGCCGCATGTTCATGAAGACCTGCTTCAGACTGCAACATCGCTGGGCATTGGTCAGGTGATGGCTCGTGGGCAGTTTTCTGCTTCCGTCGGACGGCTTGTGTCTCAGTTTGCTCAGTCCTGAATCACAGTGCAGGCTCTGCCGGTTGTTGGCGAAGTTCGGCTGGTTGTGTTCCTGTGAGCTGAACGGCTGATTCATCCCGCAGTTCGTTCATCGTCTGCAGCAGTTGCCGGTCCAGCGGATGCATGACGGCTTCTGACAGGCCGGCTTGTTGAGCGAGTTGCAGGGTGTTGACAGCGGCGGTTTTGTTTCCTGCTTTCAGCAGTGACCATGCGGCGTGCAGCAGGTAAACAGGGTTCTGTTTTTGAGCAAAGGCTCGGCGCGCGTAGGTGACGGATTCCAGCAGTCGGTCGCCGCTGCGAAGACCACAGCTCAGCAAAAACAGGGCGTCAGCACTATCGGGATGCTGCTGCACCAGCCGGAAGCCGTAGTCCGGGATGTCGGGCCGGACCGCAGAATCGTAGCCGGCAATCTGCAGCAGAGCTGCCACAGCAGCCGCATTTTCCGGCGACTCTTTGACCACCTGCAGCAGGCGTTGCACTGCTGCCTTCGGACTGTCCGTCACCGCTTCGGATTCTGCCAGCAGGATGTCAATCAGATAGCGGGGCCAGCCAGCACCACCAGCCGATTCATTGGAAGCCTGCAGCGCCTCGGCATTCAGAACGCCTTCAGAAACCAGATCGCGAATTGTGCCGACGGTCTGAATGGCGGATGGATCGGCAAACAGACTGGGCGACAACTTTGAAAGCTGATGCTGCAACCCACAATCCCGCAGCACGCCGCAAAAGGCTTCCATACTGGCTCCGGAGGTTTCGACCACATGGGAATTCATCAGCGGAAGAACTGTTTCGACAATTTCAGCACATGCTTCTCGATGACTCATGGCCAGGTTGCATAACACCGTCGCCACGGCTTCCGCATCTTCCTTTCGGGCCGGCCGAGACTGAAGACGCGTCTTGACGGCATTCACAATTTCCGAGGACCTGCCCTGGTGCATGAGTCGATGGTAATTGGTATTGAGGTCCTGCCGGATCGTGGCATGATCGTCGCTGGCTGCTTCTGAATCTTCGGACGGTGAGTCTGTGAAGGAACCAGATCCACTCCGGCCGACAACATTGCGAGGTTGCCAGTCACCCGTTCGCAGCCGGACGACGGTTTCCCAGTATTCCGGCAGATCGGGGTTTTCGGCGGCCAGCAGAGCCATGGAGGAGATGGCGTCGCTGAGCTTTCCGGAATTGGCCTGCAGGTACGCTCGAATTATCGCGGGAAGTGACGCCGAAACGCTGAAGCGTTCTGTTTCGTCGATGGCTCGATTCAATTGCCGTTCTTTGTCCGGCGAATTCACTGACCGGATCATCTGTTGAATCAGAGCTGCATAGTGCTGTTCCGGTTTTCGAATCAGCTGCATCTGTTCAATGGCATCGCGGTAGTTGTCGGCATTGATCAGTGCCTCAATCAACATGCAGCGAGCTTCATCGGGGCTGCCGGATGCCACCACCATTTTGTGTCCGACAGAAACGGCGCTGTCATACTGGTTCAAATGACGGTGACATTCCATCAGCAGAGCCTGCGCTTGTTGTTTCAGGTTTCGGTCTCCTGCGATGTGGACAGCTTCGTTCAGTACCTCGATGGCTTCCTGCCAATGACTTTGTTCAGTCAGCAATCGAGCCTTCAGGGTTGCTCTCAGCAGTCGCAGAGCGTTGGTCTGTGGGAGGCTGGTGAGCAACTCTTCCGCCTGCTGATAGTCCCCGATTGAACTGAGAACTTCTGTCAGTCGGCCGGCGGCGGCCGGATCACCGGGACGCAGTTCCATGCAGCGGCGATAACCCGCCAGAGCCGCATCGTACTGCTTCAGCCGCTGAGCCAGGTCAGCTCGATTGAATTCCATCAGGAAGTCACTGCGATCGGTCTGCAGTGCCGTCAGTCGAGTCAGCGCGAACTCGATGGCAGGAGTGTTTTCGGGAGTGGCCTCCATGTTGGTTCGCATGATGAACTGTGCAAGGTTGGCCACGTGTTCTGTGGAATCCGGTGCCTGTTGTGCGGTCTGCAGAAACGCTTTGCCGGCCTGATCGATCTGGTTCAGACGCAGGTACAGCCACGCTCGCGCGGAGCGGCCTTCGACAGGCATGACCGCCAGCATCTGATCCGCAATCTCCCATGCGCCGGGGATGTCTTCCTGAACGTCCGCTCGAATCTCCAGCAGTCCGGTCCATGCATCTTTGGTTTGAGGACAGATCTGCAGTGCGGAGCGAAAGGACTGTTCCGCTTCGGAGATCTCGCCCTGCTGCAGAGCACAGATGCCGTGGAACGTGTAGAGGTCGGCGTCCTGAAGCGAGTGCAGATCCATCGAATTCAGTATCTGACGAGCCAGGGAGTAGTTTTGCAGACGCATGGCCGTACTGACCAACAGCTGTTTTGTGGAATGGCTTCGAGCTCCATGCTGAACGGCCATATCCAGCAACTGCAGGGCCATCATGTCGGTTCGCGGTGACGTGCCTTCTGTGTCCGACTCCAGCATCAGTCGAGCGTACTCTTCGTAGGCCTGCGTGTTGCCCGGTTGCAGCTGAATGTAGTCCGCGTATCGCTTTCTTGCCGCATCGGTGTCGCCTGCCGCAGCCAGTTGGCGGCATTCCTGCAGGACTCGTGCAGTGATTCGAGGAAGCTGCCATGACTGGATGGCGTACAGCAGTCCGGCAGAGACAACAACGGCGGCCATACCGGCGAAAAGCCATCGCCAGCGGAGACTGCAGGAAAGTTCACTATTCATGGCTGACCTTTGCGTTTGAGTCGTTACTCCGCTGGGCAAGACGACTGTGAATCAATGGCAGAAGTTCCTTCATCAGTCTCTGAGCGGCTCCGGCATCCTGCTGGGTGTCGCCCGTGGGAACCCACGTCTCCGAAAAATAGATCTTGAACAGGACCGGTTCGCGGGCGAATTCAATTCTGGGGTTCGTTGGTGCCTGCCACTGACCATCCGTTGACCAGCCCCAGTAGACTCGGGTCAACACAACATCTTCCACAGCACTGTTGGCAAAGTCGGCCTGATGAAAGACGTGCGACAGGTAGGGAGCAACTGAGGCATCATCCGCAGCAGCTGGCTGACTGCTGAGTGCCAGAATGGAAGGCTGTCCGACCACCTGAAATCCGCGCCCGGTAAAGCAGGCGGTGGGGGGATGCAGTGAAATCGGCCCGGAATCTCCGGTGACCAGCAGAACATTGACGGCGGCACCGGTCAGTCTGTCTGTGTAAGTTCGCTGTACGTAACCCGCGATACCGCCAATCTGTTGTTCGCGTTCGGGAAGTTCGATGTCGGTGGAGGTCCAGTCGCTGACATTGTTCGGCAGTGACTGAATCGCGCTGACGGCCTCAAAAACGGCGGCGTTGGGCAGCCAGCGATGTGTCAACAGCCCCTGTGCAATGCCGCCGCTGAGAATCAGCAGCGTGGCGGCGATTGTGAGAAGGTGTGTCGATTTCATATCAGATGACTTCCGGATGAATGAAGATGGTTAGTCCTGCAGTGGTTGTTCGAAGACTGTGACTGGTGAAAGTTCGCTGCGTTGACTGACTCGAAGGGATTCAGCAGTGGTCAGACGGGTTTGCTGAACAGGCCGATCGGCTGTTCGTCGGTGACCATGCGGGAACTCCACGAGCTGTCAAAGAGCAGACTCAGATATTTCAGCTCCGCCCACAGCATCAACAGAGCCATGGGCATCATCAGCCAGCCGGCAAGGTCATGAAACACGGTTTCAGCCAGCTCCCGTTCAGCAAAGACGTACAATGCTCCTGTGGCGGCAATTCGCAGGACGTTGCAAATCAAAGCGATCGGGCCCGCGCTGAGAATCAGGATCAGTTTCTGGACCCAGTGACGTTCGATCAGAACGGCGACAGCGGTTGCCAGAGCAAAAAACACCATCAGCATGCGCAGTCCGCTGCAGGCTTCGGCAACTCCCAGAACGTTTCCTTCGACGTTGATCAGGTTTCCGTTTCGGATGGCGGCCAGACCGAATGTCTGCAAGACAAATGTTGAGGAAATTCCGGCGACGGTCTGCAGCGGGCGAGCCATCGCGACTTCCGCCATGTAGGGCAGGGGAATCATGAAGAACAGAAACAGGACACCCGGCAGCGAGACCATTGCCAGCCACCGTCCGCCAAGAATCCATGTGCAGCCCCAGATTGTCGGCAACAGCGACATGTGCTGCAGCCAGTCGAAATGAATCAGAGTCCCCACCAGAAAAGCGACCATGCCCACAAGAATGGAAACCAGTCCGATCCAGGATGGATCGCAGCGGCACGGAGCGACATCCTGTCGTCGGTACCATGCCATCAGGACAGCAAGAACGGGGACAATGAATCCGTGTGAATACTGCGGGTCGCTGTTCCAGCGAGACATCAGCGCGACGAAGACCGGGAAATAAGCCCACAGCACAACCATGGCCAGAATGCCACACGTAGACAGGGAGACCTGCAGAACGTTGTGTTTGTGTTGGTTCTCGACGTCGGAAAGAAATGGTTTCAGCACAGTTCGGCCTCGGCAGACTTCTGACTGGATCAAAAGTGCCGCTGCGAGGGGCCATGCAGCGGCCATTCAGAATCACGAAACTCTGACTCGGGAAGGCTCACTCCCTGCGAGCCTTTTCAGAGGGAACCACAGCCCGAACAAGTTCGAACCGTTGTTCACAACCTGTCCGATCAGTTCGTTTCAGGACGACGCCGACGAGCGGCCAGCACAGCAGCAGCTCCACCAGCCATCAGCACCATGGTGCCAGGTTCAGGCACAGCCGGAGTTCCACCGCCGGATGTGGTGCCACCTGTTGTGCCGCCGTAGCTGCCACCAGTGGTTCCTCCGGAAGTCGGCGGTGGCGTCGTTGGACTGGTTGGACTGGTCCAACTGCTCCAGCTGGACCAACTGCTCCAGCTGCCCCATGCCGCAGAGCACTGGCTGCTGGACATGACGGCACACGCCGCCACCAGCATCAGTCCGTGAGACATTCTCTTCATTGAACAATCCTCTCTACTTGAGAACCGACTTCAGATGAACGCTTCGGACAGGGCCGGTCACAACCACCTGAAGCCAACAATAAGGACCGCTCACAAAACCGGGACGGGTTCCCGCCACGGGGGCAGAAACCCAACGCCGTGAAGAAATCTCCATCGTTTAACCCGTGGCCGAGAGGCCAGGCCGAACCGATATTCACCCTTCCTCGCCTTCGGCATCGGGTTAAACAAACTGCTTTTTCCGTCTCAATATTCTTCTCGGCGTTGGGCAGAAACCCTGCGAAATGCCCATCGGGAAGGGTACCTGTCCCGGTTTTGTGAGGGCCTCAGAGCAAGATCGCAGGCAAATTTCCCCTGAACCTGAGACCTTGCAGAAGTCAGTTAAACACTATGCAGCCAATCCAACGGCGGCAGTGACCTTCTGCCGGGATTCCTGGGAACGTGTTCAGAAATCAAAACGTCTTGAACAAGCCAGGTCGACGTGTTTCGGAAAGGCAACAGTGCCCGTTGCGTGTCGGCAACAGACCGGCATCGATCCTCAAACGGGCATCAGATGAAGTGAAGTGCCGCGCTTCCCGACCAATTCAAATCCACCTCAACCTGACAAGGGCACTATCCAACGCCGTGAAGAGATTCTGAACGTTTAACCCGATGCCGCAGGTGAGGTTAATCGCAGCCGGGACGGGCCTCGCCTGCGGCATCGGGTTAAACGACGTATGCATCCTTCACGGCGTGGCCATTCCGACTTGAGCCGCTGAGTTTTTTCGGCGACCAAATCGACAACCTGCCGGTTGCGTGAGTCCGTTCACAGGCCTGATCGTGCGTCGGACAGGAAACCGAGCCCGCTTTCGGACTGTTGGCGCGAAGCGATGATGATTTTGCATTTCATCAAACATTCACAGTGTGTTCACCGGAACACAACATTCGCCACCATGATTCGCGTCCGCATGGAGAGCAGCAGAGCGAACGGAGAGTGTTCAACGAAGAAGTCGGTCGGGCACCAAATCAGAGATGCCGTCAACGACCGGAAGTACAAAACGAAGCGGAATCGAAGAATTCATTCGAGGTTCATCAACGCTTCAACATCGCCGGCAGAATGCCGGCAACTGAACGAGACGCCTCCGGGATCCCGGCCAACGTTCAGAAACGGTGATTGGTGCGGTCAGGCATGGGGTCTGGCTGCAATGAATGTTTATGGTAAAGCTTGTTGAAGCTGTTTTCAGAAGAAAACAGGAAAGGGAAAACGACATGAAACTCATGTCCACACGGAAACAGGAATCTGCTCGACGCGGATTCACGCTGATCGAACTGCTGGTTGTGATCAGCATCATCGCCATCCTGATGGCACTGGTTCTGCCGGCGATCCAATCGGCTCGCGAAGCGGCTCGCAGCACACAATGCAAGAACAATCTGCGACAGATCGGAATTGCACTGTACGCATTTGCGGAAAACGACAAGTACGATCGTCTCTGCACAGGTGCTTACGACTTCGTTCGCGACGGCGACCCCACCAAGTTTGGCTGGGTTGCTGATGTTGTCAGCATGAATGCGGGTCGACCGGGTGAAATGCTGTGCCCTTCCAACCCCATCAAGGGGCTGGAAAAGCTGAACGATATGCTCGGAACGGTAAAAACAACCAATGCATCCAAGTCGCCCAGCGACCGGTTTGCTGTAGGCAGTTTCGTTCAGGCCGCTATTGGCGCTTCTCTCATTACCGCCGACGCGACGACCGGTGAATACACGGCAACTCCTGGGGCCGCTCTTGACGCTTTGGTCAAGCAAACCATCGAGCAGGGGTACAACACCAACTATGCAGCCAGCTGGCACATGGTGCGATCCGGAGTGCTGTTGTCGTCTGGAAGCACAGGCGGGACTGTTCTGGCAAGCAAATGCAAAGATTTTCAGTCGTCTCAGGGTCCTCTGAAGCTGACGATGCTTGAAACGTCAGACGTACCTTCCAGCAACGTTGCTCTGCTGGCGGACGCTGCACCGGGTGACGCCAAGGAAGCCGTATTGACACTGGGTGGTACGGCTCCTCTCAGTCCGGACCTGTTCAACGGTGCTCGACTGGGTGAGTCCTTCAACGACGGGCCTGCTTTTTGGGATGGCACTGCTAACAAGATCGTCCTGATGGACGGGGGTTCGATCGATGGCGATCCACTCGCTGACTACATCCCAACGGGTTACCCGACAGAAGGCGAGATTGTTGATGAGACGATCTACGCCGGAGCGAACGGTGAATTGATTCTTCAGGATACCCGCGACTTCTATGCCGTTCATCGTAACAACGCCAATGTTCTGATGGCAGACGGCAGTGTCAAGTTGCTGCGAGACAGCAATGGCGACAATTACTTTAACCCCGGTTTCGCTGCAACCACAGGTACTGCGGCCACCGATGGTTACACCAGTGCTGAATGTGAAGTGAACAGCTTTGACATTTACTTTGGTATGAACCTGAGCACCAACAATATCAGCAAAGGCAACTTCGAATAGCGGCCTATTCGAAGAGACTGTGGGCTGAGCCAAAGTCGATGTGTGGTCGACCGGTGAAAATCACCGGTCGACCTTTTTGTGTTTGTGCAGCAGGGAATCTACGTGTTCTTCGTTTTGCAGAGACCGAAGCTCCTGGGCTTCCACTTTACGGATCAATGGGAATTCAACGTGCAGTTTACACGAACTTAATACTTTGGCGGTATTTCTTTCAGAACGCATCAGGCGTGTCTGGCCCCTCGTTGATGTTCCAGGAGACGACTTAGAGAGTTGCCGTCTGGGCGAGAACCATGGCCCGGAATTTCAGGTGGGAAACGCACTCCCGTTGAAGGCTTTGAGATTGATCAGGACGATGGAAAACGATGTCACATGCATTGAGTGCCATTGCCGGCTGCCCGCCTCGGCCAAGTTCTGCATGGAATGTGGCACGCCGGTCTTGGCCGCTCCCACCGCACGTCAGCAGCCGGTTTCGAGCGTTCGTTCGGGACGCATTCGAAAGCTCCAGAAGGTCCGCCGCAGCAAGAGTGGTCGCCCCCAGCCGGCAGATCAGACCGCTGTTTCTGTCGCTGCGGAGCAGAGTGCTCCAACACGATCTGCAAGTTACGTGGGTGTTGATCATGACCGCCCATCCGTTGCGGGAATTCAGCAGCCCAACGAAACTGGCCAACAGGCGTTTGCCGCAGAAGCAACTTCTGCCGTTGACACAGAATCTCGAGCGGTTCGGTTACAGCCAATCAGACAACAGCGTAAGTCCGGGTCGGACAAGCCGCGAATCACAGACACCATCGTCGGGAATTCTCGAAGTCGCGGGCTGTACACCTTTGGCGTCCCGTTGAAGAACATCA
>JAGQPY010000021.1 GCA_020426485.1 Planctomycetaceae bacterium
AGCTCAATAGGACGGTCTGAAAAGGCCGTCCTACAGTCACTCGTTCGAATATTGACAGACCACTGGGACAGTTTTGGCCGAACGCTCACTCCATCCACAACGAACGAAACCACTGTCGGCGTGCGATCCTGAAGGGCGCGGACGCCTGTCCGGTCGACTTTTCTGATGGCTGTTTCGAAATGGCCGTCACGGTGAATCGGGAGATGCCATGTCGATTATTGTTCGCTGTCACGAGTGCGAAAAGCGTTATCGAGTTCCCGATGATCGAGCGGGAAAGAGAATCCAGTGTCGAGAATGTAAAACGATTCTCTTTGTTCCCTCAGTCGAAGAAGAGCAGCCGAAGGCGGAAGACGGAACCGCCATTCTGCGCCACGAACACCGCAATCGTGAATTCGAACTGGCAACCGGAGATGAACAGAATATCGAAATCATCACGGCTCACATTGAAGAGACCGTTGGCAAGGTGGAAATGGTCTTTCATGAGATCATTTCCGATATCGTTCACATCGACGTCCACTGGGTGAAACCCACGCGAAAGCGTCCGTTTCATACCCTGATCACCAGCGGGATGAGTGATCGTCCGATGGTCGCTCCGGACCCGTGTCGTGAATTCGAATACGCAGAGCTGTGTGTCAATCTGCCTGCGGATTGGAAGATTTCTCAGAAGGCTTTCAGTTCGGAGGAAAACTACTGGCCCATACGCCTGCTGAAGTTTCTGGCAAGGTTACCGCACGAATTCGAAACATGGCTTGGCATCGGGCACACGGTTCCCAACGGCGACCCGGCAGAACCCTATGCCGACAACACCAGATTCTCCTGCGCGCTGTTGCTGCCGCCGCTTTCGCTGTCCGAGGAGTTTCACTGCCTGGAATGCGAAGACCGAAAGATCTGGTTCTACAATGTCGTTCCGCTGTACGAAGAGGAGACCAACTACAAACTGTCGAAGGGTCTGGAGGCTTTGGTGGATCGATTTGAGAAGCATTCCGTTTCTGACATCATCGACATCAATCGACCAAACACCTGCAAGAAGAAGTGGTTTGGTTTGTTCTGAGAGATTCACACAACCTGCAACAGCGTGACTTGTGATGCGGCAGTGGTCAGTTTGTCGGACGTTCGGATGGTTCACGAGACCGTGGCGGTGTGTTGTTGTGTTCCATCGCAGTAAACCGTTCGAACGGCCTGGCTGGATTTCGTGATCCGACGAATCTGTTCATGCAGCGACAGGTCTGCGAAGCGATCAGCGAGGGCGTAGCGGCGGGTGTGACATGCCTTGTCAAATGGCAAGCCACACCCCCGAATTTAAAGCAAGGCTTTGATCAGGACGCTCGCTCACAGGATTGAAATCCGTTGGATTTGTGAGCACCATCACAGAAAGGACGTCGTTCTGACGCGCCGCATCGGCACAGGGCCACGGTTTCTTTTCCGCCCAGATCAAACGTCTTTCCATCAGCGTCCTCGACGGTCACAGGGCCGGTGACCAGAAACGGGCCGTGGTCTCGAACAACGATCTTGACATCCGACATCAAACACTCTCCTTCAATCTGAAATTAAGAGGCTCCGACAATACCGGGGCACTGACAAGACCGGCACAGGCACTCGTCCCGACAGGTATTTCAAAGGGTTTCTGCCCCGCTGCGGGAGCTCGTCCCGGTTTTGTGAGCCGTTCTAACAAAAGCCGCCGTGTCATCACCGCCGGCGGCCTGAACCATCAGAAATCCGATCACATTCTGCCATCGGAAACATAATTGCACCGGATCATATCGCCTTCACCGCTTCCTGCGAATACATTCCTGAATCATGACATCACTCTCTAAATTCACAGGACTCCGGTTGTGATCACCAGCCACTGTTGTCAGGGCGCTTCAGTGTTGGCTCCCTTGTGCTCCACCTGCCGACCGAAGATTGGATCGGCACCAGCAATGCCGTTCTCGTCAGAGGCGGGTGTGGCGGATCAACGCTGTCCGGGTCTCCGCCGGATCCTGCTGAAACGGTTGATTCTGGCCGTGCTTGTGTTCGGCATTTCCGGGACAGTCACTGCAGACGAGGAACTGAACGGCAGAATTGATGCCGGAGTCCGCCGTGCCGTTCAATGGCTGGCCAGTCAGCAGCAGCCTTCGGGGGCGTGGACCACCGAACAATACGGAGAGTCCACTTCGGCGACATCACTGGCCGTGATGGCATTCATGGCGGCAGGCCATGTTCCGGAAGAAGGCCCCTATGGGCGCAACATCAGCAAAGGCGTGGCCTGGGTTCTTTCAGAACAGCAGCCTGACGGACTGCTCGTGGGAACACGACGCAGTCACGGTCCCATGTACAGCCACGGAATCGCTACACTGATGCTGGCGGAAGTGGCGGGCATGGTCGCTCCGGAACAAAGCGACCGCTGCCGCACCGCGCTGGAACGTGCGACGAAACTGATTGTGGACGCTCAAAATCATCCGAAGAGCGGAATTCACGACGGCGGATGGCGTTACCAGCCGACGAGCGGCGATGCGGATCTGAGCGTGACTGCATGGCAACTGCTGGCACTGCGCGCTGCGAAGGATATTGGCTGCGATATTCCCAGTCAGAACATCGACCGAGCCATCGCCTACATTAAACGGCTGCGAGTGGAACGAGGCGGCGGGTTTGGTTACATGGCCGGCCACGGCGCGACGGTGACTCGAGCCGGAACCGGCATTGTGGCGCTGGAAGTTTGTGGTGAACATCGCACCAACGAGACAATGGCGGCGGCTCGCTACATTCTGAACCAGCCCCTGCGCGAACAGGAACATTACTTCTATTACGGTGCCTATTACTGCACGGTGGGCATGTTCAAAATTGGGGGCGACGAATGGCAGACGGCTCGTCCGGTGCTGTACGAAACCATTCTGAACATGCAGGATCCATCGGGCCGGTGGCGAGCGACTCAGGGCAGCGAACGTGGAGCCGGCGACGTCTATGCGACTTCAATGGCCCTGCTGGCACTGTGCATCGAATACGGATACCTGCCGATTTACCAGCGTTGAGCCTGCTGAACCACGGAAGCCGTGTCGAACGCAGCAGCTCCAACACGCAGCTTCCCCATCACTGCAGATCAAGGCTTCCCCGACCACTTCGACCACACCGACCGCTATTTCACCTGATCCGCAGCGCGGCGCAGGCTGGTCAGGTCAAGTGACGTTCCGTCTGCCGGAAAGTCAAACGGTGCCAGCCACCAGTGTTCGGAAAAACTGGCTGACTGCCCGGGCAGAAGTCGTTCGCGAGGCCCGATGGGTTCCAGTTCCACCATTTGATTGTCCGGATACCAGACGGAAATCGTCAGTCCGGCGGCCTCGTTGTAGACTCGATCTGGCCATGTCGAAAAGCGTTTCACGAATAACAGGTTGTTGGGAGCCGCATACAGAATTTCTCCGGCGTAACTGTCAAAGCCAAGTTTGGGTCGTCGCGGAGTCGGGTGGATTTCCAGCACGTTTTCCCGCCGCCGAATATTGGGATCTTCGGGCTTCATGTTGATGATAGAACCTTCTTCGTACATCACATACGAATTTGGAAATCGGGTATTTGGGCCGGTCGCAGGATCAGTCAGGGGAATCACACAGATGCCTTTTCCCACAGCGAACGTACGGCTCCAGTGGCACCATTCCTTCGCTTCGTCGGAAACATTGATGATTGTCTGGCGACATTCCAGGTGTGTTGACTGAGCATCCAGGATGTAATCCCGAATCAGCTGCACTCCCGTGGCCGAATCCTGAGGGCTTGTCAGTCGAACATGCAGCGATTCCACAATTTCCGCCGACCACTCGCCGTTCCACAATGCATTTCGGCGAGGAATGACAAGTTCCGGCCCGATATCAAACCGACCGGCAGACGCCTGAGGCGGTTCACCGGGCTTCCATTGTTTCTCCTGTTCCGAAAGATACAGAGCATTGATTCCATTCAGCGAATACTCAAGAACTCGGCCGCCCACCTGCGGGCACAACACGACTCGCACAGAATCGTTCCGCAGCTCCACAGCCGTTTCATAGCCGTGATACTTCACGAACTCCGCGCCCGAAATCGGCGACGAGCATGCTGATGCGCCGACAATGGCGAGACAGCTGACGATGTTGCGAAACCAATGTGTCATCAATCCTGCTCCTGTAAATCCGGTTGGTATCAACTGGTCTTTGAGCCGTTCAGTCGCGATGCCACCAACACAAGGTGAGTGGCGATCTCGGTGCCCTGCGTCCCACAGTTCTGTTGGTGGTTACTGCTGATGAAAACGGTTCACGGCATCGGGGCAGACCCCGTGAAATGAACGCTGACCTCTGCGGAACGATATCAGATCCATCAATAAAGTCGTTATCATTCCTGCGGAACAATGCCTGCCGGAGGCTCACCGGCAATCCACGAAGACTCAACTCCCAAAACGCTCTCAGGATTTGTTTCCATGCGTTCAACAATCTTAACTTTGGTCATGTTCACGGCCTGCAGTTCAGCAAACAGCCAGGTGACCACAGATTCAAAGCCGCAGCCTCGTGTCCCCAAAGTTATTCTTGTGGGGGATTCGATTCGGCTGAGCTACGCGCCGCTGGTCGCGGAAAAACTTGCGTCGGAGGCGACGATTGTCAGTCCGGCTGCCAATGGAGGTGACAGCAGCAATGTCTTGAAGAACGTTCAGAAGTGGATCATCAGTGAACAACCGGAGATCGTGCATTTCAACTGCGGGATTCACGACACGAAGTACTTTGAAGCATCGGGGAAGTTTCAGATCTCACCGCAGCAATACGAGCAGAATCTGCGTGCGATCGTCGAACGAATTCGCGGCGAAACGAAGGCCACGATTCTGTTTGCCACATCGACTCCCATTCTTGACGAGCGAGCGGCCGCGACACGACAGGGGCGCGACTACGTTCTGACCAACGCGGCAATTACTCAGTACAACGAAATTGCCGTTCGTGTCATGGCAGAACTGAAGGTGCCGGTCAATGATCTGAACGCTCGACTGTCGATGCCCAAGCCCCCCGCTGAACCCGATCAAATGATAGGTGCCGACGGCGTACACCTGACGGACGCAGGAAAAGTGATTCTGGCCGACGCGGTGGCGGAATTAATCGCCAGTCATCTGAAGACAACATCAATTGACCGCGATCAGTGATGTTCGCGACAGATTCTCGGCGAACGCAGAAGCCGCCGATCAGCAGACAGAGCCGGCCAGTGGCATGGATAATTCTTCGATGAACGCTACCATGTCGCCTGCGATGGGCCAGACGAAGTCACTGTCGAGCGAACTCGTGTCAGCAGCGGTCAGATGACTTCCGGTGAGGCCGCCGGTCCTGTTTACTGAATCACCAGCAAATCAATGTCCATCCACGGCAGGATGAGTTCCATGGAACTGAAACAGCACGTTCGATCAATCCCCGATTTCCCCAAACCGGGGATCATGTTTCGCGACATCACGCCGATGCTGAAATCTCCGCTGGTGATGAAGCACGTGATTCACAGTCTGGCCGAACCGTTTCGAGAAATGGGCGTCACAACCGTCGTTGCCGCCGAAGCTCGCGGATTTGTCTTCGGCGCGCCGTTGGCGATGGAACTGCACGCCGCTTTCGTGCCGGTCCGCAAACCAGGAAAGCTGCCCTTCCAAACTCACACGTTCAACTACGATCTTGAATACGGATCGGACGCGCTGCAGATTCATCAGGATGCGGTCGAAAAAGGTGACCGAGTTCTGCTGGTCGATGACCTGCTGGCCACAGGCGGCACAGTGGAAGCCTGTCGTCAGTTATCTGAACAGGTGGGAGCCGACGTTGTCGGTGCCGCCTTCGTGATAGAACTCACATTCCTGAACGGTCGAAGCCGGCTGGGAAACATTCCGGTCGAGAGCCTCATTCAGTACGCCACGGAATCGCCGGACGAATAGTCAGGACACTCCGGCGGAACGGCCGCGCCTGCCGTTGCCGATTTTTGTCAGGGTTGTTTCGTCACGGGACATGCTTTTCATCCAGCGGCACATCACGAAACCGGACGTGACATGCTTTGCAGTTGGTTGTAATTCGCTGAAAGGCGGCCGCAGCTGAGGTCTGGATTGATAGATCTCCGGGATGCTTCGGCTTCTTCAGCAATAATTGCTCCAGCAGGCGAGCATCCTTTTCTGAGTCTGTCAGCATTTGACGAAAGTCGGCTGGCTGTTTCTGAGCGTCCGGAGTTCGCAGCAGTTCGGTGAAGTGTTCGCGAAGCAGCAGGGCTTCATGTGCCGGATCAAGATCGGGGTGATCAGACGGTTGATTCCAGTCGGCATCGGCGGTCTTCTGAACACGGCCGAATGTGTGTTCCAGTCGCACCATCGCGTCTGCCATGGGAGGAATAGGGGATGTTGCGGGAAACTCAGCGTTCAACTCATTCAGGATGCCGGGGTTGACCGGACGAGCTCCTTCTGCCGAATGAAACAACCCTCGATAATTCGGGTTCGTGCCTGCCGTCTTCAAGATTTCCGCAGCCGACTCGGGAGGAATCAGTCCTGCCACGACGCAGGCGACGGTCGCGGCTGCCGGACTTCGATGTTTGCCATGATGGCAGTGGATATAAATCGGGCCCGGCAGATCGCGAACGGCCTTCGCCAGTTCCAGTGAACGAGCCCCGGGAATCCCGTCGTAACCGTGTGGCAGATGAACGTATCGTAAGCCAAATTTTCCTGCGGTATCGACGTCTGGTCGAGCCCCATCGACGCTGATAATGGTCCGAATGCCCAGCCGGGTCAGTTCGCGAAATGCATCGTCGCCTTCCGGAAGTCCACCGGAAATCACTTTTGGATGCAACTGCACAGGGTTTGGAAGATGGTCACTTGGCAGCCGTCGAGGAAACTCGGTCAACGTGGTTGCACCGTGTTGCTGATTCGAGCCGACCTGTCCCGATACCTGCTCCGCCACAATGAAGGACGCGAATAACAGAAACGCAATCGAAGCGCAGCGGCCGCCTTTCGGTGATCGAATCAACAGCATCATAAATTGTCACCTGTTCCCACAATCAAACCGTTTCCGGAACGTTCGCAACCGTTGTCGCTTTCACTGTCTTCACGTGACATCAGCTTCGTCGGTCGTGGCCCATGAGATCATTCGAACAAACGAATCCGTTCAATGTTTTCCCGTCCGACATTGTAAGCACGGGGCCGAACGGTCTCCACAGGAACCCGCTACCCGACATTCAACGGAAAGCCGATCACGCGAATTTCAGTGGGCATTGATCCACACCGACAGGGCCACCACGACGGGACCGCCACGAAGTGAAGAGTTCGAAGGCACGAGGATGTGTCTGATTCAATTTCCGGTTTTCATGAGCACGATGCACAAATCGTGTTTTCGTGGGGCATGGGCACCATTGGAGCTGTTGGGATTCCCGATCTCATCGTGCCGGGAAGAAAACGGGAGATGATTCGGAAAGGAGCGTCAAATCCCGGAAAGTCCAGGCCCAAACGGGACCATCGCTTTTCCGGGGCAAAACGGCATGGTAGAAGTGTCGAAATCCACTGTGCTCTGCCTGCGCTCATTCTGCGCGCGGCAGACGGGTGTTGCAGAGAACAGAACAGATGGCAGTCACACCAGACTCTGGCTTAGCCGTCAAACTCTGATTTCAAAAGGATGCGAATCGAAAATTCGCAAATCAAGCAGCATGACAACACATCGACCAGCAAAACTGGCCCTGGCCAACGGTTCTGTTTTCTCGGGGCAGAGTTTCGGTGCAGAAGGCGAAATCCATGGTGAAGTCGTCTTCAACACCAGCATGACGGGTTATCAGGAAATCCTGACGGACCCCTCGTACAACGGTCAGATCGTCACCATGACGTATCCCCTGATCGGCAACTACGGAATCAACTCGGAAGATGTTGAAAGTCGAGGGCTGTTTCTTCGCGGATTCATCGTCAAGGAACTCTGTGAACAGCCCAGTAATTATCGTTCGAGCGAATCGCTGGACAGTTATCTGAAGCGAAACAACATCATCGGCCTGCAGGGCATCGACACCCGCGCGCTGGTTCGTCAGATTCGGATTCACGGGGCCATGCCCGGCATTATTTCCACCATCGATCTGGATGACGCTTCGCTGGTGCAGAAGGCGAAGGATGGTCCAAGCCTGGTGGGCCGCGATCTGGTCTGTGAAGTGATGACCGAACAAAGTGCGGCGTGGGATTCCGCGCTGGATTCTCTGGGGCGACCGGCTGCATTTGGTGCGGAAGCGGGAGCGGACAATGGCCTGCACATTGTCGCCATCGACTACGGAATGAAGTGGAACATTCCTCGCTATCTGAAAGACACGGGGGCTCGAGTCACCGTGGTGCCGGGCCGCGCGACGGCTGATGAAATTCTGGCGATGAATCCCGATGGTGTCTTTCTCTCCAATGGTCCCGGCGATCCGGAGCCGTTGACGTATGCCATTGAAACCATTCAGGGACTGTTGGGGAAGAAACCCATATTCGGCATCTGCCTGGGTCTGCAGCTGCTGGGACTGGCGTGTGGCGGCAAGACTTACAAACTGAGATTCGGTCACCGGGGAGCCAACCAGCCGGTGCTGAATCGGCGGACCGGACAGGTGGAAATCACTTCGCAGAATCACGGTTTTGCTTTGGATGCTGAAAGCCTGCCGGAAAATGTTGAGGTGACTCACATCAACCTGAACGATCGCACGGTGGAAGGAATTCGTCACAAGCAGTTTCCGGCCTTTGGTGTTCAATACCATCCGGAAGCGTCAGCGGGGCCCCACGACAGCCACTACCTGTTTCGTGAGTTCGTGGACATGATGAAAGGCCAGTCCGTCACGGCGTAGAACGTAGGGCCGGTTCTCACCGGCCGTTTGCTGCCGACATTGGCCGGTGAAAACCGGCCCTACGCAAAAGTTCACGCTTCGTTTCAATTCCCACGTATCCTGGACAGGCTGGTTCCCGTGAAGCCAGTTCTACCAATCGAAAACTTGGCGAACCATCTGCGGCAGAACTGCGATCTCAATTCAAAATCTGAAACATCGACAGCAGCACTGCTAACTCGAACAGTTTTCCTTCAAACCAATTCAACCACATTTCCTCTGACATCAAAAACTACGGAAACTCAACCTATCATGGCATCTGAGCGTACACTGATTCTTGTCAAACCTGACGGCATTCATCGTCGATTGATTGGCACCATCATTTCACGAATCGAAAACAAAGGTCTCAGCATTGTCGCCATGAAGATGCTGAATGTGACTTCAGACATGAGTCGCCAGCACTATGCCGAGCACGTGGAAAAGCCGTTCTATCCGGAGCTGGAGAGCTTCATCACGTCTGCTCCCGTGGTCGCCATGGTTGTTCAGGGCCCGGAAGCGGTCTCTGTCATGCGAACGCTGATCGGTGCCACCAACGGGCGAGTGGCCGCTCCCGGGACCATTCGCGGTGACTTCGGCTGCAGTCGCCAGATGAACATGATTCACGGCAGTGACAGTGTCGAATCGGCAGCACGTGAAGTGAACATCTATTTCACGGCCAGTGAAATCTGCGATTACAGCCCGGTCCAGGCTCCCTGGAGCTACGCTGCCGAAGAATGCTGATCCGGCGACCGCCGAATCAATCATTGTCCGATGAACGCTCGGCGAATGTATTTTGCCGAGCGTTCTTTTTGCGCGGCGGCTTGACATCAATGGATCTTCAGTCGATTGTGCACGCTCCGCCAATCGCCCCGCCGGAACTGAATCGAAGGTCATTCGTATGCGTTTAACCAGTCGTCGCTCCTTTCTTTCCACCGCTGCTCAACTGACCGTTTTGCCCACCATCGCGGCGACAACGGCCTCCGAAATCCTGTTCGCTGCAGACAAGGCCCCCGTCCGGAAGTTCACGCTGGACCTGCGTTGCGGTTCGATTGGTGTCGGTGCGGATCAGCAGCGTGCCATCGAACTGGCTCAGCGTTTCGGCTTTGAATCCGTGAACGCGGAACCCGGTTATCTGGTGAAACTGTCTGACAGTGAACTTGCCGATCTCCAGGCGGAACTTGCAGCGAAGAGTCTTGTCTGGGGAGCCGCTGGTCTGCCGGTGGAATTCCGCAAAGACGATCAGTCGTTTCTGGACGACCTGAAGCAGCTTCCGGCTCAGGCAGCTGCTTTGCAGAAAGCAGGCGTCGATCGAATCGGAACCTGGCTGATGCCTCGCCATGATTCTCTGACCTACGTTGAGAACTTTCGCCGGCACGCCCGAAGGCTGAGCGGTTGCTGCCGAATCCTGGCGGACTATGGATTGCGGTTTGGAATGGAATACGTTGGTCCGAAAACGCTGTGGGCTTCCTCGCGACACAGCTTCATCCATACCATGGCGGAAACAAAAGAACTGATTTCAGAAATGAACGTCACGAACGCGGGCTTTATTCTGGACAGCTGGCATTGGTATACGGCTCACGAGACAGTCGACGATCTGAAAACGCTGTCGAACAAAGACATCATTGCCTGCGATCTGAATGACGCCCCTGTCGGCATCGAAATTGACGAACAACTGGACAACCAGAGAGAACTTCCGTGCGCCACGGGCGTGATCGATCTGGCAGCGTTCCTGAACACACTGGCGGAGATCGGTTACGACGGCCCCATTCGAGCTGAACCGTTCAACAAGGCTCTGAATCAGATGGACGACGAACCGGCCGTTGCTGCAACAGCGGCGGCGATGAAGAAAGCGTTCACTCTGGTTGAAGACGGTTGAGATGGAAACACACGGAAATAAAAAGCCGATGACGTTTTTTCCACATGTTCGCGTTTACTGCCCGTCATCAGGGCGGTTTTCGTCCTGACGACGTGCGATGGCCGTTAATACGTCCCGCCGTTCGGAAACCGGCGATCTGAACACTGAAGACAAGATAAGAGAGCATTGATTCATGCGAATTCCCACCTGCCGATCGATTGCGTTTGGCATTGTCATCGGCTGTCTGTTGCTGAGCGTCGGTCAGGCGAGCGGTGCTTCGCCTCTGAATGTGCTGTTGATCACGGCGGATGATCTGGGAGTCCAGCTGGGCTGCTACGGAGATCGCGCTGCCCGAACACCACAACTGGATGCACTGGCTGCTCGCGGTTGTCTGTTTGAAAATGCATATGTGGCACAGGCATCATGCAGTCCGTCGCGAAGTGCGATGTTCACGGGACTGTATCCTCATTCCAACGGACAGTACGGGCTGCTGAATGCGAACGTGGGCTTTGAAATTCACGAGGACCTGCGAAGCAAAACGATTCCTGCGATTCTGAAGCGGCAGGGCTTCGCAACTGCGATCATGGGTAAGCTGCACGTCGGCCCGGAAAAGAGTTTTCCGTTTGATCAGCGTCTGCGTGCAGACACGCGAGACGTTCATGCCGCTGCAAAGACGGCCGGCGAATTTCTGCAGTCTGTGAAAGCACCGTTCTTTCTGATGGCCAACTATGCCGATCCGCATGTGATGGGCCGCAGTCCTCGTCCGCCGCAGGAAGCGTTTCCGACGCAGTACAAAGGCATCCCGCAAAATCCGCTGAAGATCGGACAGGTTCCTTCCTTTCCGTTTCAGGAAGTGAAGCATCCCGAACAGATTGAGCGCACGACTCAGTATTACAATGCGGCTACTCGGTTTGATACGGCCGTTGGTCTGTTGCTGGCCGAGCTGACGAAGAGTGGTCACGCCGCTGACACGCTGATTCTTTTTGTCGGTGACCACGGGCCACCGTTCTTTCGAGGCAAAACGTCGTGCTATGAAGGCGGTGTCAAAGTTCCGATGCTGGTCGTTTGGCCGAATGTTATTTCGCCGGGCAGCCGTTCCAAAGCATTGGTCTCAACCGTTGACATTCTGCCCACAATTCTGGATGCCACGGATTGCCCTGAACAGATTGCGACTCAGGGAATGTCGCTTCGAACAGCGGGCCTTGCCGATGATTTTCGTCCGTTTCTGGCCACCGAATTCCACTACCACGGAAATAAGCCGTTTTTTCCTCGTCGTACCATTCGAGACGCTCGCTACAAGTTAATTCACAATCTGCGAGCGGGACAGGCGACTCCCATCAATTCCATCGACGGCGATGCGGCTCTGCGACTGGCCATGGAACCGGATGGAGATACGCCTGACGAAGTTCGACAGGCCTTTCAGGTGGCCGCCAATCCTCCGGAATTTGAACTGTACGATCTACAGACAGACCCCTGGGAATTCCACAACCTGGCCGAACAGCCGGAGTATCAGCCGCAGATGCATCGCATGAAGGATGCTTTGCTGACGTGGCGAAAAGAAACCAATGATCCGCTGCTGACGGACGAAGGATTCAAGGCAATCGCAGCCTACGAAAACAAAACACCCGATCCTCCACGTCGCTGACGGACGTTTTTTCGACAGCCCGTCGCGCCACATCATTACATTCGATTTCCGGAGAATTCTCATGCTGACCAAAGGTCTGGTGACTCGTCGTGAACTCATGATCGCCGGTGGTCTTGCGGCGATCGGAACAGCCACCAGCGGAAGCGCATCGGCCGCACAGCCGTCGTCGCTGCCCTGGATTGACGCTCATTCGCACATCTGGCGACCGGACACCGACGTCTTTCCACTACAGCCGGGAATGACGGCGGAAGACCTCGCTCCGAAGAGTTTCACTGCCGAAGAATTGCTGGCGGTTGCTCAGCCGGAAGGCGTTGGTCGAGTTGTCCTGATTCAGCACACGTGGTTTCACGGTTTCGATAATTCTTTCCTGATTGATGCGTGGAAGCAGCGTCCGGAGCAGTTTCGAGTGGTCGGCATGGTCGATGACCTGCGTCCAAACGCCGGCCTGGCCATGAAGCAGCTTCTGCAGCAGGGCGTCACCGGATTCCGCATCGTGCCGCGCAAAGGCATCGGTGAATGGCTGAAGACCGATGGCATGCGGGAAATGTGGAAGACCGCAGCGGAAACACGACAGCCCATGTGCTGTCTGATTAACCCGGAGAATCTGTCCGAAGTTGACGAGGCCTGTCAGAGCAATCCGGACACTCCGGTGGTGATTGATCATTTCGCACGAATCGGCATCGACGGTCAGATTCGCGAAGCGGATCTCAATCGGCTGTGTTTGCTGGCAAAACACAGAAACGTCAAGGTCAAGATCTCCGCCTACTACGCTCTTGGAAAAAAACAGCCGCCACACCACGAACTGATCCCGATGATCCGGCGCTTGTGTGAAACCTTCGGAACGCGTCGCCTGATGTGGGCCAGTGACGCCCCGTATCAGATTGACGCTCCCAACAGTTACGCCGCCTCCGTTGCACTGATTCGTGATCACATCGACTTTGTAACTGACGAAGAACGACGGCAACTGCTTCGAACGACGGCCGAAGAAACGTTCTTCTTCTGCTGACAGGCAAAGGCTTCATCCTCAAATCGCCGGCGTGACCTTCTCTTTGCTTTGGGTCGGGTTAAACGAAGAATCCCCGGGGTGCGTTGCTTCGCGTCGACCCCGGGCGGTGCTGATCAACCTGTTCCGGATTGAATCGCTGTGTTTTCGGCGACAGGAACTCTTCATGGCGTTGGGCGAAGCCCTTGTCAGATTTGGTTCAGGACGTCCTGAAGAATCCGGCCGACGTCGTTGAGAATGGTTTCGACGGAATTCGATGCCGAACCGGTCCGGCCGGAATCGGGAACGGTCAGGCGGCGGAAGAGCCAGCTGGAGGGATGTTCATTGCTCCCGGTTTCCTGAAAGCTGCGGACCCAGACATTCAGTCGCCGGCCGCCCAGCGAGCTTAGATCGTAGGAAGTTTCCGTCAGGTCGGTGAGGTGCACGGTGCGTGCCTGAACCAGTTGTCCGAAACCGTCGATTTCGTTGATCCAAAGTTCATAGCGGTCGGCATTGGCCACCGGATTCCATGACAGCAGACCGGTTTCAGAAACCGTCAGGCCGAGTGTCTGCTGAACGGTCAGCAGCTGACGTTTCCCCCATTCAGTCCAGCTGCCACCGGCGGACCGACCACGGACCCAGTATTCGTAGTCTCCGGCCGAAATCGACTGCGGCAGAGTGAAGGATGTGTCGACGATGTCCGCCTGCCGCAACAGCAGCCTGCCTGCCCGACGAAGATACACTTCGTAAGAATCAACGCCTTCCGCAGACTCCCACGACAACGTGACGGGCGTTCCGGCTTCCGCGGAATCTGTCTGATGCACATTGACATTCTGTGCCATGGCCGGATTCAGGGCGAGCTTGGGTGACCAGTTGGTCATACTGCCATCGGCCAGGTGTCCACGAATCCAGACGTCATAGGCACCATCGGCCGCCAGTTGAAAATCCTCCACCAGGTCCGCGATTTCCGTTCCGGTAAAGTCGTCGGCATGAAAAAGTCGCTCACTGGAACCGGCTCGATTGATCCAGACTTCCGTGGCAACCAGTCCCGTGTTGTCCCAGGACAGCCGCCGACCATCGCGTTGAATTTTCGGGCGACCGACAACAGTGAACGTCAGCGGTTCGCTCCATTCACCATCCTCGTTCGATGCAAGAACAGCGCGAACGCGAAGTGTGTAGGTTCCCGGCTGCAGGGTTTCAGCAATCTGATGGCGCGGCTGACGAATGTTGCCCGCAGAATACAGAGTTGTTGTTTCGTCAGAGGCCGTGATCTCCACTTCGAACCATGCGGCATCAGCAATGTCTTTCCATTCGATCTCCGGTTGTCCGGTCGCTGTAGCCGTCATCTCCGACAGCAGCTGTACCCGTTCGCCCAGAATCCGGAAAGTATCACGCGGCGACCACCGGCCGGTCGTGCCGTCTTCGTAGGCCGCACGCAGCCAGACGGAATATTCACCGGCCGGCAGATCAAGATCCCGAAACGCCGCCTCAATACCGCGTTCGTAGAGAACTCGCTGATTGGTTTCCGCATCTCCAATCCACAAGTCGTAACCGGAAACCATCCGGGCTTCTTCGATCACCCCTGAACCCGACTGCAGCAGCTCATCGGCAAGACGATTCCAGTGCAGCCGTCGCTGGTTGAACGGGAGCAGATGTTTGTTATGGATGCTGAGCTGATCGTTGCCGATCGTAATCGACTGTGCTGTGCTCCACGGACCAAAACCGGAGTTCTCCAGAGCCCCCGAACGGACGCGAACTTCGACGGTCCACGTTCCTTCACCCAGCAGTGCCCGCTGCTCTTCGCTCAGAATCACGTCCGGTTTTGTGGACAGCCATTGCAGAACGACGTTGCCGTCGGCATCCAGAATCCGGAACTCAAATTCAGCAATGTCCGCCGAAATGCCTGCCTGATTCTGGTGCCCCAATCGTATACCCATGCCCAGCACCTGCCCGGCCTCGTCCTGTAATTCCGTCCAGCGCAGAGACGACGCCAGGTGATCCGGAAGACGAGGCGGCAGAGCTGTCGTCGGCACGGACGGAGGCGAGATACGATTCAACGCAAGTTCCTGATACAGCACATCCGGCGCTGTGATGTTGGAGACGAGCACCGACGTGGAGGAAACGGCATACAGAAAGTCATCGATCAAAACACTGCGCTGGATGCCGTCGCCGTAATAGGATGAACTCAGACTATCGGACTGAAGCGATCCGGCGTCTGAAATCCCATGAACAGGGTCAATCTTCAGCAGGACAAGCTCACTGTCGTTCAGGCCGTAATCTTCGCTGACGGGTATCGCCAGAAGTCCGGTATCGGCCACAAAGTGAAAGGCCAGGTGATTGCTCTGAGCGACGGACCATGACCAGGATTCCGGCGGCGTCAGTGAGTGTTGGTCGACCAGCACCGGCTGACTCATGTCCGAGATATCGAACAGTGAAACCTGCAGCTCCTGAATTTGTCCGGCCGCAGTAGCGTTGCGACCAATGGCCACCAGGTGATCGTCATCAATCTGTTGCAGATAATCTGAGTATCCGTTGATCTTGAGCTCACCCGTAATTTGAGGGGCATACGGGTCACTCAGATCCAGGCTGAAGACGGGGTCAGTAAGGCGAAACGTCACCAGCCAGCCTCGATCGCCATCAAATCGAACGGCATAGATGCTTTCTGTCGGGGCGATGTTTTCAATGCGGCCGACAACTTCCAGAGTGTCACCCTGGTCCTGCAGCACAAACAGCTGATTTGTCGTCTCACCGTTCATTCGAGACGTGGTCGCCACACGCAAAAAGCCGTTGTATTCATCGATGGAAAACTGGCTTTCCAGAGTGCCGAACACCTGGCCAACGCCTTCCGGAACCAGACCGTCCGCCGTCAGCCCGATTTTGTGAATGTACAGCGACTTCCCCCTGTTGGCGCTGCCATCGAAAGTGATATTCGAATGTCCCGATGCCGCGACGTACAGAGAATCTGTGGACGCATAAATCATCGGTGGCTCATATGTAGAGGCCGCGATACCGATGTTGTCAATCGGCCCCGAGACGAGCGAAGACGTGTCAAACTGCACCACGTTCAACAGTGAACTCGCATCCGCAGAAAGGTCCGTTTGCGGTAATTCCAGCCAACCCAGACGCTGCAACCCTTCTTCGTCCTCCACCGGTCGGCGCCATGCCGCAGGTGGCTGAAGCGCTGGTGAAAATTCCGTCCCGTACACCTGGTCTGCGATCGTGCTCAGAAATTCTTCCCGAGTCTGGTAGCGGACGTGCCACGACAAACCACCGGGAATCCACTTGTCGGTCAGGATCTTTTCCTCAACGGCATCGGAATTCCTGTATGGAACACGTGCCAAAGATGGCAGGCGGGGCAAAGCGCCCGAATTATTCACCGTCACGTAGACCTGATCCCCAATGGCCCGCGCGCCGACATAATTGCCATCCAGAATCGTTTCCTGAATCAACTCGGGCGCCGCAGGCTGACTGACATCCAGCACGGTCATGACGGTCTGATAAGTGTACCTGGCCACTGCCGGTATCAGTGCGGCCGAACTGCTGCCACTGCTGAAAATGTCCCATTCCTGAAATCGACGGGATATTACAGAAAGGTGATTGCCATTCAGAAACATGGCGATCGGCTCTTCCGACATCGTTGTGCGAGACAGCACGGACGCTTTGTTGTCAGCCGTTGCCGGTTGCACGACGACGATCTCACTGCCGGCAATCACGTACAACAGGTGGCCATCGGTTTCGACGATGTCCGCTTCGTCAACTCCATTCACCTGAACATTCGTCCGGGAAGAATTCAGTGCCGCGACACTCAGGTCCCCCTCAGCAGTCGAGCCAACGGACTCAGTCCAGATCGGCTCACCGGTGAAGTCCCACCTCAAATCAGGAATCTCCGTTCCGTACACGTTGCCGTAACGTTTGTCTGCCTCCACAATAATGCGATGTTCCGCGTCAGCACGCCACTGGAACAGATCCTCGCCGTCACGACTCCAAAGTACCGTGGAGTCCTGTTCGGCCAGACGCTGCTGATACGCGGAGATGCTTTCCACGCGAACAGCGCCCTCCGTCAAAAAACGACCGCCAACCTGAAACACCCGAACAGCGACATCAGGAGCCGTCACCGTCACTTCGTCTTTGACTTCAACATCAGTACTGACATCAATGGATTCGGTGGCTTCTCGAACGCGAGCCAGAACCCAGATTTCATCGCCGACCTGATCGACATGCTGAATTTCAACCGTCCCTGTCTGATAGGGCGTTGCTCGAACGGTTGCCTGTACTCCCAGCGTCAGGTTGACCAGTTCATTCGTCGCGCTGAGCAGCTGTTTCGACTCCAGCAGCTCCGCAACAGCAGCCGGAACACTCGTTGCAGGACCTCTTTGTCGACGTCGGCGAACAGCACCAGCAAAAAATGACATCAAGGTGACTCTTTAAAAGAATGAGCGGCCCGCTCAGTTCGATTCGACGGCAACAACCCAATGAACGTTTCACACTTGTCAGCAACATCACTGTGTTAACGAAGGCTCAGCCATACCCTGTCGAGCTACAGTTCGGCGATGACCGATTGCAGCACTGGTTGAGGTCAGCCACAGGCAGGCGTTTCATGCGGCCATGTTCGAACGCCGAGTGTCCAAGAGAAACTTACACCGCATGGAGAGCACCACCTTACGGAGGTCTATCATTGAATGAGCGGGCGGGAAACACAAGATCAGTTCAGAAAACCGGTTTTTGCAGCGATTTACCGTTTCCACGCTTCATGTCGTTACACCGAATGTCTTTTTCTGTCGACCGACAGAAGGACTATGTGGGACATCGGATCAACAGAGTGTGAGTTCCCCTACGGAGTCGCTTGGATCGACGAAAGCAAGTGGTGATTTGCATCGAATGCAATCATCCGTTCCAGATCCGAAGAACCTTCCCGGAGACAAAAAGCAGAATGACAGCGTTGGTGCAGAGAAGCGTGCCGGCTGCCAGTGAGCAGACGCAGCGAATGTTGTCGCTCTTCTCGACGCTGGAAAGAAAACTGGCGATTTCAAACACACCACTGATAACCAACGCGACGATCCCGACGGGACGAACGACTCCGACAAACAGCGATATCAGAACCATTCCTGCAAAGCCGTTGATCGCCGTGGAACACACGGCCCACAGACCGATCAGAAAAATCAAACCGATCCCATGGAGACACAGGTTGATCTGTGAGCCACAAAAGAAAAGAACATCGGTATCCGTCGCCTCTCGCCGATCGCGTGTTGCAGGTCGCAACCCTGAATCAAGTTCGTGCTTCGGAGAAATCATTTCGGTCACCATCTGCAAATGACACCAAAACGACGACTCGACTCTCTTAACGGAACCAGCGACAGGTTGTCTTGTGGAGTGCGTCGAATTGTTGCCGCCTTGGCTTTGACTGTCCCCGTCAATTTCAAACAAACGACTGAGAAAACTCCGGACGTCAGAATTCGTGAGCGTCTGAATCGCTCGGAATTCTAAAGAATTTCGCTACGTCCCTGGCTCGGAATTTTTGTGAACTCCCCGACAACCCCGGGATCGCTGCTCCTGCTGATCGCTTTCTTTAACGACGAGTCGGTCCCTGCTGAGTTGTCGCGAACGCTTGAGGAAGAATAACGCCGCGTTTCGGCAATCAGCTTCCGGAAAATCCAAAGCGGCGACAAGTCGCCGCACTCCATTGTGGCGCTGTCAGGGCGGCGCTGTCTGATTAACAACCTCTCGGCCCCAAGAGATTGACTAACACACAAGAAGGAAATCGAACTCACGGCGACGGACAGGCAGCCTGAAGGCCACTCGAACTACTTCTGTTCCGGAAAGACGGAAGAGATGTCGATCAGGCACAGTTGCCGACCTTCGTCGCCATTGACAGCGTCGATGCACACCATCCGGCCGTTGCGGCTCTGGCGAGGGTGCGTGTCGACCCTCCATTCTCCGGTGTACTGCGGCGGTAAATGAAAACTGCCAAGATCGATGCGTCGGCCGGAGGCGATGTGATAAAGATGTGGCGTCTGCAGGCGTTCGGAGCCTTTGGGATAGGTGTCATTCAGAATCCAGTTGTTCCCCGGCAGGTACGTCAGGTGGCCGGACGGATCCAGAACACCGTGCCCCACTTCTTCCAGAATGCCGTCTGTCCGATCCTGAAACAGAAAGTCGCCCCAGTTGGAATTCCCCAGCAGATTCCGACTTTGCGACAGGATGTGATCATCGTCTCGCCAGATAAAGTGCGATGCGTATCCGTTGGGAATCACAATTCGAATATCGCTGCCGTCCAGGGCAGCCGTAATCATGCGAGTCAGTCGACGTCCGTCCGGATATCGCCACCGATGCAGCGCGATGAAACGGTGACCGGACGGGCTCAGCAGCAGGTGATTGAAGTAGTGCTTAATTCCCGGCTCTGCATCGGGAATCTCACCGACGGCAGCGATCTGCTTCAGGCTCAGAATGAGCTTCGCGTCTCCCGATTTCATGTCCACTCGAAAGATGCCCGATTCCGCGGGAGCCGGATCATCGGCAAACGGATCGGGCAGCCCGGCATAACCGTAGCCTGGACGGACGTCGGCAATCCGACGAAAATCCGGCGTCACAGCGGTCCGGCCATCCGGACTGATGCTGTAAACGGGAAAAGGAATCGTACGGGAACGGTCCGTTTTCACATCCAGCACGCGACAGACGAATCGATCACCTTCGCGGTCATTCCAAACCACGGTCGACTCACTGCCCGGAAGCCACTGCAGCATACAGCCCTGCTGCCAGTTCCACGCGGAACTTTGTCCCAGCGATATCCATCGATCACCATCCTGCAGATCCACCATCCCGACTTCAACAACATCGTCCGGCTGGGGGGAACGATGTTCAAACGGAACCTGCATTCCCAGAACATAGCGTCCGGTGACGTCAAACTGGAACTTGTCGTAGTAACCGAACCAGTGATGTCGTGGTCCGCGTGTAATGAACCGAGTCGGAAATGCGGTTGCCTGCGGATCGGCTGGTGACCGTCCGGTGATCAGAGAAGCCGTGACGGCCGCTGACGTTCCCAGAAACGATCGTCGTGTCTTTTTCATCAATCGACCTTTCCCAAAGCGGGCGTCTCGCGCTCCTGACTGCCATGGTCATACAGCAACCGAGCCCGCTGTAAACTCCGAGACACCTGCGCCGTGCGATCTGCAAACCGTTGGCAACTTACCTTACGAACCTCGCAACTTGTCGCAGGAACCACAGACAGAAATATCCGCGGCACCAAAGATCTCAGGATCATCCGAACTCCGCGCGAAAACCGCAACCACCGGGGCAGGCACGGTGCGGCAGGAACTCACATCAGGTCCTCTGCTCCTTTGCCGGAATGCGGACTTCCATCGGAGACACTCGGACTGGTGTCGCGGATCGTTCAGACTATCGGGACAGACCGTGAGTCAGCGTGGTATGTCTCAGGAAGCCAAACCAGATGATGCCGAACAGGCTTCCGAATCCGTACGAAAAGTGCAGAATGGCGAAGACAACCGGTGAGACCAGCAGACCTGCCAGCCCCGTTCTGCGTGAAACCATCACGGCTCCCGCGAGCAATCCGGCCATGTAAATCGCGGCGAAAGCAGCCGTCAGTGGTCGCATTCCCGGAAAGGCCACTGCGAGTGCCAGAAACAGAATGGCCGTGGCAACGAAGACCATCGGGATCAAATATCTCAGTCGAGCAGAACCTCGTTTCTGCAGTGTGCGAATTCGCCAGACACCATACTGATAGTACTGCCGCCACAACTTCTTCAGACTGGTACGAGGAAAATAGCGACTCTGAATGGCGGGGCTCAGATAGATTTTCCCGCCTTGTTCCAGGATGCGAGCATTCAGTTCATCGTCCTGATTTCGAACCAGTTCTTCATCAAACATTCCCACGCGATCGAAGACCCATTTCCAATAGGCCCCGAACGCCAGAGTGTCGACGTAACCTTCGAAGTTCCCCGTTCGAAAACGCGAATTGCCGACACCCACGGGACAACTCATGGCCGCCGCAATGATCTTGCCGATGACGGTCTCGTTAATGGATTCAATGGGGCCGCCGACACACCAGCATTCCGGTCGCTGTACCAGTTGTTCGACCGAATGACGAATGAACGTCGACGTCACTTCCGCATGTCCGTCGACTCGAATGATGATGTCCCCCTTCGCGGCGCGGATGCCGATGTTCATGGCAAACGGCACGGAACCATGTGAGTTGTCAACCAGGCGAATTCGTTCGTCCTGTTGAGCCATTTCTGACACGATCGCACGCGTTCGATCGGAACTCATTCCGTCAATCACGATGATTTCCATGCGATCAGCGGGCCAGTCGTTTGTCTGAATGCTGTTCAGGCACTGAACAATATGAGCTTCCTCATTGCGAATCGGTAACAGCACGCTGACAAAGTGGGCTGCCGGATCGACAGCAGCGGCGGTGGAGTTCACGGATGTGCTCATGAGGAACAGCTTTTCTGTGGACGACGAAAGACCACGAGGCAACGACACGCCGCGCAGCAACGAACATGATTTTTCACGGCTGATGACGGTACGACGGCGGACGAAATCGAGTCAAGATCAGCCGGTTGATCGGCAGAAACTGCTGGAGTGGCGAAGCGGGTGAGTCATGTTCTGTTTCGCGAAGCAGAATGTCGGACAGGATCTCTGCATCCGCACGTTCACCTGCTGTTATGCTGTCGCCGTCCGTTGAGCAACCCCGAATGCCGGTCATTCCGGCGACCAGAGGTTCCGGAATACTGTTCAACCGGATTCAATCGTTGTGCCGTGCGAAAAGGAGTTCGCTGAAATGTCCGAACCGATTCAACCACAAACCCTGTCGTCGTCCGCCGCACATTCCGGCGCTGCTGCGGAACTCAGCGAGACGATTGGTTTTTGCCCGGCCTGCGGACATCCATCCACTGCGCAGGAACTGCAGTTGCAGTTTCTTTCAGCGCGCGGTGAGTCGCCGTGGGTTCAGTGTTCGCAGTGTCGGTCTTATCACCTTGTCGGGTCGTATGACAGTCAGGATGAAGCCAGCCACACGGCTCAGATGCCCTGGGGACAACAGGACGCCGGAATCGAACTGAACCATTTCAAACGGCGTATGTTTGAATCGGCGTTGAGCGGCATTGATCGTCTGCTGCCGGAAGCTCGAACGATTCTGGATGTCGGCTGTTCATTTGGAGGATTCCTGACGGAAGCCAGACGTTACGGGTACGAAGCGGCGGGAGTCGACATTGTTCCCGAAGCCGTACTGTACGTTCAGCAGCAGGGCTTTCGAGCCGAACAGTGTGCGTCGCTGAAAGACTGCCGTCTGTTCAGTTCGCAGAATCCGGTGGACGTTCTGACCGTTCTGGATGCTCACATTTACTGGCCGGATCAGCCGGGTGAACTCAAAACAGCATGGTCACTGATTCGTCCTGGTGGGTTGCTGGTCATGCGAGCCATCACGAAGTCACACTTTGTCACGGCCGGTCGAGCACTCGGACCTGTCGCCCCGAAACTCAGCCGACAGTTGATTCGGCGAGCGGTCACAGATCACCGTTTCTGTATGCCACTGCCCAGTTTGCTGGAAACACTTCGGCAGTGCGGATTCACCATTGAAGTGGTATCGACTCGCGATGCTCAGCACAGCAATCAGTCATCTCTGGCCGTGCGCTCGTTGTTCTCACTGGGCGAACTGACCTGGAAAATGTTGCGAAAAAATCTTGCTCCAGGAGCCATGATTTTCGCCCGAAAGCCGTCCACATGATCCCGCGCCATCGACCTCCATTCGGTATCGCGCGAGCGCTTGGGACGGCCTTTCGGCTGGGGTTTTCCGGTCAGAAAGAACAACTGGAAGCACAGTGGGCCGAACGCCTGAAAGTGCGGCACGCCATCTGGCTGCCGTCAGCGCGCTACGGCATCGGGCGAGCTATCGAGGCCACATTGTCCGAAAAAGCCACGGTTTACAGTCCGGCATTTACCTGTCGTGTGGTGCATGAGGCAGTTCAGCGGTCGGGGCGTCGTCAGAAGCTCGTGGATACCGGCATTGACGAAATGCTGATGGAACGCCGGGTGCTGGAGAAGAACGAACCGGCCGAACATGCCATCGTCTTATCCGAAGTCTTTGGTCACCGCTACGTCTGCGACGAATCGCTGAAGCTGATCGAATCGGCGCGGCTGCGCATTTTCGACATGGCGATGTGTATTCCCACGGCTGACGACATGCGGCGATTGAGGGATTCGGATCTGGCCGTGACCAGTTTTGGTCTGGGCAAGTCGCTCTATGCCGGCTGGGGTGGCATGGCCTTCACCAACAGCGACCGTCTTGCAAATCGGCTTCGCGATCGACTGCGTGCTGATCTGAAATCAGAATCTCTGCAAAACCGAATCCGGCACAATGCGGAAGTCGTCATTCGCACTATGGCGCATCATGCGTGGCTGTATTCATGGGCTCGAAAGGCGGCCGATCGGCATTCCTCCACCGAAGACAAGAACGATTCGCTGCAGGAAGATGTCTACGAGGCGACTGCCGCTCCGGGCGAAACAGACAGCGGTGCTGAACTTTCCCGTGAATGGTGGCAATCACCAACGGCGATGCATCTGGCACTGGCGGCCGAAAATCTACGTCGGGCTGATCAGTTTGCTGCTGATCGTTGCCGGTTGGCTCAGACGTATCGTCCCTCATTGGAAGATATGGCTGCTGTGATGAACGCGACCAGCGGCAATTCGTTCACCTTTGGCTTGCCGCCGGTGACTGAGCACGCCTTGAGTCATTTCTGCATCCGCATCAGTTCCCGACTGCGAACTGCTCTGCGCAGCTTCCTGTGGTTTCATGGAGTCGACACGGCGACTCTGTTTTCGTTTCCCGCGGTGGCCTGTCCACCTCGCGGAAAGCCAGCGGGATGCTCATTCCCGCACGCACTACGCCTGACTCAACAGATTGTCGGGCTGCCTTTGTCGGTGAATCTGAATGCTGCGGACGTCAAGCGGATCTGCCGGCTGGTGAGAGAATTCGTGACTCAGCAAGTCCAGACGCAGCCATCCGTCACGGGTCACGCTAATTCAAAAGCGGCCTGAGGTGCCCCGTCGGACACCGTTCCGACTTGGCCGATTCTGTTCAGCGTTTGGCGCGAATCAAACCGGGAAGGACGTCGACATCCAATGGCGACGTGCGGCCTTGTTCAAGGTATTCCCACGCGATGGCGGCCATTGCGGCGTTGTCTGTACACAGTTCCATGGGAGCGATCAGCAGTTCGAAGCCGTGTCGCTGACACATGTGCTGCAACTGTTCTCGCAGAAGACGATTCGCCGCGACGCCACCACCGACACACAGTCGGCGATACTTCAGTGACTTCAGCGCCTGGCGACATTTGAAGACCAGCACGTCGACGACCGCCTGTTGAAAAGACGCCGCCAGATCAGGAACAAGATGCGGCGGAGTATCGGATAACTGACTGGGCCCCGGAACGCCTCGCGCGGCGTACAGCACCGCCGTTTTCAATCCACTGAAGCTGAAGTTCGGCTGATCGGACCGCATCATAGGCCGAGGCAGATCGAAGGCCTTCGGATTGCCGTGTTCGGCCGCCTTCTGAATGGATGGTCCCCCAGGATACGGCAGGTCCAGAATGCGAGCCACTTTGTCGAATGCTTCGCCAGCGGCGTCATCGGTCGTTCCGGCCACCATGCGGCAGTCCGTGGCCGAACGACAATCGTACAGATTGGTATGACCTCCACTCACAACAAAGCCAACACACGGGAATACGTCTGACGACTGACCCATTCCACAGGCATAGATGTGAGCATCAATGTGGTTGACGGCAACCAGCGGAATGTTCAGGCTCATGGCCAGAGTCTTCGCGGCCGTCAGCCCAACCAGCAGCGATCCCACCAATCCCGGTTCATTGGTCACAGCAATCGCCGACAGGTCGCCCAGCGAACAGTTGGCATCCGCAATGGCCTGACGAATGACGGGCAGAATTCGACGAACATGGGCTCGGGATGCGATTTCCGGAACGACGCCGCCATAGTCCTGATGCAGCTCAAACTGTGATGCCACAACATTGGACAGCACCGTGCGATCTTCCGCGATCACGGCGGCGGAGGTTTCGTCGCAGGAGGATTCTATGGCCAGAAGTTTTCGCATGAGTTGATCACCGCCCATATCAGAGTGCTGTATTCTGGCGTTTTGACTCAGGATTCCATCACGAAGCGACAAAAATCCAAAAACTTGTCGACCGAAAGTTAAAATGGAGACTCTGGACGTCGAGCCACAGCGGATCAGTCGCCCCGACGCTCAGAAGAACGGAAAAACGTTGCTGATTTGGGGGCAATGCGTTAGACCACGTGACGAACAGCGTCCCCATAGAGTGACATCAGTGTCTACGCTGGACGGATGTACAGACCAGCAGGTTCCGCTCCAGAACGCCAATGCCGTTCCTGAAGCCGGATTGGGTGATGGGTTGTGCCTTGCTCACAAGGTCGAACGATATGATGAAAAATCGATTTCAGGCGGAGGCTGCAGGAATGAAGCTGGCAATTTGTCGAATGTTCACTCGGGCCGTCATTGCGATATGCGGTCCGGTCTTCATGATCGTGGCCAATCCCTGTGTGGCTCAGGACAGCTTCAATTCTCCCGGAGCGATCAAGGCTTCGGAAACTCGTATTGAGATCAAAGATCAGGTCGAAGTTTCCGTGGAAGTCTCGGGGACCATCGACAAGCTTGTTCCTTCGACACTTGGTGGAGTGGTGGAAGAAGGTCAGGTGATTATTCACCTGGATGACGCCGTGATTCAGGCTCAGGTGGCCGAAGCGCGAGCGAAGGCGGAGTCCGATATTCTGATCCGTTTTGCGGAAATCAAACGCGATTCCATCAAGGTGGATCTGGATGACAAACGGACTCGACAACAGCGAACTCCCGGGCTGTTTACCGAGGCCGAAATGCGGCGTCTGGAACTGGAATGGGAGCAGGCCAAAGCAGAACTGGAGAAAGCCCAGGAAGACAAAAAACTGGCGGGCCTGGCCACCATCACCAAAGAGAAAGAACTGAAACAGTTCACGCGAGTCGCAGAACTGAGCGGCGTCGTGACGGACTTCCACAAGAAGGCCGTCGGATCAACGGCTCGCCCTGGCGACCCCATCATGACCATCGTGAACCTGGATGAAGTTCTGGCGGTGTTGACCGTCAGCCCTGATTACGAAGATCGCATCAATGTCGGCGACAAGGTTTTGTTGCGTCGAGTTTCCGGCGGAGAAACAGCACCCAAGTCTGACAGCTTCCTGAAGACCTCCACAAATTCTGCTGCGGAATCCAAGTCCGACGAAGGCTCGGGAGAAGTCTTCACGGGCCACGTGATTCTGATCTCACCGACGATCAAAACAGACCGCAACCGAAGTCTGCAGGTTCATGCCGTGATCACGAACAAAAAGGTTGGACAGGGACGGCATTTACTTCGAGAAGGGTCGCTGGTCGAATCGGTGATCATTCCTCAATAAAGTGGGGCCACATCGTCACAGAAGAGCACGGCACGCGGGAGCCTGCCCTACAACCACAGCGACCACCTGGCAACATACTTGATGACTTTGTTTTCGGCGTAATTCATGGCGCAATCGGGTCAGACATCCCAGTCACAGATGGTCGCTTCCAACCAGCGACCGATTCCACTGATGCGCCGGAAGGATCTTGTCGTTGCTGAAATTGATTACCTGGGCGTTGGTTATCAGGTGATCAAAGATCCGGTCGCCTTGAAGTATCACCGGCTGCAGGTGGAACAGTACAAGATTCTGGAACTGCTGAACGGCGAACGCAGTCTGGAACAGGTTCGCGACGATCTGAAGGTCTTCTTTCCAACGCTTCAGGTGACGCTCAGTGACATTCAGCAGTTGATCACGGACCTGCACAAAAAGTGCCTGGTCATCAGCAACCGCCCGGGACAGGGTGCGGCCGTTGTTCGTGAACGCCGCAAGGAACGAATGCAGAAAATCAAGCAGACTTTGATGAGTCTGATGTATCTGCGTCTGCCCGGCTGGGACCCGGAACGAACTCTCCGATGGATGTATCCGTTCCTGGCATGGGTCTTCTGGAAGCCCGTCGTCTGGGCCTGCATGCTGTTCGTGATCAGCGCGTGGCTGATGCTGGGCGCGCAGTTTGATGAATTTCAAAGCCGACTGCCGGAATTCCAGAGTTTCTTCGGCTGGCCTAACCTGATTTATCTGTGGGTGACTCTGGGAGTCGCCAAGATCATTCACGAATTCGGCCACGGACTCAGCTGCCACCACTTTGGCGGTGAGTGTCACGAAATGGGCGTGATGCTGCTGGTGTTCAGCCCGTGCCTGTACTGTGACGTGACTGATTCGTGGATGATGAAGAACAAATGGCATCGGATCATCATCGGTGCCGCCGGCATGTATATTGAAGTCATTCTTTCAGCGATCGCCATCTATGTCTGGTGGTTCACCAAGCCGGGCCTGATTCATTTTCTGGCGCTGAACACGTTC